>WFNN01000204.1 GCA_015488545.1 Thermaceae bacterium | reverse complement strand
GGACTGGATGATCATCGCCAACGACGCCACCGTTAAGGCCGGGGCCTTCTTTCCCATCACCGCTAAGAAGGTGATCCGTGCCCAGACCATCGCGATGGAAAACCGGCTGCCGACGATCTACCTGGTCGACTCGGCGGGGGTATTCCTGCCCCTGCAAGACGAGGTTTTTCCAGACCAGGACGACTTCGGCCGCATCTTTTACCTGAACGCACGCATGAGCGCCCTGGGCATTCCCCAGATCAGCGCGATCATGGGCAACTGCGTGGCCGGTGGGGCCTACCTGCCGGTGATGACCGATGTGCTGATCATGACCGAGGGGTCGGGGCTTTACCTTGCGGGTCCGGCCCTGGTCAAGGCGGCTATCGGGCAGGCGATAAGCTCCGACGAGCTGGGGGGCGCCCGGGTTCACGCCGAGATCTCGGGGACGGTGGATTTCTACGAGCCCGACGACGAGTCCGCCCTTCGCCGTGTCCGGGAGGTGGCAGCCCTCTACGCCCCCGGGGCCCTGGCCCCATGGGCCAAAAACCGGAGCGAGCCTGAGCCCCCGGCCTACGACCCCGAGGACCTCTACGGTTTGGTTAGCCCCGACGGGACCCAGCCCTACGACGTTCGCGAGGTGATCGCCCGCATCGTGGACGGTTCGCGGTTTTTGGAGTACCGGCCGGGGTGGGGGGAGACGATCGTCACCGGTTACGCCCGGATCGGAGGCTTTCCAGTGGCCATCCTGGCCAACCAGCGGCTCGTGATCAAGAAGCGGGAGCGGATCGAGGTCGGCGGGGTGATCTACCCTGAGGCCGCCGACAAAGCGGCGCGGTTCATCCTCGAGGCCAACCAGATGTTCGTTCCGCTCCTTTTCCTGCAGGACGTCACCGGTTTCATGGTGGGGCGTGACGCCGAGCACGCGGGGATCATCCGGCGGGGGGCCAAGCTGGTTAACGCGGTGAGCAACTCGGTGGTTCCCAAAATCACCGTGATCCTCGGCGGGTCCTTTGGGGCGGGCAACTACGCGATGGCGGGCAAGGCCTACGGGCCGCGCTTCATCTTCGCCTGGCCCAGCGCCAAGTACGCGGTCATGGGGGGTGCCCAGGCGGCCAAGACCCTGCTCGATATCCAGGTTCGGGCGCTCAAAGCCCGCGGCCAGGAACCTACCGACGAGGATCTCGACGCGCTTTACCAGCAAATCAAAGCCCGTTACGACCAGCAGCTCGACGTGCGCTACGCCGCCGCCCGGTTGTGGGTGGATGCGGTCATCTTTCCCCACGAAACCCGCGACTGGTTGATTCAGAGCCTCCGGGTCGCGGCCCAAAACCCCGAGCGTCCGAGCTTTAACGTGGGGGTTTTCCAGGTATAGGAGGTGGCATGGAACTCGGCTTCCCTGGTATTCCGATCCGCTACGTCGAATGCCCGCGGGACGCCTGGCAGGGCCTTGGCCGCTTCATCCCTACCGGGACCAAGGTGGCTTTTTTAAAGGAACTCCTGGCGGCAGGCTTTCGCCATCTCGATCTGGCCAGCTTTGTCTCCCCCAAGCGGGTTCCCCAGATGCGGGACGCCGAGGACGTGCTGGCCGCTCTTCCCCCACCCAAGGGGCGCACCTATCTGGCCATCGTGGCCAACGATAAGGGGCTCCTCAGGGCGCTGGCGGCCAAGAACCTCACCGCGGTGGGGTACCCCTTCTCGATCAGCGAGACCTTCCAAAAGCAAAACACCGGCCGGACCATCAAGGAGTCCTGGCCGCTGGTGGAGCGGATGGTCGCCGCCACCAAAGGACGGCTTGACCTGGTGGTTTACCTTTCGATGGGCTTTGGGAACCCCTACGGGGACCCCTGGGACGAGGAGGCGGTGGTGGCTTTCGTGGCCCGGTTGCGCGACCTCGGGGTGCGGGAGATCGCCGTCGCCGACACCTACGGAGTGGCGGGGCCCGACCGGATTCACCGGGTGCTGGCCCGGCTGGTTGACGCCTTCGGCCCCGAAGGGATGGGGGCCCATCTGCACAGCCGCCCCGATCCCGGCGAGGTGCGGGCCAAGGTCGACGCCGTGCTGGACGCCGGGGTGCGCTGGCTGGAGGGGGCGCTGGGGGG
>WFNN01000203.1 GCA_015488545.1 Thermaceae bacterium | reverse complement strand
GCGACGAGCTGGTGGGCAACTTGCCCACCGAGGTGGTGCTCCCCCATCTGGTGGACCGGGGGTTCGACCCCGGCCCCGAACTCGTGCGCCTTCCCGCGCTGGCCGAAGAGGCCTTGGCGATTAAAGTGCGCTACGGGTGAAGACCAGGTAGGGGCCTTCGCGCCGGTCAAGCACAGGTACGAGCCGGCTTCGGTCCAAGTCGAGCACCGCGCGGACGTCCTCCGCGAGGCCGACTTCCTTTAGGGCCTGGGCCGCTTTCGAGCGGGTGAGGGCCACTTCGGCGGGGTAGCCGCGGAAGACCGCCAGGGCCGCCAGGGCACCGTCCTCGGGCTCGCCCGTCAGGGCGTCCAGTGCGGCCCCAATGGCGTAGGTGTCGTCCAGGCCGAAGCCGCCCTCCTTCCCAGCGGCGAGGAAGGCGATCTCCACCTGGGCTTCCCGGGCCGCCCAGGCGGCCGCGGCAGCGCGGTTCCACAAGCTGGCCAGGGCCAGCCGGCGCGCCGATCGCGCCGCCAGGTGGGCTGCCCGGGTGCCGTTGGTGGTGCTCATCACCACCGGTCGGCCCGCTACCTGGGCGGCCAGGGCCTCGAGCGGACCGTTGCCGAAGTCGAAGCCCGGAGGTTTAAGCCCCTGGCTTTCACCGGCTACCGCGAAGCCCTTCGGCTTCAAGGCCAGAGCGGTTTCGTGGTCGGGGGCGAACCAGACTTCCCGGGCACCGGCCTCGAGGAAGGCTACCGCGGTGGTGGTGGCCCGGATGACGTCGACCACCAGCACGACGTCGGGAAAGCGGAGGCCCGGCCGGGGGATCAGCTCAGCCCTGACTCGCAAGCGCCCTCCGGAAGCGGTCGAGGTTGTCCCGGACCGGTGCCCGGTGGTTGTAGACGCTGGAAGCGGCCACCAGCACGTCGGCCCCGAGACGGGCCAGGCGGGGGGCGTTTTCGGGCGTTACCCCGCCGTCCACCGCGATGGTTAGCTCGGGGTTTTCCCGGCGCCTGAGCTCGTTGAGCCGGGTCAGCCGGTCGTAGGTGCGTTCGATGAACGCCTGCCCGGCGAAGCCCGGGTTCACGCTCATCAGGAGCACGGCATCGGCTTCGGGTAGGAGGTCGATGAGGGCCTCGACCGGGGTGCCAGGGTTGATCGCGATCCCTGCCCGAACCCCAAGCTCCCGGAGTTGGGCAAGGAGCCGGTGGGGATGGGGGGTGGCCTCGAGGTGAAAGCAGATCTCCCGCGCCCCGGCTTCGACGAACCGCTCGAAGAGGCGCTCGGGCTCGACCACCATGAGGTGGGCCGACAGGGGGAGGGCGGTGGCCCCGGCCAGGGCACGGACCACCACCGGTCCGAAGGTAAGGTTGGGTACGAAGCGACCGTCCATGATGTCGAGGTGGAGGAGGTCGGCCCCGGCCTCCTCGGCCGCCTTGGCGGCTTCGCCCAGACGGGCGAAGTCCGCGGAGAGGATGGAGGGTGCTAGCTTAACCATCAGATACCGTAGAGGACGGTTTCCAGGGCCTCGAGGTCCCTAAGGAGGAGGCCACCGGGGACGCTCTCGACGATCCTCCGGTCGCGCAGCTCGTGAACCACCCGGGTGGCGGTTTCCCGGCTGGTGCCCGCCAGGTTGGCGATCTCCTGGTGCACGATAGGCACGAACCAGCCTTCCTCACGGGGTTCGCCATGGCGGTGGCGGTGAAGCTTTAGAAGGGCGAACGCGACCTTGCTCCTGGCTTCCTCGAAAGTAAGGAAGAGCACCTCGTCGTTCATTTCCCGAAGCCGGGCGGCGATGATGCGGGCGATGTTGTGGGCCAGGAGGGGAAAGCGGCGGATGATCTGGAGGTAGTAGTCGCGGAAGAGGACCAAAAGCTCGGTGGGTTCCTCAGCAAAGGCGGTGGCGCTCCGGGGCCGGTCCTCCACTAGGCTCATCTCCCCGAAGACCTCGGGGGGGTGGAAGTAGGCGAGCGTCTTAAGCTTGCCCGCCAGGCTTTCGCGGTAGATCCGCACCTTCCCTGAAATGAGTACGTAGAGGGCGTCCCCGGGATCGCCCTTTTGAAAAAGGACCGCCCCTTTGGGGTACCGCCGCAATTGGCAAGCGCCGGCGAATACCCTCACCGCTTCAGGGGGCAGGCCCGCGAACAGCTCCGACTGGCTTAATACTTTATCGACGATCACCGATCGTTAGCATAATGAGATGTTTTCATTCTGTAAAGTTCCCGGATAGGATACAACACATGGGCAGTGCGGCCCCGGTTCTCGAGGCCCAGGGCATTCGTTTCGGCTACCCGGGTGTGCCCCTTTTTGAACGGCTAGATCTCCGGCTGGAACCCGGCGAGGTCCGCGTTTTGCTGGGGCCCTCGGGCAGCGGAAAGACCACCCTTTTGCACCTGCTCGCTGGGATCCTGAGGCCCGAGGGGGGGGCGGTTTACTGGCAGGGGACCGCCATTAGCGCCCTGGGCGAGGAGCGGATCACCCGGCTCCGGCGGCGGTTTTTGGGCCTGGTTTTTCAGCACCACTACCTGCTCCCCGAGCTCACCGCTTTGGAAAACGTCCTCCTGCCCGGTTGGATCGCCGGGCGGCCGGATCCTGGCCGGGGCCGGGCTCTTCTGGCGGCGGTGGGGCTTGAGGCCCGGGCCGACCACCCGCCGGCCGCCCTTTCCGGCGGTGAACGCCAGCGGGTGGCGGTGGCCCGCGCCCTTTACCACCGGCCGCCCCTGGTTTTGGCCGACGAACCCACCGGCGCCCTGGATCCGGTTCACGCCGCCCAGGTTATGGATCTCCTGGTGGGTTTGGTGCGCGATACCGGTGCCGCCCTCCTGGTGGCCACCCACGACGAGCGGCTGGTGGCGGGATGGCCCGGTTGGCGGATCGAGGCCGGCCGCCTGGTATCCTTGGAGGCGTGAGCCCGATCCATATCCACGCCCAGGAAGGCGACCTCGCGCCCTACGTGCTTCTGCCCGGCGACCCCAAACGGGCAACCCGGATTGCCGAGGGGTTCCTCGAGGAACCCCGCCTCTACAACGACCATCGGGGTCTCGTTGGCTATACCGGGCGCTACCGCGGGGTGCCGGTTTCGGTGCAGACCACGGGGATGGGCACCCCCTCGGCAGCCATCGTGGTGGAGGAGCTGGTGCGGCTCGGGGCCCGGGTGTTGATTCGGGTGGGCACCGCAGGTGCGCTTTCCCGAGCGGTGCGTCCGGGGGAACTGGTGGTGGCCACCGGGGCGGTACCCGCCGACGGCACCACCCGGCAGTACCTGGGCGGCCGCCCCTACGCGCCCGTGCCTAGCCACCGCGTGCTCCGTGCGCTGGTTGACGCGGCCGAGGAAAGCGGAGCTGGGGTGCACCCCGGCCTTATCGTCACCGAGGACGGGTTCTACGCGACCACCCCGGAGGAGGCGGACCTTTGGGCCGGTTATGGTGCCCTGGCGATCGAGATGGAATCGGCCGCCATCTTCCTCCTGGCCAAGATGCGGGGGGTCGAGGCGGGTACCGTGCTGGCCGTTTCCAACCGAGTGGGGGACCCCGAGTTGGTGTCCGACGAGGTCATGACCCGCGCGGTGGACCGGATGATCGCGGTGGCCCTAGCGGCCATCCTGCGTCTGGAGGAGGCGAAATGAAACTGGAGATGGAGCATCCCCACGAACACGGTTTCGAGCATCTGGACTACCGGGTCGAGGACCGGGTGGCGGTGGTCACCATCCGCCGCCCCGAGGTTTTGAACGCGCTTTCCGACGCCTTGCTTCGTGAGCTGGCCGAGGTGCCGGAGCTGGTAGCCGAGGACACCTCGGTGCGGGCGGTGATCTTCACCGGCGAGGGTAAAGCCTTCGTGGCCGGGGCCGACATCCCCGAGATCGCTGGCCTCTCCGACGTTTTCGTGGCCCGCGAGTACTCGCTCCTGGGCCAGGACGTGATGAACGCGATTGCCGCCATGCCGGTGCCCACGATCGCGGCGATCAACGGCTACGCGCTGGGCGGGGGATTGGAGCTGGCGCTGGCCTGTGACCTCAGGGTCGCCGCTCGGACAGCCAGGCTGGGCCTGCCCGAGGTTGGGCTCGGTCTGATCCCAGGGTTTGGAGGCACCCAGCGGTTGCCCCGGATCGTGGGTTTGGGCCGGGCGCTCGATTTAATCCTTACCGGCCGCCACGTCCCCGCCGAGGAGGCTTTGGAAATGGGGCTGGTGAACCGGGTGGCCGACGACGCTTTGGCGGCCGCCAAGGAGCTGGCCGCCGAGATCGTTCAGAAGGGCCCGATCGCTCTGGCCCTAGCTAAGGAGGCGGTTTTCCGGGGTATCGACCTGCCGCTACCCGAAGGCCTGGAGATCGAGGCCGACCTTTTTGGAATGGTCTCCCGTACCGCCGACTTCAAAGAGGGGACCAGCGCGTTCCTGGAAAAGCGCAAGCCCGATTTCAAGGGGGAATGAGTGGACGACCGGGTTATCCACGTTGCCAGCCCCAAGGCCAAGCTGCACCAGGAGGCCGACCAGGCGATCCGCAAGGGGCTTGCCGGGTTTCCCCGGGCGCTTAGGGCCTACGAGTTGCTGGTCGCCGACCCTGAGGCCCGAGCCAGCTGGGACATGGCCAACTACATCACCATGCACAAGCTGGGTTACAACGACCACGGCCGGGTGCATGCCATCCTCACCGGGGCGGCGGCGGTGGCGATTCTCCGTCTCTTGGTGGAGGCGGGGGTTAAAACCGACACCGAGAAAAGCGGGGC
>WFNN01000202.1 GCA_015488545.1 Thermaceae bacterium | reverse complement strand
GGTAAAAGGTTTTCCCACCACCTGCGCCCCACCTCCTACCCCCTCAAACCATCACCGGCTCCTCGTACACCCCATAAACCTGGCGAAGGACGTCCATCATCTCACCCAGGGTGGCGTAAGCCAGGGCGGCTTCCACGAAGTGGGGCATGGTGTTCTGGCCGGTGACCACCGCCCGGCGAAGCCCCTCCAAAGCCTCCCGCACCCGTTCCTCGTCGCGCTCGCGGCGCACCCGCGCCAGCCGCTCGGCCTGCACCCTTTCCACCTCGGGGTCGATGAGCAGAATGGGGACCTCGAGCTCCTTTTCGTCCTCGAAGGCGTTCACCCCCACGATGATCCGCTCACCGGACTCCACTTCCTGCTGGAAGCGGTAGGAGGCGTCGGCGATCTCCCGCTGGAAATAGGCGTTCTCGATCCCCCGAATCACCCCGTAAAGGGTGGGGTACGGGGTACCCTCGCCCATCTTGCGGATGGCCTCGATGTACTTCCGGGCCTCTTCCTCCACCCTGTCGGTAAGCCACTCGACGTAGTAGCTCCCGGCCAGGGGGTCGATGGTGTGGGTGACCCCCGACTCGTAAGCGATGATTTGCTGGGTCCTAAGCGCGATGGTGGCGGCCTCCTCGGTGGGCAACGCCAGGGCCTCGTCGTAGGAATCAGTGTGAAGGCTGTTCGTACCCCCGAGTACGGCGGCCAGGGCCTGGATCGCCACCCGAACGATGTTGTTGAGGGGCTGCTGGGCGGTGAGGCTGACCCCGGCGGTTTGGGCATGGGTTCTTAGCATCCATGAACGGGGGTTCTTGGCACCGTAGCGCTCTTTCATCTCGGTGGCCCAGATCCGCCGGGCGGCCCGGAACTTGGCGATCTCTTCGAAAAAGTCGTTGTGCACGTCGAAGAAAAAGCTGATCCGGGGGGCGAAGTAATCGATGTCGAGCCCCCTTTCGAGCGCCGCCTCAACGTAAGCGAAACCGTCGGCCAGAGTGAAGGCGAGCTCCTGCACCGCGGTCGCGCCGGCCTCGCGAATGTGGTAGCCAGAGACCGAGATGAAGTTCCACTTGGGCACGTTTTTGGGCCCCCACTCGAAGGTATCGATCACCAGCTTGACGCTGGGCTCGGGCGGGTAGATGAACTCCTTTTGGGCGATGAACTCCTTCAGGATGTCGTTTTGAATCGTGCCGCCGAGCTTCTTCCAGTCGTAGCCCTTCTTCTTGGCCAGCGCCAGGTACATCGCCCAGATCGCGTTGGCGGGGGAGTTGATGGTCATCGAGGTGGTAACCTGCTCGAGGTTGATTCCGTCGAAGAGCACCTCCATGTCGGCGAGGCTGGAAACCGCCACGCCGCACTTACCCACCTCGCCCTTGGAAAGGGGGTGGTCGGAGTCGTAGCCCATCAGGGTGGGGAGGTCAAACGCCACCGAAAGACCGGTCTGCCCGGCGGCAAGGAGCTTTTTGAAGCGGTCGTTGGTCTGCTCGGCGGTGCCGAAGCCGGCGAACATCCGCATCGTCCAGAGCTTGGAGCGGTACATCGAGCCGTAGACGCCACGGGTGTAGGGGTACTCGCCGGGATAGCCGAGCTTTTTCTGGTAGTCGAAGCCCTCGAGGTCTTCTGGGGTGTAGAGGGGATCGGGGGCGATCCCCGAGAGCGTTCGGTGGGCCACTTTCCGCTCCGGCATGCGCGCGGTGCTTTGCTGGTAGGTTTCGCGCATCCAGTCGTGCTTCTTGCGCATCACGGCCTCCCTTATAACGGCATTTTACACTGCTAAAGAAAAAACGTTATGAACCCGCCAGGCGCCTGAGCGCGCGCGCCGACCGCATCCCCCCGAGCTGGTGCTCGGCGTAGCGGAGAAGGGCCTCGAGCAAGCGGTCCAGGGGGGCGGCCTCAAGTTCCCGCGCCGCCTCCTTCCCGGGGCGCCGCAGAACCGCCCGGAGGGCGGCCGCCCCCTGCTCCCCCAGGAAGACCGCGCCCGTCTCGGGCTCCCCGGCAAACCGGCCTTCGGGGACCAGGTAGGGCCCCGAGCCCAGAGGGGCGTAGCCCGCCAGGGCCAGGAGCCGGAAACCGGCCCAGACCAGGGGGAGGCGGGGGTCCCCCGCCTGGGCGATGCCCCTCAGGCCCGAGACGAAGACGGGGTAGCCGCGCGCCGCCACCTCCGGGGAAAGGCCCTGCCAGGCCAGCTCGGCGAGGAGCCCGGCGGAGGCAAAGCGGAGCGGTTCGCTAGGGGCCAGGACTTCCTCGAGGACCACCTGGGTAAGGGTAGCGAGCTCCGCGCTCGGGCGGTGGTAGACCTGAAAACGCAGACGGAAAAAGAGCCCCAGCCGCCCGGAACGCCCACCCGGGCGCTGGGCGCTTTTTGCCATGGCCTCCACCGGCCCCTCGGGGGTGAGCAGCTTTAGCAGCACGTCGCCCGAGGGAAGCGACCGCCGGCCGACCACCACCCCCTGGTAGCTCCGGTACCGGCCCGGCACCCCCCTATTATCGGCGGCTGAACCCGGCCAGACACATGTGAGACCGAATCGATAAGAATGTGGGGACCACTCCAGGAGAGAGGAGGTCCCCACGGATGCAGCTTACAACCATTGGTCGGGAGCTGTGGAGCGGAGCAAGGAAGGCGGAGCAACTTAGGGAAGTAGGGGCGGATAACCCCACCGTCCAAGAACGCCTGC
>WFNN01000201.1 GCA_015488545.1 Thermaceae bacterium | reverse complement strand
GGGGAGTTCTTGCGGCTCGCGCTCTTGCACCCCCACCTCGAGGTCGTCCAGGTCACTTCCCGGCGGCAGGCAGGGGTGCCGGTGCACTTCGTCCACCCCAACCTCCGCGGCCTCACGAACCTCAAGTTCACGAGCCCCGACGAGATCCAGGACGCCGACCTCGTCGTCCTCGCCCTGCCCCACGGCCTCGCAGCCAGGGAGTTCGAAAAGTACGTGGGCAAGGCCAGGTACGTGATCGACCTCTCCGCCGACTTCCGCCTAAAACGAACCGACCTTTATGAAAAGTTCTACGGCGGGCCCCACCCCCGGCCGGACCTCCTTTCTAAATTCGCCTACGCCAACCCCGAGGTGAATCGCAAGGAGATTCTCGAAAAGGACTACCTCGCCGGCGCCGGTTGCAACGCCACCGCCACCCTGATCGCCCTTTATCCGCTTTATAAAACCGGCATCGTGAAGCCGGGGCCGGTCTTCGTCACCGTGCTGGTGGGCACCTCGGAGGGCGGCACCGAAGCGAGCGCGGCCAGCCACCACCCCGAGCGGGCTGGCTCCTACCGGGTCTACAAAGCCACCGGCCACCGCCACACCGCCGAGGTGACCGAGTACTTGCCCGGCGAGGTCGAGGTCCACATGACCGCGATCGCCACCGACCGGGTCCGGGGCGTGCTCATGACCGCCCAGCTCTTTTTGCAAGACGGCCTTTCCGAGCGCGACGTCTTCTCCGCTTACCGCGAGGTCTACCGCGACGCCCCCTTCGTCCGCATCGTGAAACAAAAGCGGGGCATCTACCGCTATCCCGACCCCAAGGTCGTGGAGGGGACGAACTACGCCGAGGTGGGGTTCGAGCTCGAGCCCGACACCGGCCGGCTGGTGGTGATCTCAGCGATCGACAACCTGGTTAAGGGCACCGCCGGCCACGCCATCCAAGCGCTCAATCTCCGCATGGGCTGGGACGAGACGACCGGCCTGGAGTGGCCGGGCTTGCACCCATAGATTGGGGTGTGCATTTTCGCTTGACTTAGGGGCTTCCTGCTTTAAGGTGCAAGTTGGGTGGCCACCCAGCAAGCAAGGAGGTACAAGATGAAAAAGCTCATGGTTGGTTGGTTGGTTGATCGTAGCCGGGGTTCCTGCGCTTGCTAAGGGCGGCTTTAGCTCGCCACCAGCAGGACCTATCCAGATCAATTACAACGATCCAGGTAACGTAGCCTCTTGCGAGGCTTACGATGAGTATGAGTACGGGTCCTGGAAAACAAACTATGTTCTTCGCTGGCGGGCAGTAGCCGAGGGAGTTTGCGTGGCTGGAGCATCGGTGGAGGCATGGGCAAGCTCGAGCGCTTTAGGACGAACCGCGGCGGGTGCACTTGCAGCAGCTAGTGGCGGTCTCGCCATCTGGGGCTGTGCAGCCATGAATGTGGAGTACAAGCGCGAGGTCTGGCACCGCTGGGGAGAACGCTTACCGTCCGGGCAATGCCGGATTAACCAAGAGAGTTGGTGGGAATACCGGCACTGACGTAGATGTTATTCCGCGGGCTGACCGGTTGGTCAGCCCACGGAAGTCGGGAGCGCATATGAACAACTCCGCCCCAACAGCTACTGTTCTATGGATATTTACCTTTCTTTTTCTTACCTTTCCGGACCCCTGGTGGTTGACTACCTGGGCTTTCTTAGGCCTCCTTCTTGTCATGCGCAAGGCGTTCCTCGCGTTGATCTATTCAGCCATATTCGGAAGCTCGCTAGGGTTTTCGCTCAAGGTGTTGGCAATGAAACTACAAGTTCCCGCATGGTGGCTCCTTCCTCCTGCCTTTTTGCTCAGTTTTTACTTTCCTTATGCTATTTGCAATAAACCTTTTCCAAAGCCAAGGGAAGATTCCACCCAAGCATCTCCCCCGCCATAAGCCTCCCTCAGTTGGAGTCCTTTTCGCTGCTAAAATACAATGTGGACTTCATACAAATCTCGGGCGGATCCCCCTTGGCCCGCTTCCCTACCCCCGAGGTCTATGCGGCTCTCAAGGGCCGCGAGACCCACCTCGGGGCCCGACTCAGGCACCTCATTGCCTCAGGCCTTCAAAACCCCGACTCTTGGTCCGGTGATTGGACGCCGCAAGCGGCGGATGGCCGAGCGAGCGATCGTGCGGGCGCTGGCCGCCCTTCCCGGCGAGCTCGCTGGGGAATACCAACCCCTTTCCACCATTGACGAAGCTGCCCGAGAACGGCTGATCGAGGCCCACCTCCTTTTCAAGGCCGGGGACCGCTTCCTCAAAGCTGGGGGCTTTACCGCGACTGGCCGGACGCCCGCGGCGTCTACCTGAACTGAGGCCAAAGCCTTCCTCGTCTGGGTGAACGAGGTGGACCAGCTGAGGATCATCAGCATAGAAAAGGGTGCCGACTTAAAAAGCGTCTTCACCCGACTCGCCAAGGCCCTCGCCTGCTCGAGGACCGCCTCACCTTCGCCCTCTCGGAGCGCCTTGGCCACCTCACGAGCTGCCCCACCAACATGGGCACGGCGATTCCGGCGAGCGCCCACAGCCGCCTTGCCCACCTCGCCGAGGACGAGGTCAAGGCCATCGCCGAGGGCCACGGCTCCCAGGCCCAGGGCGGGGCACCCACAGCGAACACCCCACGGCCGAGGGGGCTCCACGACGCCTCCAACAAGCGCCCCGAGGTGGGGGCGGTAAGGCGCTTGCCGGGGTCGCCGGGTAGCATTTCGCCGCGCATTGCAAGAAAATGCGGGGCGTGAGCGAAGGCTTGATCGTCGTCAAGGTCGGAGGCGCGGAAGGCATCAACTACGAAGCCGTGGTCGAGGACGCCGCCGCCCTTTGGAAGAAGGGGCAAAAGCTGATCCTCGTCCACGGCGCCAGCTCCGAGACCAACCGGATCGCCGAGGCGCTCGGGCACCCGCCCCGGTTCCTCACCCACCCCGGGGGCATGACCTCGCGCCTCACCGATAAAAAGACCCTCGAGATCTTCAACATGGTCTACGCCGGGAAGATGAACAAGTACCTGGTCGAGCTCTTCCAGAAACGGGGCGTGAACGCGGTGGGGCTCTCGGGCCTCGACGGCCGGGTCTTTGAGGGCAAGCGCAAGAAGGCGATCAAGTACGTCGAGGGCGGCAAGATCAAGATCCATCGCGGCGACTACTCGGGCTCGGTGGAGCGGGTGAACAGGGGACTCCTCTCGCTGCTCCTCGAGCACGGCTACCTCCCGGTGCTCACCCCACCGGCGGTGAGCTTCGAGGGGGAGGCGATCAACACCGACGGCGACGTCGCCGCCGCCCGGGTGGCCGAGGCCTTCGGGGCGAAGGCGCTCGTCTACCTCTCGAACGTCCCCGGCCTGCTCAAGAACTTCCCCGACGAAAGTAGCCTCATCCCCGAGATCCCCGCCCAGGAGGTCGAGGCGTACATGGCCTTCGCCGAGGGCCGGATGAAGAAGAAGGTCCTCGGCGCTGCCGAGGCGGTGCGGGCCGGCGTGGGCCGGGTGGTCTTCGCCGACGCCCGGGTGGAAAAGCCCATCACCCGCGCCCTCGCCGGCCAGGGCACGGTGATTGAGTAGCATTGGACCATGGACTGGCTTGCCGTTGAGAAGCGCCACGACTCCGGGGTCTACGCCAAGTCGGACTTCGTGATCACCCGGGGCGAGGGCGCCTACGTCTACGATACCGAGGGAAACCGCTACCTTGACCTGATCAACGGCATCGGGGTGGGCTTTCTCGGCCACGGCCACCCCAAGGTGGTGGCGGCGATCAAGGCCCAGGCCGAGCGGCTCATGGTACTCCCCCAGGTCTTCGCCTCCGACCGCCGGGCGGAGTTCTACCGGGTGCTCACCGACGTGCTCCCCGAGCCGCTCTCCCGGGTCTTCCCCACCAACTCGGGAACCGAGGCGGTGGAGGCCGCGCTCAAGTTTGCCCGGGCGGCCACCGGTAGAAAGAAGTTCGTTGCCGCCATGCGCTCGTTTCACGGGCGGAGCTTCGGCTCGCTCTCGGTGACATGGGAAAAGAAGTACCGCGAGCCCTTCAAGCCGCTCGTGGAGCCGGTGACGTTCATCCCCTACAACGACGTCCGGGCCCTCGAGGAAGCGGTGGACGAGGAGACCGCGGCGGTAATCCTCGAGCCGGTGCAGGGGGAAGGCGGCGTGCGCCCGGCAACGCCGGCTTTCCTTCAAGCGGCCCGCGAACGCACCGAGCGCACCGGCGCCCTTCTGATCCTTGACGAGATCCAAACCGGCTTCGGCCGCACCGGCAGGCTCTTTGCCTTCGAGCACTACGGGGTGGTGCCCGACATTCTCACGCTCGCGAAGCCCCTTGGCGGCGGCTTCCCCCTCGGCGCCATGGTCACCACCGACGCGGTGGCCGACCGGATGCCGAAGGGCGCCCACGGCTCCACCTTCGGCGGCAATCCGCTGGCGATGGCGGCGGGCACGGCGGCGATCCAGGCCATCGTCGAGGAGCGCCTTTGGGAGCGGGCCGAAAGGCTCGGCCGGGTCTTCATGGAGGCCCTGCGGAAGATCGAAAGCAAGAAGATCCGCGAGGTCCGGGGGCTCGGGCTAATGGTAGGGGTCGAGCTCAAGGAGAAGGCCGCCCCGTACTCAAAGCGCCTCGCCGAGCAGCACAGGATCCTCTCCATCCAGGCCGGTCCCACCGTGATGCGGTTTTTGCCCCCGGTGGTGGTGACCGAGGAGGAGCTCCTCCGGGCCGCAGAAGCGGTGGGGGAGGTGCTTAATGAATAGCTCGTGGCTTGTAGCGTGTAGCCTGTGGAACAAAGACCACAAGCCACAGGCCACAAGCTACGGGCCTAAGGAGATCCTATGAGCCTCCCGCCCCTTTCCTACGACCCCCGCACCGAGCCGATCCGGTTTTTGAAGGAGGCGCTTTTGATCCCCTCCCCTTCAGGGCAGGAACGGCTCGTCGCCCAGCACTTTGTGCGGGGCATGAAAGCAATGGGCCTGGAGGCCTGGGTCGACGAGGCCGATAACGCCCGGGGCGTCTGGGGCGAGGGACCGCTTCAGGTCGCCCTGGTCGGCCACATCGACACCGTTCCCGGCGAGGTACCGGTCCGGATCGAGGGGGACAAGCTCTTTGGTCGCGGGGCAGTGGACGCCAAGGGCCCGTTCGCGGCCTTCACCCTGGCGGTGGGCAGCCTACCAGAGGCGCTTAAGGAACGGATGACCGTGCACGTCGTCGGGGCCACCGAGGAAGAAGCCCCTTCATCCAAGGGGGCCCGCTACGTGGCAGAAAAGATTCGCCCCCACCTGGTGATCATCGGGGAACCATCGGGCTGGGAAGGGATCACCCTCGGTTACAAGGGCCGCCTATTGATCCGGGTGCGGCGGGAAAAGGACCACTTCCACTCCGCCCACCACGAACCCAACGCCGCCGAGGAGCTCATCAGCTACTTCGTGGCGGTGAAGTCCTGGGCCGAGGCCTACAACATCGGCCAGCGCCCCTTCGACCAGGTGCAGTACTCGCTACGGGACTTCCGGGTCGAAGAACCGGCGATGAAGCAGGTCGCCGAGCTTTTTTTCGATCTTCGCCTCCCGCCCCGGCTGTCCCCCGACGAGGCGATCCAAAAGCTTCTTTCCTTCGCCCCACCGACGCTCGAGTTCCGCTTCTGGGGCAAGGAGGTGGCCTACAAGGGCGAAAAGGACACCCCGCTTTCCCGGGCTCTCCGGGTGGGGATCCGCAAGGCCGGCGGGCGCCCGATCTTCAAGTTCAAAACCGGCACCTCCGATATGAACGTCCTAGCCCCCCACTGGCCGGTGCCCATGGTGGCCTACGGGCCCGGGGACTCGGCCCTCGACCACACCCCCTACGAGCACGTGCTAATCCCTGAGTTTGAAAAGGGCGTGGAGGTTCTGAGGGAGGCGCTTACCTTCCTTGCCACGAGAGAAGCCACCAAGCTTGGTGGAGCTCGCCCCCGTCATCCCTAAACGAAACCCAGGCCACGGGATAGAGTACGCCCGGATCTAGTTTTTGGGGGAGCACCGGCACCAGGCGCACCCCGGCTTTTGTCTCGGGCAAGGCGCAGGCCCCTCCGCTGGCCACGCCTCGCGCGTGGAAGATCGCCCCCACCAGCAGGACAGGGCACCCGCTCTCCGCGGCGTAACCGGCGACCACCACCGCCGGGCCCTCCCCCTCCGCACCCGCGTGGCCCGCCCGCTTGCCATCGAGGTAACGCCAGGTGTCGAGACGCCATTGGCCGGGAAGGTCAAGCCGGAAGGCTAGAGCGGTGTCGGGGGCGGGAACCGCCCCTCGCGCCCTGAAGTCGGGTACCGGCGCTAGGGTAGCCGGCGCCCCTGCTAGGGCCAACCCGACGGCCACCCCCAAAGCCCAGGCTTTCCTGAACATGCTTCCATGCTAGCCCGCAATCTGGCGGTAGGCTTCGTAGCACGCCACACCCACCGCCACCGCCAGGTTGAGCGAGCGGACCGGCCCCGGCGTGGGGATACGGAGCGCGGGAAAGCGGGCGAGGACCTCGGCCGGAAGCCCCCGGGTTTCGGGGCCGAAGAGCAACCAGTCGCCCCGAGCAAAACGCGCGGCATAGAGGGACCGCTCGGCGCGGGCGCTAAAGGCGAAGACCCGCGCCCCGGCAGGCAAGGCCCCCAAGAACGCCTCCCACGAGTCGTGCAGCACGCACTTCAGGTGTTTCCAGTAATCCAGCCCGGCCCGGCGCATCCGGGGGTCGCCCCAGCGGAACCCGAAGGGCCGTACCAGATGAAGTTCGGCTCCAAGGGCCACCGCAGTGCGGACCACGTTGCCGGTGTTTTGCGGAATCTCGGGTTCCAGCAGTACGATACGGACCACGCGGCCAGGCTACCTCCGCT
>WFNN01000200.1 GCA_015488545.1 Thermaceae bacterium | reverse complement strand
GGCGACCTTTCCCCGGCGGGGCGTGCGCGGTTGCGCGGCGGGTTGGCCCCGGGCGAGGGGCTTCTCTGGCGGGTGTTCGAACGCGGTGAACCGGTTTTCGTTACCGATTACCCGGGTGAGCCGGGTGCGCTCTCCGGCGAGGAGGCCGACGCCACCCGATCGTTGGCGCTGGTACCGGTGGGGCGGGGTCGCCGGCCCCGAATCGTGCTGGCGGTGAGGGAGCGACGGCCGCATCGGTGGACGGCGGTCGAGGAGAGGCTCCTCCGCCTGGCTTCCCGGTTGTTGACCGAGGCCTTCGACCGGCTTGCGTTGGCCGAGCGCCTGGCGACCTTCCTCCGATTGGGGGCCCTGCTCCCAGAGGTTGAGGAGAGCGAGTTCTACCACCAGGTGCTGAAGGCCGCGGTGGAGCTGGTACCGGGCGCCGAAGCCGGCAGTTTGCTGGTCAAGGAAGGGCGACGGTACCGTTACCGGGCGGCAGTGGGCTACGACCTGGGCGGTCTGGTCGGGGTCGAGTTCGATGAGGCCGCGATGCGCGACTGGGGCGGTCCGGCCTGGGATCGGGGCGAACCCAGGGTGATCAGCCGGCGGGAGCGGCCCCTCGAGGAGGTCAGCTACAAGACCGCTCCGCGTTCGACGATGGACCGCTATGGGCGGGTTCGCGAGCTGGCCGCGGTTCTAACCCTGCCGATTCGCCACAAAGGATCGACCCTGGCTGCCCTTAACCTCGACGCCTTTTCCGATCCCTTGGCCTTCGACGACGCGTCGCTGGAGGTGGCCCGGGGGTTTGCGGTTGAGGTGGCCGCCATGCTGCACGAGGCCGAGCTGCGGCGTTCGCTGGAGCAGGCCGCGCTTACCGATCCCCTTACGGGCCTTTCCAATCGTCGGGCTTTTGACCGTGAGCTCAAGCGGGTGCTGGCCCGTGCCGATCGCGAGGGGAAGCCCTTCGCGCTTGCGGTGATGGATTTGGCGGGATTCAAACGCGTCAACGACCGTTTTGGCCACGCGGGCGGCGACCAGGCCCTCTACGTTGTCGCGCAAGCAATGGGCGCAGCGCTTCGCTCCAGCGACCGCCTTTTCCGCTGGGGGGGTGACGAGTTCGCCCTGATCCTGCCCGGGGCCGGCCCCGAAGAAGCCGAAGGCGTGGCCAGCCGGATAAAGGCGGCGGTTGCCTCCGTTTGCCTCGAGGACCTCTGCCTTGGGGTGCATCTGGGCTTGGCTTTCTACCCTCGGGATGGGCGGGATGCTTCCAGGCTTCTGCAGGTCGCTGACCGCCGCATGTACCTTGCCAAGGCGGCCGACACGGATCCGAACGGCGGCGTTTCCGGGGTATACTAGGTGCGAAGATGACGAAATGGGCCGTGCGGGTGGCCTGGGCCCTGGGGCTCGGAGCGACCGTCCTGGCAGTGGTCGCCGGGGCGCTCGGCTACGACGAGTGGGAGCCCCTGGCGGTGGTTCCGGTGGGCACCGTGGCGGTCGGCTACGGGCTGGGGTGGGGCCTTGCCGCCGCGCTCCTCGCCATGCTGGTGGCTGCCTCCTTCGAGCACCGAGCGCTGGGGTACGTGTTCCTGTCGGCGGGGATGCTTCTTGCGGTGGCCACCGGCACCTCGGTGCGCGAGCTTCTCCGCTACCGCATCCGGCGCGAGCGCCGGATCCGCAAGAACCTGGACATCTTCCTCCGGGCGCTGGACCAGGTGGTCGAGAAGAACCGCCAGGTGGAGGTGTTGCGGGCTTTGCCCGAGCTCCTGGCCGAGGCGGTGGACGCAAACGTCTCGGTTTGGGTGCCGGCCGGCGACGGCTTCCGCAGGCTGGCGGGTTGGGGCCTTGGGGGGATCGACCGGATTCCTAGAAGCGGGGTGGTGGGGCGCGCCTTTAGAACCGAGCGGCCGGTGTACGTCGAGGACGTTGCCGCCGATCCCGACTACATCGCGCCCCCCGAGGGGAGCCAGCGGGCGGAGCTGGCCCTTCCGCTTTTCAGCCGGGGGGAGCCGGTGGCGGTTTTGGATCTCGGCCGCAAGGATCCCTTCCACCGCCTCGAGCGCGAAACCCTCGAGCGGTTCGCCGAGGCGGTGAGCGGCCACCTCACCCTGATCGCGGAGAACTTTGAGAACCGGCTGACCTCGCGGCTTACCCAGGTGGTGGCTTCGGCGACCGACCTCGGCGAGGCCGCGGCCAAGGCGGTCAGCCTCTTGATCGAGGCGTTCGGGCTCGCCGGCGGGGGGCTTTGGGTCTGGCGGCGGGGGCGCTTTCACCCCCTCGTCATCCAAGACCCCGAGGGTCCCGAATGGTTCGCCGGCCTAGAACCGGGTCGCGGGCCGCTCTGGCGGGTCTACCTCGAACGGCGGCCGCTCTTTTTCGAAGACCTTGCCCGCACCGAAGGCGTTCGCTTGCGGGGCGCACGGGCGCTGGCCCTGCACCCGGTTCGGGGCCAGCGGCGGGCCCGGGTCATCCTGGCCCTGCGGGATCGCCAGCCCCGGGAGTGGAGCGCGGAGGAGCGGCGGGTCCTGGCGGTGGCCGCGCGGGCCCTGGACCTCGCCTTGGCCCAGTTCGAGTACAAGGTGCGGCTGGAGACCCTGCTCGAGCTCGAGCAGCGCCTGCCCGAACTCGCCGAGGAGGCTTTCTACCAGCGGCTGCTCGAGGCCGCCGTGGACCAGGTGCCCGGGGCCGAGGCCGGGAGCCTCCTGGTGCGGGACGGCGAAATCTTTCGTTATCGCGCGGCGGTGGGCTATCCCCTGGCGGAGCTGGCCCGGATGACCTATTCCGCCAGCGACATGGCCGACTGGTGCGGGGCGGGGTGGGGGTCGGGTCGTCCTCGGCTGCTCTCCCGCAAGGAGGTCGCCCTGGAGGAGGTGAGCCGCCGGTCCGCCCCTCCCGAGATCATCGGCCGGGTTGGCCGGGTGCGGGAGATGCAGCAGAACCTCTGCGTGCCGGTGCGCTACCGGGACGAGGTGCTGGCGGTTTTGAACCTCGACGCCTTCGCCGACCCCGAGGCCTTTGACGAGGAGTCGGTGGAGGTGGCCCACGCCTTCGCGGTGCAGGTGGCGGCGATGCTCCACGAGGCCAGCTACCGGCGGTTTCTGGAAACCGCCGCCCTCACCGATCCTCTCACCGGGCTTCCCAACCGCCGCGCGTTCGACCAGCTCTTCTCCGCTGCGCTCGCCCAGGCCCGCAGGGAGGGGCGACCGCTGGCGCTGGTGGTGCTCGACCTCACCCGTTTTAAGGAAATCAACGACCGTTTCGGTCACCAAGCTGGGGACCGGGCGCTGATCCAGGTTGCCCGGGCCATGGAGTCCGAAAAACGCGAGGGCGACCTGCTCTTTCGGTGGGGCGGCGACGAGTTCGCCCTGATCCTGCCCGGTGCCGACCGGGCCGGTGCCCGCATCGCTGCCGAGCGCTACGCCCGGGCGATCCAAGGGGTTTGCCTGGAGGGTGTATGCCTGGGCGTGAACATGGGGATTGCGAGCTATCCCGAGGACGCCGCCGACGGTGAGACGCTGCTTAAGCTCGCGGACGATCGCATGTACCGGGCCAAGGCCACGGGGCGAACCCTGGTCGCCTAGAAGTTGGCCCAGGGGCCCTCTTCGGAGAGGAACCTGAGCTTTTCGAAGCTAGCCTTCACCGCCTCCGGGGTCTTCGGGCCCACCCGCACCATGAGCGCGTTTTCCGGGTAGGCGAAGATGTCGGGGTCGTTGGTGGTGCTGGGTTCGAACCCAACCGAACCGTAGAGCCGGATCAGGAGGTCGCGGTAGCGAAACGGGGTCAGCCCGGACCGCTCGAGGTCGTAGTGCCAGTAGTACAGGGTGGCGAGCACTAGCTTGTCGTCGAAACGGCCGGTGGCGAAGCTTGCTTCCAGCATCCTTTTGGCCAGCCCCAGCCCCCGGTAGCTGGGGGCCACCTCCACCGCCCCCAGCTCGTAGATTCCGCCGGTCTCGTCCTTCCCCCAGCGCTCGAAGGGGTCGGGCCGGTGAAAGGCGGCGTAGCCTACGATGGTGTCGCCGTCCACCGCCACCGTGACGCAACCGTCGGGGTCCTTGGCGATACCCACCAGGGCCTGGTGCTGGCGGTCCGGGGGGCGGAAGACGTTGAGCTCCGGGTGGAGTTTCTTGGCCTCGATGAGCGCGGGGTCGGCGCAGGGAAAGACCTCGACCGAGGGGCGTTCTACCCTCCGCCGCGCATGCAGGCCAGCTTGATCTTCCGCCACCACCGTTCGACCTCCTCCCCCTCGACCTCGACCCCCAGCCGGGCCACGAACCAGGCCCCGACTTGGGTGGGGGGCTCCTCCCAGAAGCGGACCCGCGCCCCGGGAAGCCGCCACCAGCCGGCGGAGCCCGCCTCAGGGGTACCGCCCCACTTCCTCAAGTATCGTTCGAACTGGGCGGGGCTTACGCCCCCGAAAACCACCCGCTCCCCCCCGGCCACCGGGGGGAAGAGGTCGAGCACGTCGTCCTCGGCCACCTCGGCGTCGATGCCACCGAGGTAGCGAACGTCGCGGCCGTTCACGAAGATCGAGTACCCGTCGGTGACCTCGTCTTCGGTAAGCACCGCTTCCCTGAGGTTCGGGTAGCGGGCGAAGAGGTTTTCCAGGACCTCCCGCACTGTCTTGCCGGGCACCGTAAGGTGCCGCTCGCCGGTCAGGTCCCGCAGGGTGGCGTACAGGTTGACCCGGGGCATCGCTTACCATAATGGCATGCTTCCGCGTGACCAGGAGACCTTCCGCTGGATTGCCGAGGAGGAGCGCCGCCAGGCCGAGGGGCTGGAGCTGATCGCCAGCGAAAACTTTGTGTCCAAGCAGGTGCGCGAGGCGGTGGGTAGCGTTCTAACCAATAAATATGCCGAAGGCTACCCCGGTCGCCGCTACTACGGCGGTTGCCAGTTCATCGACGAGGTGGAACGCCTCGCCATCGAGCGTGCGAAGAAGCTCTTCGGCGCCGCCTGGGCCAACGTGCAGCCGCATTCCGGTTCCCAGGCCAACATGGCGGTTTACTTCGCGCTTCTCGCGCCCGGGGACACGATCATGGGCATGGACCTCGCCGCCGGGGGGCACCTGACCCACGGTTCGCGGGTGAACTTCTCCGGCAAGCTTTTCAACGTGGTGGCCTATGGGGTGGACCCCGAGACCGAGACCATCGACTACGACCAGGTGGAAAAGCTGGCGCTGGAGCACCGACCGAAGATGATCGTGGTCGGGGCCAGCGCCTACCCCCGCGTCCTCGACTTTGCCCGGTTCCGGGCGATTGCCGATCAAGTGGGGGCTTATTTGATGGTGGACATGGCCCATATCGCTGGGTTGGTGGCCACCGGGCTGCACCCGAACCCGGTCCCCCACGCCCACGCGGTGACCAGCACCACCCACAAGACCCTTCGGGGGCCCCGCGGGGGCTTGATTGTGGGGAACGACCTCGAGGTCGCCAAGAAGGTGGACAAGATGATCTTCCCGGGCATCCAGGGGGGGCCCCTGGAACACGTGATCGCGGGCAAGGCGGTGGCGTTCTTCGAGGCGCTCTCCCCGGCGTTCAGGGACTACGCCCGCACCGTTTTGGAGAACGCCCGGACGCTGGCCGGCGCGCTGGCTGAGCGCGGTTACCGCATTGTCTCGGGGGGCACCGACACCCACCTTTTCCTTGTTGACCTACGTCCCAAGGGGCTTACCGGTAAGGAGGCCGAGGCCCGGCTCGACGCGGTGGGGATCACGGTGAACAAGAACGCGATTCCCTTTGACCCCGCTCCT
>WFNN01000199.1 GCA_015488545.1 Thermaceae bacterium | reverse complement strand
GGAGTAAGGGCACGGCGGGGACGGCGCCGAAAGGGGGATGAGGGCGTTCGGGGCGATGAGGAAGAGGCCGGGCTCTTTGGGAAGGTCATCCCCGAAGTCGTGGCCCATCTCCTTGATGTGGGAGAGGTAGTTCCGCCCCACCGCTACAATCTTGGTCGGCTCGGCGGGGACCAGGAGACGGGTCGAGGAAAGCTGGAAGCGCTCGCCGGTCCGCTTGCCAAGCGGCCCCTCGGTGGCGTAGACCCAGGGGCCCTCGAGGACACCGTACTGCCCTTCACCGAATCGGACGATCTTCATGGGCCCAGTCTACCGGCCACGAAGGAGCATCTGGAGGGCCCTGAGCCCCATAACCACCCCGGCCGCAAGGGCGGCGGCGAAGGCCGGCGGGTTGCTCCGGAGCAGGTAGAGGAGTAAGGGCACGGCGGGGACGGCGCCGAAAGGGATGGGGTAGATTCCGGTTCGCCGCCGGCGCCAGTAGAGAAGGTGGTAAATCCCCGCCACCAGGAGGCCGAAAGCCATTGCTAGCAGCACTGCGACCGGCGCACGGACCAGAAAGAAGCCCACCGTGGGGGCAATGCCTCCCCCGCCGCGGAACCCGAAGTAGACTGGCCAGCAGTGCCCGGCTACCACCGCGGCGGCGAGGTAGGGGGCGAGGTCCGGGTGGTCGGCGGCGAAAAGCCCAACCAGCGCCCCCTTGCCGGCGTCGAGCATGGCCACCGTTACCCCCCAAAGCGGCCCCAGCCGCCGGAAGGAACCCGAGCCCCCGGGGAGATCCTCCCGGCGGATGTCGTAGCCCTTTAGCAGGTAGCCGAGGATCACCCCGAAGCTGAGCGAGCCGATCAGGTAGGCGAGCAGGACAAGCGCCACCGCTTCACCCCAAAAGCGGCCCCAGGGCCAGAAGCACCGCCGCGGTCAGGGCCTCCTCGCGGGTCATCGCCCCGCCGGAGAAAACCCAGACCGCGCCCCGAACGGCCGCTTCTTCCCCGTAGATGCGGCGCAGGTACGCCCCCAGCTCTTCGCCCGACCGCACCGCCGCCAGGGCCGCCTCGGGCAGGGGGAGCGAGGGACCCCGGCCGAGAAAGAGCCGTTCGCCATCGGTGGCGGCGGCGTACATGGTGAGCCAGCCCGAGGCCAGGTCCACCCCGCCCTCGAGCCCCACCCCGATCCCCGCACCGGTTTGCCTTCGCGCTGACCAGGCGCGGAAGGCCGCCCCCTCCTCGGTGGCCGCCTCGCTGGTGGGTTGCCGGGGAGCGTCCGGCACCGCCACCGCCGTCACCGGGGCCTTCACCCCGAGGCGGGCGAGGGCCCGCTCCAGGGCCCGCTGCTTCACCGGGTTTTGGCTGCCCAGCGCGATCGTCACCGGGGCCAGTTTACCGGCTTCCGGTTCGTCTCCGTTTGTCCCGGTACATGGCGCGGTCGGCGGCGGCGATGGCGGCCTCGAGGCCGCCATCGCCGATCTCGGCCCAGCCCACGCTGACCCCGGGGAACCGCCGCCGCACCCGTTCGATAAGCCCCACTGGCGGGGCCAGCCCGGGGTGGAGCCCCACGAACTCGTCGCCGCCGGTACGGAAGAAACGGTCGTTGCGGCGGCTTTCGGCCCGGAACGCGTCGGCCAGCGCTCTTAGCGCGGCGTCGCCGGCGGCGTGCCCCTCTTGGTCGTTGATCCGCTTGAGGTCGTCGACGTCCCAGAGGGTGAGGTAGCGCCGGTCGGGGCCCTCGGCGAAGGCCGCTTCCAGCGCGCGACGGTTTCCCAGCCCGGTGAGGGGGTCGTGGTGAGCGATCCAGGCGAGCTTTTCCTGGACCCGGGCGAGTTCCCAAAGCCAGCCCCGGATTCGCACCCCCAGGTACCCGGCGAGGGCGTAGACCCCCAGAAAGCCGACCCGGGGGTAGGCCTCAAGCCCCGGTACTCCGAGGGCTGCGGCCACCGCCGCCAGGCCGGCCGGCAGCGGTCCGCCAAATACCCCAAGAGCCAGCACCGCCAGCACCAGCACGCTGGTGAGCAAGGGCCCGGGGTCACCGGCCAGCGGCAGCTCAGGAACCAGCCAGAGAAGGGCCAGGGTGCTGAGCACGGCGTAGAGGAGATGGGCTCCGATCGCCGCCTGGCCCCGGCCGTAAAGGAGCAGGGTGAGGAGCAGGTAAAGCCCCCCGAACGCCACCAGGAGGGGGACGCGGAGCAGGGCCTCGAGGAGAAGGGCGACCGCCCCCAGCCCCAGGGCGCTGGCCCAGTAGAGCCGCTCGATCCGGTGCCAGAGCACCCGCTGGTCCCCTGCCATGCCCGACCATTTTCCCTAAGGGTGCGTCTATGGGACAAGCGCGCTTTCTGTGATAAAATATGAGCGCGGGGTTATTAAAGGAGGACAAAATGGCGGAAGCCGCGGTGCCCCTCCCCAAGTTGCGCGAGTGCGACCTCTACCGGCCCCTGCCCCGGGGGTGGGTGCAGTGCACCGCTTGCCACCACTGGTGTGGGGTTGCCCCCGGTGAGGCCGGAAAATGCGGGGTCCGCCGGAACTACGGGGGCCGGCTCTACCTGGTCACCTACGGGCGGGCGGCCGCGGTGCACGTTGACCCGGTGGAGAAAAAGCCGCTTTTCCACTTCCACCCCGGCGAACCCATCCTCTCGCTGGGCACGGTGGGCTGCAACCTCTTTTGTCGGTTTTGCCAGAACTGGCAGATCAGCCAGTTCCGAAGTTTCGCGGTCGACCTTAAAACCGGCGAGCCCACCGCCTGGATCGGCGAGGAGTGGCCCCCCGAGCGGGTGGTTCGGACCGCCAAGGAGGCCGGCATCCGCCTGATCGCCTACACCTACAACGAGCCGGTGGTCTGGGTGGAGTACGCCCACGACATCGCCAAGCTCGCCCGCGCCGAGGGGATCAAGAACGTCTTCGTCTCCTCGGGGTTTGAAACCCTCGAGGCCTGGAAATATATGGAACCCTACCTCGACGCGATCAACATCGACCTCAAGAGCTTCACCGAGGGGTTCTACCGGGAGCTCACCGGGGCCCGGTTGAAGCCGGTGCTGGAGAACATCCGCCACGTGGGGACCGAGCTAAGGGGGCGGGTCTGGCTCGAGGTCACCACCCTGCTGCTCGCCGGCTACAACGACTCCGATGAAGAGATCAGGGGCATGGCCGAGTTCCTATACTCGGTGAACCCCGAGATCCCCTGGCACCTCTCGGCCGCCCACCCCGCTTACCGAATGCCCGAACTCAGGCGCACCCCCCACGAAACCTTGCTTCGGGCCTACCGGATCGCCAAGGAGGTGGGGCTTAAGTTCGTTTACCTGGGGAACGTCTACGACCCCGCGCACGAGTCGACCTACTGCCCGAATTGCGGCGCGCTGGTGATCCGGCGCGAGGGCTACCAGGTGGAGCCGCGCTGGCGGGAACCGGGGGTCTGCCCTTCCTGCGGCGCCCGGCTCCCCGGGGTTTGGACCTGGGAGGAAGGAAGATGACCCGGAAACCGGCGGTGGCGGGGGCCTTCTACCCCGCCGATCCCGAAGACCTAAAGGGGATGATTGCCCGCTTTCTAGCTGAGGTGCCGGAGATGGGGCCGCCTCCGGTGGCGGTGACCGCTCCCCACGCCGGTTACATCTACTCCGGGCCGGTGGCCGGCTACGCTTTTCGCTCGCTGGCCCCGCTGGCCGGAGCGGAACCGGTGGTCTGGCTCATGGGGCCGGCCCACCACGTGGCCTTCGAGGGGGTCTCCACCGGCCCTTTTACCGCCTGGGCGACCCCGCTCGGTGAAGTCCCGGTGGCCACCGACCGGGTGGCCGGGCTGCTCGCGCTGGGCGCGCCCTTTACCGACCTCGCCGAGCCCCATTTGCCGGAGCACAGCCTGGAGGTGGAGCTCCCCTTCCTCCAGGTGGTGCTGGGGGGGTTCCGGCTGGTGCCGCTGCTCTTTGGGGTGACCGATCCCCTGGCGGCGGCCCCAGCGATCCTTGAGGCTATCGAGCCGGGCGACGTGGTGGTGGTTTCCACCGACCTCTCCCACTACCACCCCGACGACGCCGCCCGCAGGATCGACGCCCGCACCCTGGAGCGGGCGCTGGCGCTGGACCCCGAGGGGGTCCTGGAGGCCGAGGCCTGCGGCCGCCACCCCTGGGCCGCCCTCACCTGGATAGCCCGCGCCCGCGGCTGGCGGCCCAGCTTGCTGGCCTACGCCACCAGTGGCGACACCTCTGGTGACCGCCGCCGGATGGTGGGCTACGCCGCTTTGCGCTACGACCGGCCATGAAGCTTGATCGGGAGGAAAAACGGCGGTTGCTCGCCACCGCCCGCCGGGCGATTGAGGGGGCGTTCCAGGGCCGGGTCGCGCCCCCGGCCCTGGCGCCCCTCCCCCCGCGTCTGCGGGCCCCCGGGGCCAGTTTCGTCACCCTGCGCCGGGGCGGGGCGCTCCGGGGTTGCATCGGGAGCCTGGAGCCCCGCCGCCCCCTGGCCCTGGACGTGCACCAAAACGCCCTCGCCGCCGCCTTCCGGGACCCCCGCTTTCCCCCGCTAACCCGGGAGGAGTGGCCGGACACCGAGTTGGAGGTGAGCGTCCTTTCCCGCCCGGAGCCGCTCGCCTTCAGCGGCTACGCCGACCTCCGGCGGAAGGTCGGCCCGGGGGTGGGGCTGGTGCTCGTTCACCCCCGGGGCCGGGCCACCTACCTGCCCGAGGTGTGGCGCGACCTCCCCGACCCCGACCTATTCCTGGAGAGCCTGGCTAAAAAGGCTGGCCTTCCCCTCGAGATCTACGACGACCCCCGTACCCGGGTCTGGACCTACACCGCCGACGCCTTCACCGAGGCCGACCTCTGAACCCTGCAAATTCAGCATTGCGATGTGAGATGATCGCGCGGAGGCTAGCGCGGGCGCTCGAGGTGGCGAAGGATCGCCCATCGGCTCGAATCCGACGCCGGCCCGGCCGAGCTCACCGAGCCCCGGCTATACCTTGAGCGGCCTTTTTTCGGTGGGCGGCGGCCGGCCGCCGCCCTCCGGCGCTTTTGGGCCACGCTTGCTCACCTGCACGGTGAACCGGTTAACAAGCGTTTGTAGGCCGAAAGCCTGGCCTGTACCTCGGCGCCCGCACCGGGGGCGCCACCCTACTGCGCAAACCGCTCCTCAGGTTTACCCGCCTGCGCAAACGAATCTGCAAAACCCCCGTCTTTGCCTCTGGGACGGCGGCCCGGTCCACGCCCTGCCAGGGTTGAAGAACGCGAACGGGCGGCTCGCCCACCTGGTGGTACGAAAGAGCCGGGAGGGTTTCACGATCGAAAACCTGCCAAAGGCGGCGGGTGATTTTGCCGCAGGGTTTTTCTACCAAGCCGGAAGGGCGGAGGTGGACCTCTTGGTCGGGGAAGCGTCGGGCGGTGGAGGTCAAGCGCGGCCTGGACCCAGGCCCCGCCTTGGGCCTTTCCAAGCGTTGGAGGACCTCGGGCCGGAAGCCGCCTTCGTGGTCTACGTGGGCAGGGAGGAGCGCCCCCTTTTCCGGTCGGTTCGGGCCATTCCCCTTACGGATCCGATGGGGCAGTTGGCGGCACAAGGGTGAGAGCGGCCCGAGTTGACAGCCAAAGGCCCCTTTGCTAAACTACCCTTTGCCCCTGGAGGGCGAGGGACCTTGAAAGCACGGGTTTAAGCAGCCACACCAAGCGAACATCCACTTCCCGAGGTTCGGGAAGTTCTTTTTGCCACGGAGAGTTTGATCCTGGCTCAGGGTGAACGCTGGCAGCGTGCCTAAGACATGCAAGTCGTGCGGGGGCCGCTTTGAACTTCGGTTCGGGGCGGTCCTAGCGGCGGACGGGTGAGTAACGCGTGGGTGACCTACCCGGAAGTGGG
>WFNN01000198.1 GCA_015488545.1 Thermaceae bacterium | reverse complement strand
GGCGGGGGCCCTGGCCACCTTGGGGACCCTCGCCTTGATCGCCGCGTTTTCCAGCCTGACCTTTCTCCTGGTGGTGCTCGGGGTGGCGGTGGCGGGGTTTCGTTTGCGGCAGCGGGCGGGCATCGCGCCGGTTCCGGCCCTGGCGGCGATGCTGGCCGTTTGGCTGGTGGTGGCGGCGCTTATCTTCTATCTGGCCGCCACCCGCCCAGGGGAGCTCGGCTTGCTGGTGGCGGTGTACCTCGCGGTCGGGGCGGGCGCGCTGGCCTATGGCCGGCGGGCTAGAGGTTCGCAAGCGTGAAGCGGTGCTCCAGGAGCGAGGACAGGGGGTCGCCGCGCTCGGCCAAGCGCCGGGGCACGGTGGTGAGGTTGAAATCCCCGGGTAGGAAGCCGCCCCTTTTCACCTCTGCCCAGGTGATCGGGGTGCTCACCGGGGCACCCGGCTTGGCGCGCAGGGTGTAAGGGGCGGCGGTGTTCCGGCCGTAGCCGTTTTGGGCGTAGTCGAGTTGCACCCCATCGCCTTTGTGGGTTCCCCCGCGGGGTCGGCGGATCCATCCCACCCGGGCCTCGAGGCCCTCCGCCAGGTTCCGGGCCCAGGCCCGCACCTCGGCGTGGCGGTGCCGGGGGACCAGGGGGACCAGAAGGTGCAGCCCGCGTCCCCCGGTGGTCTTCGGCCAGGCGCGGAGGCCCCGGCGCCCGAGCTCCTCGCGGAGGACCAGGGCGGCCTCGAGGACCCGCGAAAACGGCACCCCCTCGCCGGGGTCGAGGTCGAGGACCAGGAGGTCGGGCCGGGCCAGGTCGGGTAGCCGTGCGGTCCAGGCGTGCAGTTCCACCGCCGCCTGGTTCGCAAGCCAAAGGAGCTGGGCCTCGTCCTCGGCTAGGATAAGCGGCACCTGCCCGCTTTGGGTCCGGGGGTTAAAGGGGACCCGGCGGAACCATTCGGGGGCGTAGTCGGGGAGCTTACGGCGGAAAAAGCAGCGGCCGGTCGTCCCGTCGGGGCACTGGTAGAGGGTGAGGGGACGATCCCTTAGGAAAGGGAGGAGGAAGGGGGCTACCCGCTGGTAGTAGACCAGCACGTCCCCCTTGGTGGCCCCGAGGTCCGGAAAGAAGACCTTCTCCAGATTTTTAACCTCGACGACCCGACCGGCCACTTCCCAGCGCGCCCGCACGCCCCCCAGGATAAGGTAGGGGCATGCGCGAGGCCTTCCGGGAGGTGTGGAGAAACCCCTACGTCCGGGTGCTGGTCGCGCTCGGTCTCGCGTATCTGTTCGGGTACTTTGTCTGGCGCACCTGGACGGTCTGGTGGGTGACCCTGCTCTCGGCCCTGATCGCCGCGTTGGTCCGTCCGGTGCTGGTCTTCTTCCAGCGGCGGGGTGCCCCTAAGCCGGTGGCCTTCGCCCTGGTGGTGCTGCTTTTGCTCCTCATCCTGGTGGCCTTTTGGCTGGGGTTGGTGGCGGTCGTGGGCCAGCTCTCTGGGCTGGTGGGCACCCTTCCCGAGGAGGTTGCCCGGGGGGCGCAGGAGGTTCGGGCGTTCTGGGAACGGCTCGGCGGCTGGGTGCCGGGCTGGGCCCGCCCGTACTTCAACCGCCTTCCCGAGGACCTCGCCGGTCTGGTGCAGCAGCTTTCCCACACCGCGCTCGCTGCCCTTGGTCGCTGGGTGCAGTCGGGCCTGATCCCCACCCTCGCCGCCGTGCTAGGCGGCGCGGTGGACCTGGTGGTGGGGTTTTTCCTGTTCCTTTACTTCCTCTGGGACGGCGAAGCCATGCTCCAAAGCCTCTACCGGCGTACCCCGCCCGCCTACCGGGGGTTTTTACGGGCCTTCGGCGAGAAGCTGGAGCGGGCGGTGGTGGGCTACTTTCGCGGTCAGCTTACGGTAGCCGCCAGCATGGGGTTGCTGGTGGGGGTCGGGCTCTTCCTCCTCGGCCTGCCCATGCCGGCGGTCACCGGGTTTTTGGTGGCGGTCTTGGAGCTCATCCCCTTCCTGGGGGTGGCCCTCGGCATGGCCTTTACCGCCCTGGCTGCCCTGAGCCTGGGTTGGGGGGCGGTGTTTACCGCGCTTTTGGTCTTCGTGGTGGCCGGGGAGTTTGAGGGGCACGTGCTCGCGCCCCTCATCATGGCCAGGGCCACCCAGCTCCACCCGGTGACCGTGCTGCTTGCGCTCTTGGTCGGTGCCGAGCTCGGCGGCCTGGTGGGGGCGCTGGTGGTTATCCCCCTGGTGGCCCTGGCCAAGGCGTTGGCCGAGGATTACTTTTTCGACCCCCGGGCCGCTTAGCCCTCGTTTTCCTCCGCGGGCGGCGGGAAGATGGCGTCGATTTCGGCCAGGGTGGCCTCGTCGAGGGGAACCTCGAGGGCCTTCAGGTTTTCGGCCAGCTGCTCCGGGCGGGTGGCGCCGGTGATCGCCGAGGTGACCTCCTGGCGCCGGAGAACCCAGGCCAGCGCGAGCTGGGCGCGGGTCACCCCCAGCCGGTCGGCGATGGCCTTCAGGCGCTTTACGCGCTGGCGGTTTTCCTCGGTGAGCAGTTTTCCTCTCAGGGGCTCGTACTCCGTGAGCCGGGCTCCGGGGGGCAGCCCCTCGTCGTACTTGCCGGTGAGCAGCCCCATCCCCAGCGGGCTCCAGACCACCACCCCTAGGCCAAAACGGGTGGTTTCGGGGAAGATCTCCTTCTCCACCCGTTGGCGGTACACCAGCGAGTACTGCGGCTGTTCCACCGCCGGGGGGTGGAGCCCGTTGGCCTCGGCGAAGGCCACCGCTTCGGCGATCCGGGCCGCCGGCCACTCCGAGGTGCCCCAGTAGAGCACCTTGCCCTCGTCCACCAGCTGGCTAAAGGCGGGTACGATCTCCTCCATGGGGACCTCGGGGTCGTAGCGGTGGGCGAAGTAGAGGTCGAGGTAGTCGGTTTGCAGTCGCTTTAGGCTTCGCTCGATTGATTCCCGGATGTGTTTCCTCGACAGCCCCCGGTCGTTCACGTCGTCGCTCATCGGCCAGAAGACCTTGGAGGAGAGCACCAGCGTGTGCCGGGGGTAGTCCTTGAGAACCCGGCCCATGATCTCCTCGGCCAGCCCGCGGGCGTAGACGTCGGCGTTGTCGTAGAAGTTGATCCCGTTCTCGTAAGCCAGTTTCACGATCTGGCGGATGGTGGCCTCGTCCTTGACCTGGTTGCCGTAGGTGACCCAGGCCCCCAGGCTAAGGGCCGAAACCTTGAGCCCCCATTTGCCAAGCTTGCGGTATTCCATAGCGCTCCCTCCGCCCTTAGTCTAAATGACCGAATGGTCAGTCGTCCTCTCGGAGGGGCTGGCGTAGGTTGAAGTCGGCATGCACCGGCGGTACGCGTCGATGAACTTCCATGGGTCCTCGGTTCTTCGACGCGCTTGGTAAGCGGGAGCATGAGGGTCGCCTCCGCCGGCCGGACGAACAGGGCGAAGCTGGGGGCGCCAGGGATCAGCCGGTTGATCTCGAAGCGGGGTAGGGGGCGACCGGACTGGGTGCGCCCGGTGACCGCCGCCGCCCTGCCTCCCAGAAGGCGCCAAAAGGCCATCCGGGCACGGAGCCCCGTGGTCTACGGCAGCCGCCCGTAGCGGGAGAGGTCGACGCCTGTGGGCCCCAGGGTCTTTAGGTAGGCGATAAGGCCCTGGATGTCTTCAGGGCTAAGATCCGGGAAGGCGGGCATATGGACCCCGGGTTTCATCCCCGGAGCGTTGGCGATCCAGGTGGCCAGGAAGTCCTCGCGGTTGGGCCAGACCCCGGATCCGAAGGTGGTGCGGATACGAAAAAGGCTTAGGTCGGGGCCCGTGGCCCCCCGGGCCGGGGTTCCCCGTACCGTGTGGCAACCGGCGCACCGGGCCAGGAAAAGGGCCTCGCCCCGCTGGGCGCTTCCCTCCGGTTGGGGGCCGGCGTAGTTCTGGATGGCGGTCACCAAGCGCTGGTAGTCGCCCTGGGGTATAGCGAACACCCGGAGGCGCATCTTGTCGGTGGAGGGGCCGACGTACTCGGTCTCGCGGCCGCCATAGATGCCGGCCTTTTTGGCGGTGAACCAGGCGCGGGTGGTTTGGCCGGGAACGGCGTCGATCTTCACCCCCAACCCGGGGATCGAGAGGCTGTAGAACACGTCCCGGCTGGTGGCCCGAAGCTCAACCCGTTCCCCTACCGGAACCCAGAGCTCGCCGGCGGTGACGATCTCCCGTTCGGGGTAGCGAACCGCCCACCAGTAGCGCTGGCCGGTGATCTCCACCTTCAGCCGGGCCCCGCCCACCGGCTGGAAGTTCAAAGCGGCCATGAGGATCATGGCCCCCACCACTGCCACCACTACGGTAGGGAAGATAGCCCAGACCACCTCGCCACCCCCCCGGCTCTTGGTTCGGCGGTAGCCCAGGAAGGCGGTGAGCAGAAGGACCAGAAGGAAGGCCAGGGTAAACGCCACCAGCCGGGCGAAATTGGCCTGCCCCCCCGATTCGCCGAAGCTGGTCAGCTCGTGGGCTAGGGCGGGAGCAATAAAAGCGGAGGCGGCGAGCGCACGGCGCATAGCTCAGGCGGCCAAGGTGCGGTCGAGGGTGAGCAGCAGGAAGACCGCTGCCAGGTAGGCGAGCGAGTAGAGGTAAAGGGACCGGGCCGCCGGCCGGGCCTCGGGGAAGAGGGCCAAACGGTAGGCCCGCAGGAGGAGGAGGCCGTTCAGCACCGCGGTCCCCACCGCGTAAGCAGCCCCGGCCTGACCCAGGGTCAGAGGCACGAAGGCCACAAGGGCGGTAAGCAGGGCGTAGAGGGCGATCTGAAGGGCGGTGATCCGGGCACCGTAGACCACCGGGAGCATGGGCACGCCCACCTTGGCGTACTCCTCCTTGATCATGAGCGCCAGGGTCCAGAAATGCACAGGGGTCCAGAAGAAGACGATCAAAAACAGCGTCCAGGCCAGCGGCGAGAGATCGCCCGTGGCCGCTGCCCACCCCACCAGCGGGGGAAAGGCGCCGGCGGCCCCGCCAATCACGATGTTGTGCCAGGTCCGCCGTTTGAGCCAAAGGGTGTATATGAAGACGTAGAAAACCAGTCCGGCCAGGGCCAGAACCGCCGCCAGCAGGTTGGCGCCCCAGAGGAGGACGAGAAAGGAGGCGGTGGCCAACGCCATGGCGAAGGCCAGCGCATTCCGCGAGGACACCCGCCGGGTGACCGTGGGCCGCTTGGCGGTGCGGGGCATGCGGGCGTCGATGTCGCGGTCGATCACCATGTTGATGGCGTTGGCCGCGCCGGCGGCGGCGTAGCCCCCGAAGAGGACCGCCAAAAAGACCTTCCAGCCCGGCCAGCCTCCGGCGGCAAAAAGCGCCGCCAGCGCGGTAAAGAGCAAGAGGCTGATCACCCGGGGCTTGGTGAGGGCCACGTAGTCCATGAGGTGGGCCTTACCCTGGGCGGCGTGGGGCGATGGGGTCCCGGCTTCGGCGCTCTCCACCTGGGGGGCGGCTTCCGAGAAGGACGCCAGGGTGAGGAGGACCAGGACGATCCAGACCGCGTCGGCCAGACCCAGGTGGATCATCTGCATACCGATAGGGGCTAGCAGAAACAAGTTGGTGATGCCGGCCACTAGTTGAAGGGCGAAGACCAGGACCAAAAGGGTGGCGTAGCGGCGAACCGTGGGGTGGGGCCGGAAAACGCTCACCAGGCCGGCGACCAGGAGGAGGTAGAGGCCGGTGGAGATCGCGATCAGGGGGTGGAAGACCCGGAGGCGGACCAGGAAGTGGGCGGTGGGCGAGAAGTCCTGCTTGATGCCCTCGATCAGGCTGCTGGCCTTAAAGAGGGTGTCCCCGAGGGCAGTGATCGCCCCGCTGGCGGCCAGCAAGGCGACGGCAAACAGGCCGAGGTAGAGCGCGTAGCCCACCGGCCCCTGGCCGGTAAAACGCACCGGCGCACCCCCCGAGGCCCAGAAGGCGTTTAGGGTTAGGGCTCCCAGGAGAAGCAGGGTGATGAGCAGGTGGACCGCCATCACCACCGCCCGGGCGGTGGTGGCATCGTAGGCCACCAGGTGGAAAAGCACCAGCCCAGCCCCGGCCAGGGTTTCGACGATCATGAAGGTCATCGCCAGCCCGGCGCCGAGCCGCACCCGGTGGCCGCGGGGGTAGAGCCGGAAGGCCCAGACCAAAAGCCCCACCACCAGGAGGAGGTCGAGCCCGCTCATGAGCCGGTGGGTGAACTCGACCAGCGTCTTGGTGTTCTCGGGCACCGGGATAAGCGCGCCCTGGCAGGTGGGCCAGTGGCGGCCGCAGCCGTCGCCGGAAAAGGAGGCCCGCACGTAAGCCCCCCAGAGGATCACCGCGATCGTGTAGAAGAGCACGCCCCATGCGTAGCGGGCGTACGCCTTGGCCCTCGCGCTCATCGTGTGTCTCCCCACCTTCCGCCGTCCCCGCCGGGACGTATGGCCTAAGTATATCGCGGACTACCCTTTGGGACCCGCAGCCCTTACCTCGGCGGGGACGGTGCCTTCGAAGCTCTTGAGGTTTTCCTGGAACATCGCGGCCAGCTTCCTGGCGGCACGGTCGTAGGCATCGGGGTCGGGCCAGGTGGACCGGGGGTCGAGGAGCTCGGCCGGCACCCCCGGGACCTGGGTGGGAACGGCCAGACCGAAGATCGGGTCCTCGCGGTAGGGGACGGCCTCGAGCGCGCCACTTAGCGCCGCCGTGAGCATCGCCCGGGTGTACTCCAGCGGAATGCGGTGACCCGTACCGTAGGGACCGCCGGTCCAGCCGGTGTTGACCAGCCAGACCTGGGGCCGGTGGCGCCGGATGCGTTCGCCGAGGAGGGTGGCGTAGGTGGCCGGGGGCAGGGGAAGGAAGGGGGCCCCGAAGCAGGCCGAGAAGGTGGCCACCGGTTCGGTGATCCCTCGTTCGGTACCCGCCACCTTGGCGGTGTAACCGGATAGGAAGTAGAACATCGCCTGTTCCGGGGTCAGCCGGGCGATCGGGGGCAGCACCCCGAAGGCGTCGGCGGAGAGGAAGAAGATATTTTTGGGGTGGCCTCCCCGCCCCGAGGGTTCCCGGTTTTTGATGTGGGCGAGGGGGTAGGCGCTGCGGGTGTTTTCGGTCTTGGAGGCGTCGTCCCACTCGACCCGACGGGTCTCCGGGTTCAGCACCACGTTCTCCAGGATGGTCTCAAACTGGTTGGTGGCCTCCCAGATCATCGGCTCCTTGTCCTTGGAGAGTCGGATGACCTTGGCGTAGCTGCCCCCCTCGAAGTTGAAGACCCCTTGGTCGCCCCAGCCGTGCTCGTCGTCGCCGATGAGCCGCCGGTTGGGGTCGGCCGAAAGGGTGGTTTTGCCGGTCCCCGAGAGGCCGAAGAACAGGGCGGTGTCGCCATTTTCGCCGACGTTGGCCGAGCAGTGCATGGAGAGGACGCCGGCCTTGGGCATGAGGTAGTTGAGGGCCGAGAAGATGGCCTTTTTCATCTCGCCGGCGTAGCCGGTGCCTCCGATGAGGATCAACCTGTGGCGGAAGGAGAGGATGACGAAGACCTCGCTTCGGGTGCCGTCCCGGTCCGGGACAGCCTTGAACGAGGGGGCGTGGAGGATGGTGAAGCCGGCGGTGAAGGGCTCGATGACGTCGCCGGAGAAGAAGACCCGGGGGAGAATGAAGAGGTTTCGGGCAAAGAGCGCGTGCCACGGGCTTTCGGTAATCACCCGCACCCCCAGGTGGTGCGCCGGGTCAAAGCCGGCGTAGAGGTGTTGGACGTAGAGGTCCTGCCGGGAGAGGTGTTCGGCCAGCCGCTCCTTCAGGGCCTCGAAGGCCTCCGGTTCGAAGGGGTGGTTAACTTCGCCCCACCAGATCTCCTCGTCGTAAGGGGGTTCCTTGACGATGAACTTGTCCCGGGGGCTCCGGCCGGTGTAGGGGGTGGTATCGACCACCAGGGGGCCTTTGTGGGCTAGCTGCCCCAGGCCTTTGGCCAGGGTTTCCTCGACCAGGACCGGGGTGGAGGCGTCGGTAAGCACGCGTTTTTGGGGGCGGATTCCTAGGGCTTCGAGCTCCCGCATGCCCAAAGTTTATACCCCCTCGAGGTCCCCGCCCGGCGCCTTAAAACCCACGCGCTTGTGGCTTTTGTCGCAGAAGGGCTTGTCGGTCGAGGCCCCGCAGCGGCAGAGCGCCAGGCCGTCCTTTTGGAGCACCCGTTCCTCGCCGTTAAAGACCACCCGGTCGCCCTTTTTGGCGGGAAGAACGATGGGGCCGTTCTCGCGAAAATGGATCTTCATACCCCCTCCTCCTCCAGGCGACGCCGCACTTCCTGGTAGCCCTCGCGGCCCATTAGGGCGTAGGTGTAGGTCTTGGCCAGCTCGACGCCTGGTTGGTCGAAGGCGTTGACCCCGTAGAGCTCGCCCATAAAAGCGGTCTGCCACATGAAGAACTGCAGCAGGTCGCCGAGCGCAGGGGGGTCGATCGCGGGAAGGATGAGTGTGAGCACCGGCCGCCCGGCCTCGGCCAAGGCCAGGGTGGTGCCCCGGGCCTCGGCGTCCTGGAGCACCGCCAGCGTCTTGCCGAAGAGGTAGCTAGCGGACGGGAGCGACGGGTCCTCGGGGAGCGGGAGATCCTTCCCCGGGTCCTCGGCCCGGACTACGATCACCAGCTTGTCGTTCGGACCCTCCCGGAGCAGCTGGAGCAGGCTGTGCTGGTCGGTGGGGCCGAGGGCGGCCAGGGGGGTGGGGCCGGTGTGGACCCGGCTTCCCCTTGCGTCTCTGGCCTTGCCCAGCGATTCGGCGTGGAGCTGGACGAACCAGTCGGCCACCCGCTCCAGCCGCTGGCCGTAAGGCATCAAGACGTGGATCCGTTTCCCTCGGTGGCGCTCTAAAAGATAGAGAAAGAGCGCGCTCTTCCCGGCTTCTTCCAGCGCCCTGGCGTTGGCTCGCCGGGCCCCCATCAAAAGGTCCTCGATCGGCACCCCGCCGAGGGCCAGGGGAAGCAGGCCGACCGGGGAAAAGACCGAAAACCGCCCGCCCACGTCCGGCGGCACCGGAAACGCGGTGAGCCCATGGGCGCGGGCGTAGGCCCGGAGGGCCCCCTTCTCGGGGTCGGTGACCACGGCCACGTGGTTCCGCCAGCCCTCCCCCAAGGCGTCGGCCAGCCAGCGGCGGAAGATCAGGAAAGCGGCCAGGGTCTCGGCGGTGCCCCCCGATTTGCTGATCACCAGCACCAGGGTCGTCGCCGGATCGAGCTGGCCCAACAGCCGGGCCACCGGCACCGGGTCGGTGTGGTCGACGAAATGCAGCCGGGCCGGTGGAGTCGCCGGGGCCAGGGCTTGGTAGAGGGCCTTGGCCCCCAGGGCCGAGCCACCGATGCCCAGCACCACCACGTCCCGCGCCCATCCCGCCCGTTGGCTGAAGCGCAGGATCCCGCGGGCTTCTTCGGTGGCCTCAGGGAGGCGGATCCAGCCGAGCATGGCGGTGGGGTCTTTGCTGCGTTCCAGCAGAGCGCGGTGGGCGCTTGCGAGCTCGGCGCTCCAGGCCTGGAGCTCCTCGGAGGTCTCCAGGCCGTTTTCCCGGCCCACCTTCCGGCTTTCCAGAAAACGCGGGTCAAGCTTGGGCATACCTTCACTCTATGCCCTCGCCCGGCTAGAATGGCCTTGTCCGCCGGGATGGCGGAACCGGTAGACGCAACGGACTTAAAATCCGTTGGGGGCCTTTCCCCCGTGCGGGTTCGAGTCCCGCTCCCGGCACCAGGGGTGTGATCCATGCCCCTGGCCTTTGCTTCTTCCAGGGTTAGGTTTGCCTATATCGGCGACTACCAAGAGGAATTGACCCTGGAAGAGCTCTGGCGCATGCTCCGGCCCGCCCTTTGGCCGGCCCTCCTTCTTGCGCTTGTGGTTGCTTTGTTTGCCTATTACTTCAGCGCCCGAAACCCCCGGGTTTACCGAGCGGTGGCCAAGGTGCTGGTGGTAGAAGACACCGGCGGGCGAGGACTGGCTGGATTCTCCGATCGCATCCCCGTGCTCGACCCTGAAGCCTACCGCGAGGTCGCTCGTGCCCACGACCTGCTGGCGCCTTTAGGGCTGGATGACTCCGATCGTGGTCTGAAGATTCGGGTGGTTAAGGGGAGGCGTTCCTCGGTACTAGTGTTGTCGGTGGACGGTCCTAACCCCAGCAGGGCGGCGGAGCACGCCAACGCCTGGGCGGAGGCGTTGGTGGCCTGGGACAATGCCCGCGCCCGCCGACATTTTGAGCGTGCCGAGGCTTCCCTGAAAGCTCGGCTGGCGGTGGTGGACCAGGAGCTGGCTCGATCAGCCGGTAGCTCGGACCAGACCGAGGCGCTTTTGCGCCTTAAGGCTGACCTTCTGCGAGACCTCGACATGGTGCGGGCCCTGAAAGTTTCGGCACGGGGCAATCTCCAGGTGCTTGAGGCGGCCCAGCCGCCTCTCCTTCCGGTGGCGCCCCGGCCCAAACTGGTTGCCGCACTGACCGGGGTGTTGGGGTTTTTCCTGGTGGTTTTTCTCTTTTTTCTGCGGCAGGCACTCGACCCCAGGCTCCGCTCCAGCGAGGAGGCCGCCCGGCTCACCGAGCTCCCCGTGTTGGTGGAATTTCCCAGGGTGCCACCTGGCGCTGGCCGTACCCTCTCGAAGGAGGCTGCCAACTACCTTCGGGCTGGGCTCGACCGGGCTTTGGCCGGTCCCTCTCCAAAGGTGGTGGTGGTTACCAGCGCCGAGGAAGGGGCGGGAAAATCGAGTGTGGCCCTGGCTCTGGCCAGGACCTACGCCCGCACCGGGCGACCGGTGCTGCTGATCGACGCCGATCTCCGCCGGCCAGTTCTGGACGAGGAGCTCGCTGCTCCCGGGGAGCCCGGTTTGGTGTCGGTGATTGGGGATCCCGATGTCCCCTTCGAACCCCACCGCGTACAACCCTTTCTGGACTTTCTACCCGCAGGAGGAACCCCGGAGAACCCTTCTGAGCTGCTCACCGAGCACTGGCGGACCTTCTTGGCCCGCGTCCTCGACCTCGGCCGCTACGAGGTGATCGTGGTCGATAGCCCCCGCTTCTTCCCGTGGCCGACACCCTGGTGGTGGTTCCCCATGCTGCCGGGACCCTTTTGGTGGCCGCCGAAGGGCGAACGAATAAGCGTCACCTGCAGGCTGCCCACGACCTTCTGAAACGGGTGGGGGCCAAGGTGGTGGGGCTGGCCCTGACGCGCGTGCGGGCGGCGGCGTGGTTCTCGGGAGGCTACCGCGGCTACGCCCGTTACGGTTACGGCTACGGCCGTCGCCGGCCCCGGGCCGCCTTGGAGGAAGGCAGGCGCGCGTGATAGAATTTCTC
>WFNN01000197.1 GCA_015488545.1 Thermaceae bacterium | reverse complement strand
GGGCCGGGCAGCAGGTAGAGGTCAAAGGTGGGGCCGGGGGTGGCTAGGGCACTCCTTTCGGGGTTGGTTCGCGCCAGGTCGAAGACCGTGCGCCAGGTTTCATCGAGCACGAGCCCGATGGCCTCGCCGGCTTCCACCGCCAGGAGGAAGGGCTGGCTCTGGTAGAGGTTGTCGGTGCCCTCCTCGTGGTCGGTGTCGTCGGTGTTCCAGTGGGTGTACCGCCGGCCTTTCTTGTCCAGGAAGCCGGTGCGCTCGCCGAGGCCGAAGTAACGGCGGTCCGGGCGCTCCTCCAACCAGAGCTCGAACCCCCCGCCCAGGGGGTGGCCCTCGGCCGGCGGGAGGGGGGCCTTGAGCCCCATGGGGTCAAAGGTCACCCGTTCCACCCCCCGCCAGGTTGCCAGCTCCCGGGCGAAAAGGCCCCTGGCGTGTAGGAAGCCGAAGGTGAAGGTAAAGGGGTTCAGGGTTAGGCGGAGCGGCGGCAAGCCGGGGGCGGTGGCCACCGCCCCGTCGAAGGCCACCGGGCCGCGCTCCCCGGTCGCCACCGCGAAGCTTTGCTTCTCGGCGTCCTCGGGGCGCAGGAAAACCAAGATCCGCCAGGCCGGTCCCCGGGCCTGGACGCGGGCGGTGAAGACCGGGCCGAAAAGCCAGAGCTCGCCGGCCTTTACCCGGGCCTCCCCGAAACCCACCGGGTGCATGGTCCTACTTTACGGGTTGCGGCGCGGTGGGTGGCCGGCACCAAGTGGTGCTTGGCGCATTTCCTTTAAAGTGCCAATTTTTTTAAGTGTGGTACAGTTAAGGAATCACTGGGTTAGGGCGCCGCCGCGCCCGGAAAGGGGGCTCGCTGTGGGCAAAGATGCAAGCGGGAACGGCACCGGCCTCGCGGGTTTCCTTGAACGGGATGGATTGCTGCGAGCGGTTTTGGAGCAGGCCCCCGCCGCGGTGGTGGTGACCGACCGCGACGGTTCCATCCTCTACGCCAACCCCGCGTTCACCGAGGAGACCGGCTACGCCCTGGCGGAGGTCCTGGGCAAGAACCCCAGGATCCTCAAATCGGGGCTGCATTCCCCCGCCTTCTACGCCCATTTGTGGTCCACGATCACCGCGGGCCGGGTTTTTAAAGCGCTCTTTTTCAATCGCCGGAAGGACGGTAGGGTTTACCCCACCTTCCGGGTCATCTTCCCCCTGAAGGTCGGTGCCCGCACGTACTTCGTGGCCTATGGCCGCGACATCGCGCACAAAAAGAGCCTGATCCGTGTGTTCCTCGAGGACTTCCCCCACCCGGTGGTGGGCTTCGACAGCCTGGGCCGGCTGTTCTACTTCAACCGGGCGGCGGCCCAGGCCTTTCGCCTGGAGCCTGACCAGATCGGAACCACCTGGTTGGCCCGGGAGTCCGTGCTGGCGCGGGCCATCCGGGAGGCTCTGGAGGGCGCGCCGACCACCGGCCGGCTGCTTGAGCCGGTTTTTTGGCATGAGGGCCGGGCCTACAGCTTTTACTTCGGGCGGGTGCAGCACCGAGCCGGCGACCTGCTCTATTTTCTGGGAACTTTCTACGACGTCACCGATCTCTACCGGGCCCTGGAGTTCGAGCGCGGGCTGGCCCGGTTTCTCCGGCGGGCGGTGAGGAACGAGCCGGTCGGCGGCCTGTACCAGGAGGCGCTGGCCTTCGCCCTGGCCCACGTCCCCGGCGCCGAGTCCGCCCGGCTGATGGTGGTCCGGGGCGAGGCCGCCCGGTTCCTGGCGGTGCACGGCCACCCCGCCGCGCTGGTTGGCCGGACGCTCCCCCTTTCGGCGGTGGGGGGGCGGGCCTTCTTGCGGCCGGGGCGCTGGTCCTTGGACGCCCGGCTCAGGGCGCGTTGGACCGAGAGCTGTCTCCACGCCGATACCCGGGGTGTGCCGGCGGAGGTGCTGGTTGCCCCCGCCAGCGTGCACCGCGACGGGGTGCTCTACCTGGTCCTCGAGGCCCGCAAGGCGGGCGCCCTTAGCGACGGGGATTTGCCGAAGGTGCAGGTTCTGGCCTCGACCCTGGCGTTGCTCCAGGGGTGGTCGATGGAGCGGGAACGGGCGGTGCACCTGGCCTTCCACGATCCCCTCACCGGCCTGCCCAACCGCCGCCTGCTGTTTGAGATCGGGCCCCGTTTGCTGGCCCGGGCGCGGCGGGGGGCGGGCACCGCCCTTTTCATGATCGACCTCGACAAACTCAAGCGGGTCAACGACGTTTACGGGCACGAGGCCGGCGATCGCTACCTGAGGGTGGCTGCCGAACGGATGAAGGGGGCGCTCTTCGAGGGGGATTACCTGTTTCGCGTGGGAGGCGACGAGTTCGTGGCCCTTCTTCCCGGCGCCGGGGAAAACGGGGCCAAGAAGGCGGCCCGGCGGCTGGCCTCCGCCCTCGCCCGGCCCTTCGAACTCGCCGGCTACGAGGTGGGCGCGGCCGCCTCGGTGGGAATCGCGCTCGCCCCCCGGGACGCCACCGACCTCGACGAGTTGCTGGCCAAGGCGGACTTCGCTCTTTACCGCGCTAAGAAAACCGGGAGCGCGTTCGTCTTTTACGACGCCGAGCTGGAAAAGGCCTGGCGGGACGAACAGATGCTCGAGGCCCGACTGCGCCGGGCGCTGCGCGAGGGCCTGCTGGCCGTGCACGCCCAGCCCATTCTCGACCTGGCGCGGCGGACTTACGCGGCGTACGAGCTGTTGCTCCGCTGGGAGGTGCCCCCGGCCCGATTCATTCCCCTGGCCGAGCAGCTGGGCCTGGGGTCGGCGCTGGACCACTACGTGATCGAGCGGGCCGAGGCCATCGCCCGGCGGTTGGGGCGGAAGGTGTGGGTGAACCTCCTCCCCTCGACCCTGGCCGGGGGGCTTAAGCGCCACCCCGATCCTCGCTGGGTGGGCTTCGAGGTAACCGAGTACGGCCTGCTGAACCCCAGCGCCAAGGAGCGGGCCTGGGAGCTTCACCGCCGGGGGTACACCCTGGTGCTGGACGATTTCGGCGAGGGGTACTCCAACCTCAACACCCTGGTGGAACTCCCGGTTTCCTACGTCAAGCTATCCCAGCACCTGGTGCGCGCCGCCCTCCGGGCCGAGGACCCCGATCCCAAGGCCCGGGCGCTTTTAGAGGCCACCCTGTACGGGTTTGGCAAGCTCGAGGTGGAGGCGGTGGCCGAGGGGATCGAAGAAGAGCGGATGATCGCGGAGGTGGCCCGGCTCGGGGTGCGCTACGTGCAGGGCTACGCCATCGCGCGGCCCGACGACCCCGACCGGTTCGCCGGCTAGCGCGGGCGCCCTTCACAGGGGCTGGACCCCGAGCACCAGGGTCTTCAGGTAGAGGGTTTCGGGGATCTGGGCGATCCAGGGGTGGTCAGGGGGCTGGTGGAAGACCGCCCGCACCGCAAACCGGGTGCCGGTGTCGGCCCCGGCGCGGCGGGCGGCCTCGAGCAGGTCCGTCTCCTTCAGGTAGTAGCTGCAGCTGGAAAGCCAGACCTCGCCGTCGGGCTCGATCAGCTGGAAGGTTCGGGCGAGGAGGGCGACCAGGTAGCGCTTGGCCCGGGGCACGTCCCGGGGGCTCTTGGCTAGCGCCGGGGGGTCGAGGACCACCCGGTTGAACCGGCGCTTCTCGTCGACCAGCTGGGTGAGGACCGAAAGCGCTTCTCCCTGCCGGAGGTCGAGGGCCAGCCCCAGGGCCCGGGCGGTCCGGTCCGCCACCGCCAGGGCGGCCAGGTCCTGGTCCACCGCCAGCGCGTACGCTCCGCGCCGGGCGGCCCGGAGGGCGAAGGCGCCCACGTAGGCGAAGACGTCGAGGACCCGGTCTTCAGGCCCGACGCCAGCCTCGAACCGGCGGCGGTTTTCCCGCTGGTCGAGGTAGTAGCCCTTGGTCTGGGCCAGGTCCAGGGGGATCGCGAAGACCAGGCCATCCTCCTCGACCACCAGCTGTTCCGGCGGCGCGCCCCAGAGGGGGGCCCGCTTTAGGGCCAGGCCCTCCTTCGCGGCGTGCCCGGTGGGTACCAGGAGGGCCGATTGGGCGCCGGTGACCTCCCGGAGTGGGTCCAGCCAGCGCTCCTGCAGCGCCCAGGCGCCCCGGGTGCGTACCTGCACCAGGAGCAGGTCGCCGAAGCGGTCGACCACCAGACCGGGGAGGCCGTCGGCCTCGGCGTGGAGCAGGCGGTGGTAGGGGCCGAGACCGGCCCGGCGCCGGGCAGCCTGCTCGATCCGATGCCGGAAGAAGGGGGCGTCCAGGGGCCCGTCGTCGAAGCGGTAGACCCGGAGGGCGGCGCGGGCGGTGGGATCGTAGTAGCCCACCCCGAGGGGTTCCCCGCCGGCCGCGAGAACCCGGGCCACCCCCGCCGCCTTGGGGGCTTCGGCCAATTCATCGGCGAAGACCGTGGGGTAGAAGTTCTTGACCTTCCTCTCCTTGCCCGGTTTGAGGACGGCTCTTAGCACCTGTAAGGAGCCTACCAGTTTGGGCTCCTCACCGGCTCATGCTGCGGGCGTAACCTGGGTGAGTGGCGGGAAGCCTGCCCCTTGGGGTGGTGGTGGCCCCCGAGCCGGTGGCCCGGGTGGGCGAGGGGTTCCTCTCGGATACCGGATTGGCCGCGGTGTTCGAGGAGCTTTTGGTGGGCTACGGCGGGTACGACCTCGAACCCCTGCTACGGGCCCCGCTGGCCGATCCCGCGGCGATCGCCGACCGCCAGGCGGTGATGCGCGACCTCGACCGTCCAGCGCTCGAGGCCGCCGCCCGCGGCTTTCTCCTGGGGCTGGCGCAGGCCCGCGACGCCCTCGCCCAGAGCCGGCGCCTTTTCCCAAAGCGGCAAAAGACCTACTTCCGGGTGGTGGCCTGGCGGCGGTACCTCGAGGCCGTTAGGACCCTGGCCGCCCGGTTGGCCGGGCATCCGCCGGCCTCGGTCGGGCTTCAGGGGGCCCGCGCCTACCTCGAGGCCTACCTGGAGCGGCCGTCCGTGGCGGCCCGCGCCCGGGAGGCGGAGGCGATTCTCGGGGCTCTCCTCGAGGTGCGCTACCTGCTGCACATCGAGGAGGGGCGGGTGGCCGTCTACCCCCCGGAGGACTTGCCCGACCTCGCCGCTCGGGTGGCGGCGACCTTTTCCCGCTTCGGGGCACCGGACGGGGACGACGGGGGGCTCCGGCCGCCCCCCCGGGGGCTGGAGATGAACCACGTGGAGGAGGAGATCCTCGAGGGGGTGGCCAAGCTCCACCCTGACCTCTTTGCCCGTCTGGAGCGCTTCGCTGGGGAGCTCGCGGATTTCGAGGACCCCGGGGTCCGAGCCTTGGAGCGGGGGCTTGCCTTCTTCCTGGCCTACCGGGACCACATCGCCCCCTTGAGGGAGGCCGGGCTCGCCTTCAGCTACCCCCGGGTGGTGCCCGGGGCGGTCAGCCGCGCCCGGAGGGCCTTCCCCCTCGATCTGGCCCGGGCCCGAGAGGGCCGGGTGGTGGCCAACGACTTCGCTTTCGACGGCGGGCGGGTGCTGGTGGTCACCGGACCCAACCAAGGGGGCAAGACCACCTTCGCCCGCACCGTGGCCCAGGTGCACTACCTGGCCGCGCTCGGCTACCCGGTGCCGGCGGGCGCCGCGCGGATCCCGCCTATCACCGCCTTTTTCAGCCATTTTCCCCGCCGCGAGCGGGCCGAGGACCCCAGGAGCCGGCTAGAGGACGATCTCTTGCGAATGAAGCCGCTGGTGACCGGGTCCGGGCCGGGTTCGCTGGCGGTGCTCAACGAACCCTTTGCCTCGGCCACCGCCCCCGATGCGCTTGAGCTCAGCCTCCGGGTGCGGGACCGACTGCGAAAGAGCGGGGGGCTGGTGGTCTGGGTGACCTTTCTGCCGGAGCTCGCCCGGGGCGAGGGGGTCTTGAGCTACGTGGCCCAGACCGACCCCGAAGACCCCACCCGCCGCACCTTCCGGGTGGTCCCAGCGCCCCCCGCGGAGCGGGCCTACGCCGAGATCCTGGCTCGGCGGCTGGGGCTTTCCTACCCGGAGCTGAAAGCGAGGCTTGCGCGATGGAAGTCCGGTTGATGCACCCCCGGGGGGACCCCGGCCAAAAAGCCCCCCCGTTCGCCGACGACCTGGCCCTCGACCTGGGTCTGGAGGCCCTCTTTGAGGCCATGGCCGGGGGCGATGAGCTCCGCTACCGGGCCGCCCGCGAGGGGCTCTTGGCGGCGGCCTACCCCGACCCCGCCGCCATCCCCTACCGCCAGGCCGTTTTCCAGGACGTGCTCGCCCACCCCGACGAGGTCGCCGCGCTCGACGCGCTGGCCCGAGAAGTTCTGGATAGGGTGCAAAAGAGCCACTTCGGCTTCACCTGGCGAACCCCCGGGGCGGTGCTTTTTGGTGCCCTGGAGGCGATGGAAGCGCTTCTTGGCGGCCTCCGCCGCCTCCGGGACTACACCGAGCGGACCGAGGGGGTCTGGGCTTCCGCCGGTTTTGCGTCGCTTTTCCGGCGGATTCGGGAACAACTCACCGACGCCTTCTTCGAGGAGGCCAGGGACGAGCTGCGCCGGCTCCGCGACCGGCGGGGGCTCTGGGTGGAGGTGCGG
>WFNN01000196.1 GCA_015488545.1 Thermaceae bacterium | reverse complement strand
TTAACACCCTCTTCCTGGTGGCCCTCCTCTACACCTTCACCGCCCCGGCCTCCACCCCCCGGGCGGCCCTCGCCCTCGCCCTCCTGGCCTCCTACCTTCTCCACATGAACGCGCTACTCTTCCTCTTCGGCGAACGCACCGCGGTGCCCAAGCTCGAGGCCCGCTTGCGCCCCGGCGAGCGGCTATTTTTGCCCCTCTTGCTGGTCAACGGCGTCGGAGTCGGCTACGGGCTTCCCTTCTATTTCATAAGCCGAAACCCCGCCCCGCTGGGCCTCTGGGACGGGGCCGCTTTGCTCGTCTACCTGGGGGGCACCCTCTTGCACCTGGGCGGCGACCTCCAGAAAATCCGCTTCAAGTCCCGACCGGAGAATCAGGGAAAGCTTCTAACCACCGGCCTTTGGGGGCTTTGCCGGCACCCCAACTACTTCGGCGACTTCCTAATCTACGTGGCCTTCGCCCTCCTGGCTCAAAACCCCTGGGCCTGGATCGCGCCCCTTTTAAACTTCCTGCAATACCGCTTCGACGCCATTCCCAAGAACGAGGCCTGGGCCCGGGAGGGCTACGGCGCGGCCTGGGACGCCTACGCCCGCCGGGTCAAGATGTTTGTCCCCTTCCTCTACTAAACTGGCCCCATGCCCCGGGTGACGGTGGTTGGGAGCCTGAACATGGACCTAGTGGTCCCGGTCCCGCGTCACCCTCGGCCCGGCGAGACCGTCCTCGGCGGCGACCTAAGGCGCGTCCCCGGCGGCAAGGGCGCCAACCAGGCGGTGGCCGCAGCCCGTCTGGGGGCGGCAGTGCGGATGGTCGGCCGGGTGGGAAGGGACGCGTTCGGCCACGCTCTGATCGAAAACCTAAAGCGGGAGGGGGTGGACGCCTCTGGCATCAAGGCCCTGGCCGGCGCCTCTACCGGCGTCGCCCTGATCAGCGTAGACGAAGGGGGCGAGAACGCGATCGTGGTCAGCCCGGGGGCGAACGCGCGGCTCGGGCCCGAGGACCTGAACCCGCGGGATCTCGAGGACGCAGCGGTCCTGCTGCTGCAGCTTGAGGTCCCCCTGGAAACCGTGGCCGCGGCCGCCCGGTTGGGCCGGCAAGCGGGAGCCCGGGTGGTGCTGAACGCGGCTCCAGCCCGGCCCCTACCCGACGCGCTCCTTGCCAACCTCGACGTGCTGGTCGTGAACGCCTACGAGGCGGCAACGCTCCTCGAGACCAAGCCGCCCGAGGGCCCCAAAAACGCGCTTGCGGCCGCCCGGGCACTGGCCCAGAAGGTCCCGGAGGTCGTCGTCACCCTGGGCGAAAGGGGGCTCGTCTACGCGGGGACCGAGGGCGAGGGGCACCTCCCCGCCTTTTCGGTCCGGCCGGTGGACACCACCGCGGCCGGCGACGCCTTCACCGGCGCCCTGGCCGCCGGGCTCGCGGAGGGGATGGGTCTCAAGCGGGCCCTCCGCCTCGGCGCCGCAGCCGGTGCCCTCGCCGCCACCCGACCAGGCGCCCAACCCTCACTCCCGCAGCGGGAAGAGGCGGAGGCGCTTTTGGAAGGGCACGCGCCTGATTAAAAATAGGCAGCGAAACCACCCGCCCGAAAAGCCCCAGTCCGCTTTTTCAAGGCCTTTTTAAGGCAGGGCCGCAAAATATTGGCCCGAACTCGGGCCTTTGGCCGCGCTCAGTCCTCGAGGAGCGCGAGCAGCTTCCCGATCGTTTCTTCAACGACCTCGCCCGGCACCCTGGCGATCTTCTCGGCAGCGCGGGCCCGCCAATCGAGGCTTCGTACCTGGTCTGCGAGCACCACGCCCTCCACGGCAAGGCCTGGGGGCAAGGGCACCTCAAAGGGGTAGCCCTTCACCCGGGACGTAACCGGGCAAACGAGAGCCAGGCCCGCCTTGGTGTTGTACCTACGCGGCGAGAGCACCAGCGCCGGCCTTCGCCCCGCCTGTTCGTGGCCGGCTTGCGGGGTGAACCGAAGCCAAATGAGGTCGCCGCGATCCGGAACGTAGCCCACGGCCTAGAACGCCTCGTGGCCCTGGGGCTCACCCCAGTCCACCTCGGGGTGGCGGTTCGTTTCCTCAAGACCTTCCAAGAGCTCATCAAGTCGGTAGCGACGCAAAGGCTTGAGTACCAGCGTACCGCCAACGACGCGAAGCTCCGCCTCCGTGCCCTCGCGAAGCCCTACCGACTCTGCAAGGGGCTTGGGAATCCGTAGCCCCAGGCTATGGCCCCATTTCCGAACCTTGACCTTCAGCGCCACGCCTCCTCCGTATCTACATTAAGTATACCACCCGGTTCTCAAGCCCGAACCAGCGAAACCGGTGTGACCTTTCAACACGTTGTTCACCAGGGCTTCAAAACCGAGTATCGGTGAAAAAGGGCTTCAGTGGCGGCCACAGCAACGCGCGGTCCAAGCGCACAAAGACGAACAGCGTGATGAGGCCGCATAGCTAGCGCGAAGCACGCGCGCGCCACTCGTCCCGGAGCAGCCCGAAGACGAGCACGTCGTGCCTGGCCCCGTCCCGCCACACCTGGGCGCGGAGGCGCCCCTCTTCCTTAAACCCAAGCCGCCGGTAAAGCCGGATCGCGGGTTCGTTGTAGGCAAGGACCCAGAGGTAGACGCGGTAAAGCCCGAGCTCCCCGAAGGCGTAGTCGAGGAGCACAGAAAGGGCCTCCCCGCCCACCCCCCGGCCCCGGTTTTCCGGCTCGCCGATTAGGATGGCAAGCTCGGCGTTTTGGTTCTTGAGGTCGAGATTGCGAAGCGAAACCGTGCCGATGAAATCGCCGCTCGCTTTATGCCCGAGCGCGAAGAAGATCGTCTTCTCATCCGAAAGGACCCGCTCAAGCCAGGCCCGGGTGTCCATAAGCCGCTCGGGGCGCACCGCGCCCGGCTGGTCGAGCCGCATCAGGGCAAGATCGTTCCGCCAGCGGTGAAAGCGCTCGAGATCCTCCTCGCGAAAGGCCCGGAGCCGAAGGCGCTCGGTTTCGAGCATGGAAACAGTCTACCGGACCTGCGCCCCGCCCACCCAGTCGAGCCAGGTATCCCCCCGGTCCTTGAAAAAGGCCTCGAGGCCCTGAACCAGCTTGATCGGCGCGTAGGGGTCGGCGAAGGTGGCGGTGCCGATGGCGACCATCCGGGCCCCGGCGAGGGCGAACTCGAGGGCGTCCTCCACCGTGCGGATCCCGCCCATGCCCAAAATGGGCTTATCGGTATTTTGGTAAAGCTCCCAGACGAGCCGCACTGCGATCGGCTTGATCACGGGGCCCGAGAGCCCGCCGGTTTTGTGCCCGAGGACGGGCCGCTTCGTCTCCAAGTCGATCCGCATGCCGCGGATCGTGTTGATCAGGGAAAACCCGTCGGCCCCCGCGTGCTCCGCAGCCTCGGCCACCTTTAGGGTGGGGCCCTCGGGGCTGAGCTTCGCGAGCACTGGGCGGTCGGTCGCGTCCTTCACCGCCCGGATCACGTCGGCGGCAGCCTCTGGGTCGTGGGCGTAGGGCAGCCCGCCGGCGTGGACATTGGGGCAGGAGAGATTGACCTCGACAAGATCAGCGTAGGGGCTCACCTTCCCCGCCACCAGGGCGAACTCGGCGGGGCTCTCGCCGAAGACGTTCACGATTACCCGGGCCCCTTGGGCTTTGAGCCAGGGGAGCTCGTCCTTTAGGTACGCATCCACCCCCTTGTTCTCGAGGCCGATCGCGTTCAGCATGCCGGCCTCGGTCTCGGCGATGCGTGGCGGAGGTGCGCCGGGGATGGGGCGGGGGGAGGTGCCCTTGGTGGTGATCGCCCCAAGCCGAGAAAGGGGGTAGAGGTGGGCGTACTCCTTGCCGTAGTTGAAGGTGCCGCTCGCGGTCACCACCGGGTTCGGGAAGCGCACCCCTAAAAACTCGACCTCAAGCGGGTTCCGCAAAGAAAACCTCCTCCGCGGGAAAAACCGGGCCCGCCTTACAAACGTGAACCGGACCGCTCCTTAACTCCACCCGACAGGAGAGGCAGCTCCCCACCCCGCAGGCCATGGGGGCCTCCAGGGAGACGTAGGCGGGAAGGGCCATTGCCTGCGCCGCCCGGGCGGCTTTTTCCATGAGCGGCTCGGGACCGACGGCGTACACGGTATCGCCGGGCCGCAGGGCGAAGGGAAGCAACTCGGTGGGGAAACCCCGCTCGCCGAGGCTACCGTCCTCGGTAAAGAACCGCACCTCGGCGGCGCTCCGGCGCAGGAAGGGCAAAAGGAACCCCTCGGAGGCGTCCCGGGCCCCGTGGAAGAGAACGACCTCGTGGCCCAGCGCTGCGAGCCTCCTGGCCAGGAAGAGCATCGGTCCCACCCCGGTGCCACCGCTCACCAGCACCGCCCGGCCTGCGGGCAGAGGGAACGCGTTCCCGAGCGGCCCCAGCGCCCGGAGGGAGGCGCCGACGGGGAGCCCTAGCAGCGACCGGGTGCCCACCCCCCGGGCCCTTACGAAGACCAGCACCCGCCCGGCGACCACCGCCGGGGCCATGGGCCGGCGGAGGAGCCGGCCGGGAGCCTCGAGGTTCAAAAACTGCCCCGGCTCTAGCGCCTCGGCAAGCGTAGGCGCTTCGAAGACCAAGACCCCCCGCTCGCCGTGCACCTCCTTGCTCACCAGGCGCATCCAATGGTCATCCCAGGCGGTCAAGGACGACCTCCCCTTCCACCAGGGTTAAAACCGGCCAGCCCACGAGTTCCCAACCCGCCCAGGGGCTATACCGGGCCTTGGAGAAAAACCGCGCGGGGTCCACCGCTTGCCTCCTCCCGGGGTCGACGAGCACCAAGTTGGCGGCGGCACCCTCCTCCAGGTGGAGGGGGGCCATACCGAGTACCAGGCGTGGGCCGTCGGTGAGGGCCTCGACCAGGCGCACAAGGGGGAAGCCGCGCTTTTCCACGAGCTCGGTAAAAAGCAGGGGGAAGGCGACCTCGAGGCTCGGGATTCCGAAGGGCGCCCGCAGGAAATCGGCCGCCTTCTCGGCCAGCGTGTGCGGGGCGTGGTCGGTGGCCACCACGTCCACCACCCCCTCGGCGAGGGCCTCGATCAGCGCTTCCCGATCGACTTCCTCCCTTAAGGGAGGGGCCACCTTGTAAAGGGGGTCGAGGCCTTTGAGGGCGTCCACGGTGAGGGTGAGGTGGTGGGGGGTGGCCTCGGCGGTGACCCGCCGCCCTTTCTTCTTGGCCCCGGCCACCAGGCGAACCGCCGACTTGGTCGAGAGGTGCTGGAAGTGGATGTGCCCCCCGGTCATGCGGAGGACCTCGAGGTCCCGGGCCACCCGAGCGCTTTCGGCCTCGGCCGGGTTGCCGGGAAGGCCGAGGGCAACGGTAAGGGGGCAATCGTGCACCACGCCCCCGCCCCGGAGCCCGGCGTCTTCGGCGTGGACCGCCACCGGCCGGCCAAGACCCGCAGCGTAGCGGAGCCCGGCGGCGAGCACCCCGGCGTCCTCGTTGGTGCGCCCGTCGTCGGTAAAGAGCACCGCCCCGGCGTTGGCCAGGAGCCGGAGCTCGGCGAGCTCAGCGCCCCCCTGCCCCTTGGTGAGGGCAGCTGCGGCGAGAGCCCGGGCGCCCCGTACCCCGGCCGCCCGGCGGAGCACCCCGCGAACGGCCTCGGGCCGGTCGAGCGGCGGACGGGTGTTCGGCATCATCACCACCGCGGTGAAGCCCCCGGCGGCGGCGGCCCGGAGTCCGGTCTCGAGGCTCTCCTTTTGCTCCTCCCCCGGGGTTCTAAGGTGGGCGTGGAGGTCGAGGAAACCGGGCAGGAGGAGCATCCCCCGAGCCTCGACCACCCGCCCGGCCTCGCCGCCCCCAAGCGAGGCGATGCGCCCGTTTTGCACCAGCACGTCGGCGACCCCGTGCACCCCCCGGGCGTCCACCAGGGTCGCCCCCCTGATCAAGACGCTCACGATCCACCTCCAACCAGCAGGTGGTAAAGGATCGCCATCCGGATCGCCTGGCCGTTGGCCACCTGGGCGAGGACCAGGCTCCGTGGCCCATCGGCCAGCGTCCCCTCGATCTCGACATCCCGGTTCATCGGCCCAGGGTGCAAGAGGGGCGCCCCGGGGGCCGCCAGCGCAAGGCGATCTTCGGTGATCTGGTAACCCGCGCGATAGTCCTCCTCGCTGGCGAGAAGGCCTCCCGAGATGCGCTCCCTCTGGATACGAAGCGCCATCACCGCGTCGGCGTCCTTAAGCGCCTCCTCCAGGCGTGCGGTCACCCGGGCCCCGAAAAAGGGATGGCGGGGAAGGAGCGGCGGTGGACCGGCGAACCAGACCTCGGCCCCGAGGATCGCGAGCAGCTCGGCGTTCGAGCGGGCCACCCGGGAGTGGAGGATGTCCCCGACGATGGCGATCTTCTTGCCCCTTAGGGGCCCGATCGCCTCCTCCAGGGTGAAGGCATCCAGGAGGGCCTGGGAAGGGTGGGCCCGCCAACCGTCGCCGGCGTTCAGGATGGCGGCGTCCACCCAGCGGGTGGCCTGGTGGGGCACCCCGGCCGCGTCGGCGCGGATCACGAAGGCGTCGACGCCGTAGGCGGCCAGGGTCTTCAGGGTGTCCTGGTACGACTCCCCCTTTTTGAGGCTCGAGGCCTGGCCGGAAAAGCTGACCACGTCGGCCGAAAGCCTTTTGGCGGCAAGCTCGAACGAGGTCTTGGTGCGGGTCGAGGGCTCGAAGAAAACCGTGGCCACCGTGCGCCCCTTCAACGTGGGGACGGTCTTGATGGGCCGGGCGAGGACCTCCTTCATCGCCCGGGCGGTCTCGAAGATCGCCCGGACGTCGTCCTCGGTCCAGCCTTCGAAATCCAGCAGGTGCCTCACGATCGCTCCCAGAGCTCGACGGCGTCCTCGCCGTCGGTTTCGGAAAGTTTCACCTTGACCACCTCTTTTTTCGAGGTCGGGAGGTTCTTCCCCACGAAGTCGGGGCAGATGGGAAGCTCCCGGTGCCCCCGGTCCACCAGCACCGCCAGGTAAACCCGGGCCGGCCGCCCCAGGTCGGAAAGGGCGTCGAGGGCGGCACGGGCGGTGCGTCCGGTGAAGATCACATCGTCGACCAGAACGATGCGCTTGCCGGCGACATCGAAGGGCACCAGGGTTTGGCGAACCACCGGGGCCCGCTTGACCTCGGTAAGGTCGTCCCGGTAGAGGGTGATGTCGAGCTGCCCGAAGGCCGGCGCCTTTCCCTCGAAGCGCTCGATGAGCCCGGCCAACCGGCGGGCCAGGGGAATGCCCCGGGTGTGAATGCCCACCAGGGCGAGATCGTCGACCCCCTTGGTGGCCTCGAGGATTTCGTGGGCCATGCGCCTAAGGGCGCGGCCGATGTCCGGGGCCTCGAGCACGCGGGCCTTAAACCGCACCGCGTCCCCCCTTCAAAAAAACGCGCCCCGAAAGGGGCCCAAGCGGCTTGTTCCGGCTTTTATCGCACACGCTTTCACCACCTTTCCGGCCTCACGGGACCGGATTAAAGGTCGGCTTAGATTACCAAAGGCCGCGGCCGGGTTTCAATCGCGCTTTCGCCAGGCCCAAAAGAGCGGAAGGCCAGCGAAGGCAAGCGCCAGGGTGGCCAGGAGAAGGAGCCAGAAAACCGCCGCCGGCTCCCCCCAAAAAGCCCTGCCGGTGAGCACCCGGTACACCGGGTAGGCGTCGAGCACCGCCACCCCGGCGGCGAAGAAAAGCCCCGCAAACATGTAGGCGAGGGCCCCGAGTCCGAGCGTCACCTCCCCGGCCAAGGCCCCCTCGTCGGCGGGGAAAACCGCCCC
>WFNN01000195.1 GCA_015488545.1 Thermaceae bacterium | reverse complement strand
CATTTTGGCGAGGGCCCGGCCACCGGTTTCCGCGAGCTCCGCATGACCGGCGTTGCCGAGACCGTTCGCCGCCGGGGCCCCGGTCGTTACGTGATCTGGGTGGACCTTCTCGACTACCCCGAGCTCCACCGCCGCCTCCCCGAGGCCCGGCTTCCCGGCCCCCACGAGCCCACCGAGGCCGAGCGCCAGCGCGCGGTTCTGGACCGGGCCTGGCAGCTCGCCGAGGAAGACGATCCGGAAAAGCTCCTCAGCGAGCTGCAGGCGATTGGCGGCCCCGAAGCCGGTTACCTGGCGGCCCAGCTCTACCTGGCCGCCGGACGGCCTGCGGACGCGCTTGCCCTTTTGGAGCAGGTCGCCGAGGGCGACTTTCAACACCCCGACTACCTGCCGGGCTACCTGCTCGCCCGGTTGGGGCAGCTCCGGGACCTGGTCGGCGAGCGCGAGCCGGCCATACGGGCCTACCGCGGGGTGCTGGCGCTTTCCTGGGCCCCCGAGGAAGCCCGGACCATCGCGCTGGCCGGCCTCAGGACGCCCTTTCGGCTTGCCTAGTTACTTTTGGGGGGCGAGCCGGCCCAGCACCATCCGGCTCACCTCGCGCAGGGGTTCAAAAACCCCCTTGCCCTGGATCGCCACCGCCTCGAAGACCGGGTACTTCTGCTCCGGGTCGATCACCGCCCGGACCATGTCCACCGGCAGGGCATCGGGGAGATCGCGCTTGTTGATCTGCAGGACCATGGGGATTTCCTCGAGAGAGAGCTCGTACTCGGCGAGGTTTTCCCGCAGGTTGCGCATGCTCTCGGCGTTGGCCCGTAGGCGGTTCGGGGCGCTGTCGGCCACGAAGACGATGCCGTCCACGCCCCGAAGAATCAGCTTGCGGGAAGCGTTGTAGAAAACCTGCCCGGGAACCGTGTACAGATGAAAGCGGGTTTTGAACCCCTTCACCTCACCGAGGTCCACCGGCAGGAAGTCGAAGAATAGGGTGCGCTCGTCCTCGGTGGCCAGCGAGACCATCTCCCCCTTGCGGTCCTCGGGTATCCGCGAGTAGACGAACTTCAGGTTGGTGGTTTTGCCCGAAAGCCCCGGGCCGTAGTAGACGATCTTGAAGTTGATCTCCCGGGTGGCGAAGTTGATCGTGCTCATAGGTCTCCGAAGAGGTCGTCGAGGAGGGCCGAGGCCGATTCGCGGTACTCGGTATCCAGGCCCAGCCGCTTGCGGGCGGCCGAGGATTCCACCTTGGCCCGTTCAGTGATTCGGTCGAGCATGCCTGCGGCTCGCTTGCCGAACAGCTTGACCCGCCCCACCGGCGCGTTCTGGTCGAAGATAATCACCAGCAGGGTAAGGTCGTTGACCTCCTCGACGTAGAGGCCCTGCCGTTCCCCCTGGTGCACCAGCTCGGAAAAGCGCGGTTCGCCCAGGAGCTCGGCCAACGCCTTGGTGGCGGCGGCGTTGCCGGCCACCAAGGTGGCGAGCGAGTCCAGGGCTGGGGGGCGTGGGGCCCAGAGGGCTTCCTTATGCGCCAGTACGAAGCCCTTGCGGTCCACCAACAGGGCGTACTGGGCTCCGGTGTCTTCGATCAACTGTTCCAGGACCCGGCTCGCCTCTTCGAAGGACTCCCCGAAGAGGGCGATTGAGGGCTCAATCATAGTGACGCCAGTTTACCATAGCGCGGGGCTAGCCCTGTTCCCGCGCGTCGACGCGGACCCGGGTACGAATCCCGCCGCGAACGTTGTAGACGGTTTCCACCACCAGTTCGTGGGGGTCTTCCAGGTGGGCGAGGAGGTCCTGGTAGATCAGGGCGGTGACCTCCTCCTGGGTGATCCCGATTTGCCGGAAGGAAACCAGGTAGTACTTGAAGCTCTTGAGCTCGAGGATCCAGCTTCCCGGCACGTACTCGACGGTAAGAATTCCGTAATCGGGGAGGCCGGAGAAGGGGCAGACCGCCGAGAACTCGCCGGGGGCGGTACGGTAGGTTACCCGGGTGCGCACCGGCTGGGTGAAGGGGATTCGATCGATGGTTTTCTGCCGGGTTTCCGGGGGGTAGAAAAGCCGCACCTCGCCGCCGGGGCGGACCCCAAAGCGGGCCATGTACTGGATGGCGGCGCGGGTATGGTCGCGGGCTCGCCTGAGCTCTTCTTCGATTCGCCGCTCAAGCTCCGGATCCATCCTCCCCTCCTCTCTGCTCGGCCCGGCTTAGGAGGGCGAAAACCAGCCCGATCAGGGCCGGGACCGCGAGCCCTGCCAGGGCGTAGAAAAGGTAGCGGCTCGGGGTGGTGGTTTTGGGCATGATCCCGGTGTAGATCAGCGGGTTGGGGTTGGGCGGTAGCTCGATCAACCGGCCGGTCATCGTGGCCTCGCCCTTGAAGGTGGTGTCGAGAACCACCAAGACGTAGCGCCCCGGCCCGGGGTCGGCGAGCCTGGCCCGGTAGGTGCCGGGTTGGGTTTCCTTGAGCTCCGCCTGGGCCACGACCGTGGCCGGAAGCTTGGCGCTTCCGGTGCGGGAAAGCTGCCCGTCCTTCATCCAGGCGCGAAGCCGGGCGTTGGGCTTGGCCAGGAGAATCTCCAGGGAAGCGCCCCGGATTGGGAGGGTGCTGGTTTCGCCCACCAGCGCAACCTTAACGTCCAGTCCGCCGGGCACCTGGGTCAGGGTGGTCACCGCCTGCACCGGTTCGGCGTGGGCCAGCACCACGGTAAGGAGGAAGGGGGCCAAGAAGAAGAGCCTGCGCACGCCGATCACCCTACCTTGATCCCGGGGGCAGTAGCAGCGTGCCCCGCATCTCCATGGGCTGGGCCAGCACCCAAAGGGCCAGCGCCACGAGCAGGAAGAAGTAGACGAAGACCACGCCCCCGGCCAGGAAGTGATCGCGCTGGCGGGCCCGGCCGAAGAGCACGTAGCTGGCGGCCAACAGCCCGATGTACAGGATCACCACCTGCAGGGGGTAGAGCCAGTTCTCCGGCACCAGCGCGGCGAGCGTCCAGTCGGGGTCGCCCATCGGGAGCCCCAGGTTCGAAAGCGCTTGCTGGGTCACCGGAACGATGGTGGCCCAGCCGGTCAGGAAGTGGAAGGCGTAGTGACCGGCCCACATGGCAAAGGCCAGGGGGAAGAAACCGGCCCCCCAATAGCGGACCGCCTTCCAGGGGGACTGCCGCACCCCCGATAGCCGGTCGGCGAGGGTGGTCACCAGCAGGGTGATCCCGCCCCCGAGACCGATCCACAGCGCGTAGATCACGATGAGCAGAATCGCTTCGTTGCGGGTCCCGAGCAGGCGGGAGAGGTCCTCGGCGATTTGGTAGTAGGCCGGAACCATCCCCAACGCATTCATAAACCCGGCGAAGAAGAGCAGCACACCAAGCCACACCACGTCCAGCCGGTAGCGGGCCTTTAGCCACTCGAGGCCGGGGAAGCGCAGCTTCAGGGCGACGTTGTCGTAGGGGCAGGCCCGTAGGCAGTTCATGCAGAGGGTGCAGTCCATGTTGGTCTGAATTTGGGGTACGTAGAGCCGGGTTTCGCAACCGGGGTAGTGGACCCCCTCCGACGGGTCCGCTTCCCGGGCGGTCTTTCGCCCCCCCTCGGTTTCCACCCGGCCGTTCACGCAGTACTTGCCCTCGCAGGAAAGGCAGACCTGGGGATCGCGGGCGGTGATCTGGGTCGGGCTTACCGTGCTGAGGGTGAAGTTGAAGTTCCCCAAGGGGCAGACGTACTTGCAAAAGGTGCCCTCGGGGAAGAGAGCGTCCACCAGGAAGGCCGCGCCAAAGTAGCCGATGATTAGCCAGGCGGTGAGCCAGGGGCTGGCCCAGAGGTCCCAGTACTCGTAGGCGAAGAGGTAGAAGATGGTGAGGACGATGACGAAGTACTTGTTCCGAAGCCGGCGGGGCCAGCGGAACTGCGGGAGGAAGCGCTTGACGAACCGGGTGGGCCCCCGGACCAGTAGCATCGGGCAGGCGGCGCAGAAGAGGTTGCCAAACACCGCGATCGCCAGTACCAAAAAGCCCCGGTAGTGGAGCCAGACCGAGACGGTGGCGAAGTTTTTGGGCGCGAGCTGACGGCCGAAGAAGCCGTCGTACAGCGCCAGCAGGGCGATGAGCAGCAAGGGGAGCTGGAGCACGAAGCGGCTGTAGCGCCAGCGGAGGAATCGACCGAGCAGGGGGATGCGCAGAAGGTCGGGAGCGCTCATGGTACGGTAAGCCGCACCTCCTTGGTGTATTTTTTCCCGCTCTTATCGTACGCGGTGATCGTGAGCACCCAGTCGCCGCGCATGTTGAAGTCGAAGGCGTCGACCCGCCAGAGTCCCGGCCCGGCGGGGTGGGCCTCGGCCTTCACCGGGATCATCCCGGGGTGGGTCATGTCGCCGACCACCGTTACCCGGGTGAACTCGACCCGGGGGTCGACTTCGATGCACACCTCCGCTTTGCCCACCGAGGGGTGTTCGGGGACGAAGCGAACCTGGGCCTTGAGCGGTTCGCCGTGTTTGGGTTGGCAGGCCGCGAGCGCGAGCACCAGGAGCCAGGCCCACTTGCGCACGGCGCTATGTTACTCCCCGGGGTGTGAAAAGATGAAACGCATGGAAGGCTACCCCGCGGTGGTCGAGCTCGAGGTCCGTTACCGCGACCTCGACCCCCTAGGTCACGTAAACAACGCGGTCTATCTTTCCTACATCGAGCTTGCCCGGGTGCGCTATTTCGAGCTCTTGGGGATTGCTGGAGGGGCGATGGGGGAAGGCCCCGCGCCGCTGGTGGCCCGGGCCGAGATCGACTACCTCCGCCCGATTCTTCTGGGGCAGCGGGTTCGGGTGGGGGCGCGGATCGAGCGGCTCGGGCGCACCAGCTTCACCATGGCCTACCTGGTGGCGGCGGACGGTGAGCCCGCGGCCCGAGCTAGAACCGTGCACGTGATGGTGGGTCGCGCTGGGGAAAAGGTGCCCCTGGACGAGGGGTTGCGTCGGCGGGTTGCCGGTTTGGAGAGCCTGCCGGTGGAAGGGCTCGAAAGGTAAGCTAGGGCCGTGAGGCAAACACCGCTTTACGAACTGCACAAAAGGCTCGGCGCCCGCATGGTGGAGTTCGCCGGCTTCGCCATGCCCCTCCACTACGGTTCGATCAAGGCGGAGCACCTGGCGGTGCGCGAACACGTGGGGGTTTTCGACGTGAGCCACATGGGGGAGTTCTGGGTGGTGGGGGAGGAAGCGCCGGTCTTCCTGGAGTACGCCACCACCAACCGGGCCTCGAGACTCAAGTTCGGCCGGGCCCAGTACACCCTGATCCCCAACGCTTCCGGCGGGGTGGTGGACGACGCCTACCTCTACCTACCCGAGCGGGGTCGCTACCTCATGGTGGTGAACGCGGCCAACGTGGAGAAGGACTACCGCCACCTCACCGCCCTGCTCCCCGGCTACGCCGCCCAGGTCTACGACGCCAGCGAGGAGACCGCTTTGCTGGCGCTGCAAGGGCCGAAAACCGTCGAGCTCCTCTCTGGTCTTACCGACGCCGACGTGGCCAGTCCGAAGAAGAACACCGTCTTCCGGGCGAACGTGGCCGGTCGCCCGGCGATTCTGGCCCGTACCGGCTACACCGGGGAGGACGGCTTCGAGATCTTCCTTACCCCCGAGGACGCGCCCGCGGTCTTCGAGGCCCTGGTCGAGGCCGGGGCGCAGCCGGCCGGGCTCGGTGCCCGCGACACCCTCCGCCTGGAGATGGGCTACCCCCTCTACGGTCACGAGCTTACCGATGCCACCAACCCGCTTTGCACCCCCTACGCCTGGGTGGTGAAGCCGAAAGACCCCCCCTTCCTGGGCCAGGAGCGGATGCTAGCCGGCCCCTGCCCAAAGCGGCTGGTGGGGCTTGTGCTCGATTCCGGCATTCCCCGCGAAGGCTACCCGGTGGAAAAGGACGGCCGCGAGGTGGGCCGGGTGACCTCCGGGGGCGTTTCGCCGGTGCTTGGGAAGGGGATTGCCCTGGCCTGGGTCGAGGCCGATTGGGCGGAGGAGGGGACCGCCCTCCTGGTGGTGGTCCGGGGCCGGCGGCTGCCCGCGCGGGTGCATGCGTTACCCTTTATCCGGAGGTAGCTATGAAGGTTCCCGAGGAACTCCGGTACCGTGAAACCCACGAGTGGGTGCGGGTCGAGGACGGCGAGGCGCTGGTCGGGATCACCGATTACGCCCAGGGGGAGCTCGGCGACGTGGTCTACGTCGAACTTCCCGAGGTCGGTCGAGCGGTTTCGGCTGGGGAAGCGGTGGCGGTGATCGAGTCGGTGAAGACCGCTTCCGACATCTACGCCCCGGTCTCCGGCGAGGTGGTGGCGGTCAACGAGGCGCTCGCCGATCACCCGGAGAAGGTGAACGAGGACCCCTACGGCGAGGGGTGGCTCTTTAAGGTCCGGCTGGCCGATCCCGCTGAGCTCGAGGCCCTGCTGGACGCCGAGGCTTACAAAAGGCTCCTCGAGGCCGAGGGGTAGCGATGCCCTACACTCCCCACACCGAGGAGGACATCCAGGCGATGCTTAGGGCCCTTGGCCTTTCGCGCCTGGAAGACCTCTACGCCCACCTCCCACAGGACCTGTTGAACCCCCCGATCGCGCTCCCTGAGCCCATGGACGAGGACGCTTTGCTCCGGCACCTGCGTGACTTGGCGGGCGAGAACCGGGCCGGCAAGGTGTTTCTGGGCGGGGGGGTTCGGGACCACTTCATCCCCGCGGTGGTCGATACGGTGGCTAGCCGGGGGGAGTTCCTCACCGCCTACACCCCCTACCAGGCGGAGGCCAGCCAGGGGGTTTTGCAGGCGATCTTCGAGTACCAGACGATGATCGCCGAGCTCACCGGCCTCGACGTCGCCAACGCCTCGCTCTACGACGGGGCCAGTGCCCTCGCCGAGGGGGTGCTCCTGGCCCTTCGGGCCACCCGGCGGATGCACGTGGTGGTGAGCCAGGGGGTGCACCCCGAGTACCGGGCGGTCCTCGCCACCTACCTGAACGCGGTGGGCGCCACCCTGGACGAGGTGGCCCTCGATGGCGACCGGACGCCGGCCTTCCCGGTGGCCGAGGACGTCGGGGCGGTGGTGGTGCAAAGCCCCAACTTCCTTGGCCGCATCGAGACCTACGGTGCCCTGGCCGAGGCCGCGCACGCAGCCGGGGCGCTTTTGGTGGCGGTGGTGGACCCGCTATCGCTGGCGGTGCTCCGCCCCCCGGGTGAGCTCGGCGCCGACGTGGCGGTGGGCGAGGGCCAGCCGCTCGGCAACCCCTTGGGTTTCGGCGGGCCCCACTTCGGCTTCATTGCGGTGCGGGAGGCGCTCCTCCGCCAGCTACCCGGCCGGTTGGTCTCGATGACCGAGGACGCCGAGGGCCGGCGCGGATTCGTGCTGGCCCTTTCCGCCCGGGAGCAGCACATTCGCCGGGCCAAGGCCAAGTCGAACATCACCACCAACGCCCAGAACGCCGCCCTCCGGGCCACCGTGCACCTGGCCGCGCTGGGCCCCGCGGGGCTGAGGGGCGTGGCGCTTGGGGCGGCCGCGGCCGCCCGGCGGCTCTACCAACTGCTGTTGGAGGCCGAGGGGGTCGCCCCCCTCACCACCCCACCGTTTTTCGCCGAGTTTGCCCTGCGGTTGCCCAAGGACCCGGCCGAGGTGCGGGGGCTTCTGGCCGAGGCCGGCTTTCACGGGGCCTACCCCATTCCCGAATACGGCGAGAACGCGGCGCTTTTTGCCGCCAGCGAGCGGATGACCGAAGACGATTTGCTGGCCTTCGCCCGGGCCTTCTTCGTGGCGGTGGGAGGCTGACCATGGGTTTTTGCTGGCCTGATCAAGTTCCGCTGATCTTCGAGCGCTCCCGGAAGGGGCGCCGGGGCACCCTGGCCCCCCGCCGGGAAGCCGATCCGGCCGCGCTTTTCGGTGCCGAGAACCTGAGGAAGACGCCGCCGGCCCTCCCTGAGGTCGACGAGCTAACCGTGCTTCGCCACTACACCAACCTGTCCCGGCGGCAGGTGGGGGTGGACACCACCTTCTACCCCCTGGGCTCGTGCACCATGAAGTACAATCCCCGGGTTCTAGAGGAGGCCGCCCGGCTTTTCGTCGGTCTCCACCCCTACCAGGACGAGGGCACCGTGCAGGGGGCGCTCCGGCTCATGTTTGAACTCGGCGAGTACTTGAAGGCCCTCACCGGGATGGACGCGATCACCCTCCAGCCGGCGGCCGGGGCCCACGGCGAGCTTACCGGCATCCTGGTGATCCGGGCTTACCACGAGGACCGCGGCGAGTTGAAAAAACGCCGGGTGGTGTTGGTTCCCGACAGCGCCCACGGTTCCAACCCGGCGACCTCGGCGATGGCCGGGTTCGAGGTCCGGGAGGTGCCCTCCGACGCCGACGGGGAGGTCGACCTCGAGGCCCTAAAGCGTGAGCTTGGGGAGCACGTCGCCGCCATCATGCTCACCAACCCCAACACCCTCGGCCTGTTCGAGCGCCGGATCCTTTCCCTCACCGAGGCCGCCCACGCCGCCGGGGTGCAGCTTTACTACGACGGCGCCAACCTGAACGCGATCATGGGCTGGGCGCGGCCCGGCGACATGGGGTTCGACGTGGTGCACCTGAACCTCCACAAGACCTTCGCCACCCCGCACGGCGGAGGCGGGCCGGGCGCGGGCCCAGTGGGGGTGAAGGCCCACCTCGCCCCCTACCTGCCGGTGCCGCTGGTGGAAAAGACCCCGGCCGGCTACCGGCTGGTCACCGACCGCGCGAAGAGCATCGGTCGGGTGAGGAGTTTTTTGGGCAACTTCGGGGTGCTGGTGAAGGCCTACGCCTACATTCGCCTTATGGGGCTTGCCGGTCTCAAGCGGGCGGCCGCGCTCAGCGTACTCAACGCCCGTTACCTGAAGGAACTCCTCAAAAAGAGGGGCTACCGGGTGCCCTACGACGGCCCCACCATGCACGAGTTCGTAGCCCAGCCCCCCGAGGGGCTGCGGGCGCTCGACGTGGCCAAGGCCCTCCTCGACGAAGGGTTCCACCCGCCCACCGTCTACTTCCCCCTAATCGTCAAGGAGGCGTTGATGATCGAGCCCACCGAGACCGAGAGCCGGGAAACCTTGGATGCGTTTGCCGAGGCGATGGGACGGATCGCCGAACGGGGGCTCGCCGACCCTGAGTGGATCAAGGGCGCACCCTACACCACGCCGGTCCGGCGGCTGGACGAGGTCAAGGCCAACCGGCGGCCCCGCCTCCGTTTCGGTCACCGCGAATAGCCCGCTCCGGGGCGGGCTAGACCGGCAGGGCGCTCAAGAACGGCGCCGCCCGCTCCCGGAGCTCCTCGCGGGTGCCCAGAAAGACCGTTTGGACCATCCGGCCGGGCCAGTCGGCGGGGAGGAGCTCCTCGGGCAGCCCGGGGTCGGCGAAGAGGAGCTTCCTACGGGCGTGGACCAGCCGCACCAGCTCGGCGAAGGCGGCCTCCGGATCTTCGGGGAGTGCCCAGGCCTGTTCGAGGAACCCCCGGTTGGCCCGGCGGGCGGCCTCGAGGTCGTAGCTGGCCGCCAGCAGCCGGTCGAGGGGGCCGAACGAATGCCGTTCCGCAAGGAACAGCTCGACGTAGCGCTCCAGGCCGTAGTAGGCGACCAGCTCGCGGGCGGCCTCGAGGCGGGGGCTGGGGTTCACCCAGACCCCGGGGTAGGGGGTCCCGAAACCAAGCAGGGCCAGCTCCTTGCGGAAGCGGTCGCGGTCGTTCCGGCGGTTTTCCGGGACGTGGTAGAGGAGAAGCCTTAGCTTGTGGTCCCAGGGGGGCGGCGGCTGGTAGAGCCGTTCCCGGACCCGCTCCACCTGCCAGCGGACCCGGGGGGCCAGGCGGTAGATTGCCCCCCGCCCGGGTTCCCGGATGAGCCAGCCCCGGGCGGCGCTCCGGGAAACCGCCGCCCGCACCGCCGGTTCCGAGAACCCCAACGCCCGCATCCAGCGGACCAAAAGCGCTACCGGGGCGCGGCCCTCGGGCCAGAGGAACTCGGCGAACAGGGTAAACAGGGTGGAGCGGGCCCGCATTACTCCAGCTTACGCCCATCCACCCGGGCTTTGAGGTCGGCGACCACCTCGGCCAGGGGGAACACCCCCCGCACCTTCCGCCGCCGGTCGCGGAGGGCCACCGTGCCCTCTTCGGCCTCCCTGTCCCCGACCACCAGGATCACCGGGACCTTGCGGGTCTCCCAGTCGCGGATCTTGGCTTGCATCCGCTCGGAGCGGAGGTCAGCCTCAACCCGCAGACCGGCGGCCCCAAGCGCCGCTCGCACCCGCTCGGCGTAGGGGTGGTGCCGTTCGGCGATGGGAACGATGGCCGCCTGCACCGGCGCCAGCCACAGCGGGAATTCACCGGCAAAGTGCTCGATCAGGATCCCTAGGAAACGCTCGATGGAGCCGAAGGGGGCCCGGTGGATCATGACCGGCCGGTGGGGCTCGCCGTCGGGCCCGGTGTAGGTGATGGCGAAGCGTTCGGGTAGGTTGTAGTCCACCTGAATGGTGCCAAGCTGCCATTCCCGGCCCAGCGCGTCCTTGACCACGAAGTCGAGTTTGGGGCCGTAGAATGCGGCATCGCCTTCCTCTACGGTGTACGAAAGCCCCATCTCGCTCGCCGCTTCCTGGATCTGGCGCTCGGCTAGGGCCCAGTGGGCGTCGTCACCAACGTATTTGTCCGAACCCGGCGCGCGGGTGCCTATGCGGGCGCGGAAGTCCTTGAGCCCAAGGGTGTCGAAGACGTGGAGGGTGAGTTCGATAACCGCCTTGAACTCTTCTTTTACCTGCTCCGGGGTGCAGAAGATATGCGCGTCGTCCTGGGTAAAGCCCCGCACGCGGGTGAGCCCGTGCAGTTCCCCCGACTGTTCGTAACGGTACACCGTGCCGAACTCCGCCAGGCGGAGGGGGAGTTCCCGGTAGGAGCGCTTCTTCGCGGCGTAGATCCGGATGTGGTGGGGGCAATTCATGGGTTTTAGCAGGTAGGCCTCGTCTTCCAGCTCCATTGGGGGGAACTGGCTTTCGGCGTAATAGGGGTAGTGGCCCGAGGTCTTGTAGAGCTCGAGGCTACCGATGTGCGGGGTGGTGACCAGCTGGTAGCCGCGCTTCGTTTGCTCCTCCCGCATGAACCGGATAAGTTCCTCGCGGATTACGTTGCCCTTGGGCAGCCAAAGGATGAGCCCCTTACCCACCATAGGGTCGATGAGGAAAAGTTCGAGCTCCCGCCCCAGCCGGCGGTGGTCGCGCTTTTTCGCTTCCTCCAGCTGCCAGAGGTAGTCCTTGAGCTCCTCCTTGGAGCGGAAGGCGACCCCGTAGACCCGCTGCATCTGGGGGTTGTTGGCGTCCCCCTTGAAGTAGGCCCCGGCCACGTGGGTGAGCTTGAAATGGGGGGGAATCAGGCCGGTTCGGGGTACGTGGGGCCCTCGGCAGAGGTCGGTGAAGCCTTCCTGCTCGTAGAAGCTGATCGGCTCGCCCTCGGGAATGTCCTGGATGAGCGCGACCTTGTAGCGGTCCTTGCCCTGGTAACGGGCCAGGGCCTCCTCTCGAGGAAGCTCGTAGCGGCGAAGCGGGAGGTCCCGCCGCAGGATGTCGCGCATGATCTCTTCGATAGCGGGAAGGTCGGCGTCGGAGATCGGCTCGGGGGCGTCGATGTCGTAGTAGAAGCCGTGCTCGATGACCGGCCCGACCCCGAGCTTCACGCTATCCGGCGGGTAGCCCTTTTGCTGGAAGAACTCCCGCACCGCCTGGGCCAGGACGTGGGCCAGGGTGTGGCGGAAGAGGTGCTGGAATTCCGGGTCCTTTCGGGTGATAAGGCGAACCTCGGCGCCCTCGGGTAGGGGCTTCATAAGGTCGTAGAGCTCGCCGTTTACGATCGCCCCCACCGCCTCCTTCTTCCACCGGCCGCCGAGGGCTTCGGCCAGATCGCGGGCGGTGGCGCCCTCTTTGAGTTCGATCTCCTTGCCGTCGGGAAGACGTACCTTCATCGGGGCCTCCAGTAAAACCGGGGACCACTTTATCAGAAGGCGGTTTTCCCGGTGCCCCGGGATAGAATGGAAGGGCCATGAAATGGGGAGGCGCGGCGGCCTTGCTGCTTTTCCTTTCGGCTTGCGCCCCGGTGGCCACGATGATGCCGGCGCGGCCGGCCGACGGGGCGGGCGGCACCTTGGCCTTGAGTTTCCTTTGGAACCAGACTACCGGCGCTTCGGCGGCGCTTCCTTACCTCGGAATCTACTGGGGCGATGGCGAGAAGGAGTTCGGGCTGGTCGGTCAGGTGGGGACCGGTGCCTACGCCAAGTTTCGTTTGGCCGACGGGTTCTCGGTTCGGGCTTCGGTGGGGCTCCCGGGCCCCTGGTACGAGGGGGCGTTGCTCTACGACGGCGGACCCTTCACCCTCGCTGGACGGATCGGTTACGGCCGGGTGTATTGGAACGGTCGCACCAGCTACCTCTGGCTCGGGGGTGGATCGGTGACCTACTGGTACGGGAACTTGGGATTGGAAGCCTCGGTATTGGTGGGTGAGGGGGGGTGGATACCGGCCTTTAGCGTTGGCTACCGGATGCCCTTGTCCAGTAAAAAGTGAGGGCCCCGCGAACGGGGCCCAGTTTGGTGGGCGCGAGAGGACTTGAACCTCTGACCTCCGCCGTGTCAAGACGGCGCTCTAGCCACCTGAGCTACGCGCCCCTGCCTGGAGGCGCCGGCCGGATTCGAACCGGCGAATCGAGGTTTTGCAGACCTCTGCCTTACCACTTGGCTACGGCGCCACGCAGCCGAAGTTCATGCTAGCATGCCCTAAAACCGCCGTCAACAAGGCGGTTTCGGAGGTCGGATGGAACCCAGGGCGCTTCTCGTTCAGACCCGGCGCGGTTACCGCATGCCCTTTTCCAAGGGGCTGGTCATCGAGTCCCTGGTGCGGGCTGGCCTTCCGCCCGACCAGGCCGCTGAGCTTGCCCGTCGGCTCGAGGCCGAGCTCCTGGCCGCGCCCCGCCGCGTGGTGGGTATCGAGGAGCTCAAGACGCGCCTGGCCGAGATGCTCCGGGCGGTGGGCCGAGAGGCTGAGGCGGAGCGGTTCTTGCGCCAGACCCAGAGCTTCGAGGAGATCGCGGTGGAGGACGAGGAAGGGGTCCGGCCCTTCTCCAAGGGGGTGCTGGTCCGGAGCCTGGAGGACGCCGGTTTTGCTCTGCCCGAAGCCTACGAGCTGGCCAAGGCGGTGGAGCGGCGGCTCCGGGCCGCGGGCGTGCGGCGGATCACCGGGCGGGAGCTGGAGCGGGTGGTGGCCGAGGAGATCGCCGCCCGGCACGGGGACCAGGCCCGGGCGCGCTACCGCGAGCGGCTGTTCTACATGGGCTCGGTCCTGGTGGCGGAGCCCGAGGGCGAACCGCGGGTGCCCTTTTCCAAGGGAATTCTCGCCCAGTCCATGATGAGCGCGGGGCTTGGCCCCGAGCGGGCCTACCGCATCGCTCGGGAGGTGGAGCGGGAGCTTTTGGAGCGGGGGGAGCGGGTGGTTTCGCGGGATCGTCTCCGGGAGATCGTGTACCACCGGCTTCGGGACGAGGCCGGTGAGGAGATCGCCCGGCGTTACCTGCTTCTCCGCCTGGCCCGGCGTCTGGAACGGCCGGTGCATATCCTGATCGGTGGGGTGACCGGGGTGGGGAAGAGCGCGCTGGCCTCGGCCCTGGCCTGGCGGCTCGGGATCACCCGGATGATCAGCTCCGACTCGGTGCGGGAGATCCTCCGGGCCACCGTTCCCCGGGACCTTATCCCTACCCTGCACGTTTCCACCTTCGAGGCCTGGCGGGTGCTGGCCCAGGGGGATCTCGAGGAGGAACCCAGCCCTGAACGGGTTATCCGCGGCTACCTCGACCAGGTCGCCCGGGTGGCGGTGGGGCTCCGGGCCATCCAGGAACGCAGCGCGCGCGAGGCCACCCCGATCGTGATGGAGGGGGTGCACGTGCTACCCACCCACCTGCCCCACCGGGAGGAGGCGATCACCGTGCCGATGATCGTTGCGCTGGAGGACGAGGAGGTCCACCGTTCGCGGTTTCTGCTTCGGGAACGGGAAACCGGGCAGCGGCGGCGACGCGAACGCTACCTCCGTCACTTCCAGGAGATCCGCTGGATTCAGGAGTACTTGGTGGAGCTGGCGGGGGAAGCCGGGATCCCGGTGATTCCCGGGGAGGACCACGACAAAGCGGTGGAGAAGGGCCTCGAGGTCCTTACCCGGCGGATCACCGAGGCCTACCCCCTGGACGAGGTCGTGGAATGAAGCGGGCGGTCTTACTGCTCTTTTTGCTTTCCTTATCGCTGGCCGCCAAACCTGCTTTTCTAGAGCGGTTCGACCTCGCGTGGCGGCTGGTCAAGGACGTCTACTACGAGCCGACCATTCACGGCACCGACTGGCAGGCGCTGGGCAGGCGTTACCGGGCCCGGGTGGCGCAGGCCACCGACTGGCCCCAAGTCTACCGTCTGATCGCCGAGATGTACCGCGCGATCGGGGACGGCCACACCGCCTTTTTGCCCCCCTGGGAAGCGCGGGGGATCCTGGCCGAGGGTAGCTGCTACCCGGTTCCTTACCCGGAGGTCTGGAAGGCGCCGGTGCCCGAGATCGAGGGGCCGGCGGGGGAGGAAACCGCCTCGGGTAGCTGGGGCGGTGCCGAGGCCCGGGTGGAGGAGGGGATCCTCTACCTCCGGCTTCCCGACCTGGTGGCGGCCGAGAACGTGCTGACGCTGGAGGACGCGATCCGGGCGCACGACGCCGAGGTGGCCGGTTACGTCCTCGACCTGCGGGGGAACCCCGGCGGGTTGGTGCTGGAAATGGCCCGGGCGGCCGGACTGTTCATCCGCGGCTGGCCCTGGCGGCTCGTCCTTCGGGGTGCCGGCGCGATTCCCGAACCCACCCTGCCGTTTTGGGGTAAGGCGCCGGCCCAGAAACCCCTGGCGGTGTTGATCGACGGCGGGGTGAACTCGGCCGCCGAGGGGTTGGCCGGGGCGCTCCGAGAGTTCGGGCGGGCCCGGTTCTTCGGCGAGACCACCGCCGGCAACACCGAGGCCCTCCTGCCCTATTGCTTTCCCGAAGGCGCGGTGGCGCTGGTGGCGGCGGGGGTCCTGGCCCCCCTTCGGGGCCCCACCTGGGAAGGGCGCGGGGTGGCCCCGGACGTGGAGGTTGACCCCGAGGACGCGCTTAAGAGTGCGATTCGTTACCTGAAAGCCTCCAGGCGATGAAGGGGGAGAGGAACCCGATCAAATACCCCAGGAAGAACCCGTAGGGGCTGGCGGCCTGGTTCTTGAGCAGCGCGGGGGCGAAGAGTTCGACCGCCCCTATGAGCAAAAAGAGCACCAGCATCAGGGGGACCAGCCGGGGCTTGCCGTTGTAAACCAAGGTGCCGGCGCCCACCATCAACCCCACCGAGAAGGCGGCACCGTCCCGCTGGTTGTTCAAAATCGCCCAGTAGACAAAGAGAAGCACCCCGGCCCAGACCAGCATGCGGGCAAGCCAGCCGGGTCGCACGGCTACCTCCGCCCGAGGAGCAGGGCAACCTCGGCGAGGGATAGCCCCACCCCGCCCCAGGTGACCTGGGGGTCGGCGGCCAGGTAGCCGAGGACAATGCTCAAAAGCCCCACGGCCAGGAAGGCGGCGGCGTAGCGGGGGTTTACCGTGACCCCGAGTAGCAAGGCCACCGCGAATCCCGACACCGCCGGGGGCAGGCTGCTGCCCACCACCAGCACCAGGTAAAGCAGGAAGAGGGTGATGGCCAGCCCGGCAAAGTAGGCCCCGGGAAAGGGTTCGCGGGTTTTCTTCGCCTCCATGCTCCCAAGCCTACACGAGCCCGGCGGCGGCGGCCACCGCTTCCAGGTTCGCCGCCACCGGCGGGTCGAGCCGCACCTCCCGTTCGGCGGTGCCCGGGTCTTTAAGGCCGTGGCCGGTCAGCGTGAGGACCACCCGGCTTTCAGGCTCGATTCGCCCTTCCCGGAGCCAGCGCCAGACCCCGGCCAGGGCCGCCGCGCTGGCGGGTTCCACGAAGAGGCCTTCGCTTTGGGCGAGGTAGCGCCAGGCGGCGAGTATTTCGTCGTCGCTGACCGCCTCGATGGCTCCGCCGGACTCGTCCCGGGCGGCCAGGGCCCCCTTCCAACTCGCTGGGTGGCCGATCCGGATGGCGGTGGCCACCGTCTCCGGGCGTTCGACCGGGGCTCCTCGCACGATGGGGGCTGCTCCTTCGGCCTGGAAGCCGAGCATCCGGGGCAAACGCGCGATCTTCCCGTCGTGGTGGAGCTCGCGGTAGCCTTTCCAGTGGGCGGTGATGTTCCCCGCGTTGCCCACTGGCAGGGCGTGGTACTCGGGGGCGTCCCCGAGGTCGTCGACCACTTCGAAGGCGATGGTTTTCTGCCCCTCGATGCGGTAGGGGTTGATCGAGTTGACCAAAGCGACCGGGTAGCGCTCGGTGAGCTCGCGGACGATTCCCAGGGCGTCGTCGAAGTTGCCTTCGATCTGGATAATGCGGGCGCCGTGGACCAGGGTTTGGGCGAGCTTTCCCAGGGCCACGTAGCCGGCGGGCAGGACCACGATGGCCCGTATCCCGGCCCTGGCGGCGTAGGCCGCCGCCGAAGCTGAAGTGTTGCCGGTGCTGGCGGCGGCCACCGCCTGGGCTCCTGCCTCCACCGCCTTGGAAACCGCTAGCGTCATTCCCCGGTCCTTGAAGGACGCGGTCGGGTTTAACCCTTCGTATTTGGCGAAAAGGCGCACACCCCAGGCCCGGGCCTCGGGTGGGCCGGCCAGGGGGATCAGGGGGGTCGAGCCTTCCAGAAGGCTGACCACCGGGGTGGCCTTGTTCACCGGCAGGCGGTCGCGGTAACGCTCGATCAGGGGCCGGCGGCTCATTCGACCTCCTCGAAAACGGTGTGGGGCGCGGCTGGGGCCGGCACTG
>WFNN01000194.1 GCA_015488545.1 Thermaceae bacterium | reverse complement strand
CGGTAAAGCCTACTTTCTCGGTGAAAAACGCTTCGCTAGCGGTGGCCCCCCTTGCATGGCCTGCCACAACGCTAAGGGGATCGGGGTTTTGGGGGGCGGCACCCTGGGGCCTGATCTGAGCGAAGCGGGGAAGAAGTTCGGCAACAGCCTGCCCGGCTTAATCGAAAGACCGGGCTTTCGGGTTATGCGTTCGGTCTACAAGGGCAAGCCCCTCACCCCCAAGGAAGCCCGGGATGTCGCGGCTTTCCTGAGCCAAACCGAGGCGCCCGGCGTCACCCTGGCCGCGGCGGGGGGCCGCTACTTCATGCTTGGCGCACTGGGCCTCGTGGTGCTCTTCCTCGTGCTGTTGCCCTTCTGGCCCCGGCAGCGCCTGAACTACCGCGACCTGCTTAGGAGGAAACCATGAAGGGATGGATTAAGGAAGTCGAGTCGCCGGCCGAGCGCAAGTGGGAGGAGTTCTACCGCAACCGCCACCAGCACGACAAGCGGGTCCGCACCACCCACGGGGTGAACTGCACGGGAAGCTGCAGCTGGGAAGTCTTCGTCAAGGATGGCATCGTCACCTGGGAACTTCAGGCCACCGACTATCCCCTTCTGGAAGAAGGGCTCCCCCCCTACGAACCCCGGGGGTGCCAGCGCGGCATCAGCTACTCCTGGTACCTCTACAGCCCCATTCGGGTGAAATACCCCTTCGCCCGCGGCGCGCTCCTCGACCTCTGGCGTGAGGCGAAGCAAAAGGAAAAGGATCCGGTCAAGGCCTGGGAGTCGATCCAATCGGATCCCGAAAAACGGCGCCGCTACCAGCGGGCCCGGGGAAAAGGCGGGTTCCGCCGGACCACCTGGGACGAGGCGCTCGAAATCATCGCCGCCAGCGTGGTCCACACGATTAAGAAGTACGGGCCCGACCGGGTGGTGGGGTTCTCCCCCATCCCCGCCATGAGCCAGGTTAGCTACGCCGCCGGCAGCCGCTTCCTCTCCCACCTCGGCGGGACGATCCTGAGCTTTTACGACTGGTACTGCGACCTGCCCCCGGCCTCCCCGGAGATCTTTGGCGAGCAGACCGACGTAAACGAATCCGCCGACTGGTACAACAGCCGGTTCATCGCGGTCATGGGCTCCAACCTCAACATGACCCGCACCCCCGACACCCACTTCATCGCCGAAGTCCGCCACGCCGGAGCCAAGCTGGTGGTCTTCAGCCCCGACTTCTCCCAGGTCGCCAAGTACGCCGACTGGTGGGTGCCGGTGAACCCGGGCCAGGACGGGGCCTTCTGGATGGCGGTGGACCACGTCATCCTGAAGGAGTACTACGCCGAGAAAACCACCCCAGCGTTCGAGAACTACCTCAAAACCTACACCGACGCCCCCTTCCTAATCGAAATCGAAGGGGATCGCCCCGGTCGCTACCTTAGGGCGGGGGAGCTTGCGGCCTACGCCGACGTCGAGCACAAGGACTGGAAGCTCCTTGTCTGGGATCGGGAAAAGGGACCCAAAATGCCCCAGGGGACGATCGGCTTCCGCTGGGCCGAGAAGGAAAAGGGAAAGTGGAACCTGGAGCCAAAGGACGGGAAAACCGGCGAGCCGATCGAGCCCGAGCTCAGCTTCCTCGAACGCCACGACGAAGTCCTGGAGCTTACCTTCGACGACTTCGCCGGGGGGCGCACCCTTAAGCGCGGGGTACCGGTCCGCTACCTGGAAACCGCCCGGGGCCGGGTGGCGGTGGCCACCGTCTTCGACCTCCTGATGGCCCAGTTCGGGGTCGACCGCGGCCTCCCCGGCGAATACGCCAAGGGCTACGACGACGACCTCCCCTTTACCCCCGCCTGGCAGGAAGGGTACACCGGCATCCACCGCGACACCGTGGTCCGCTTCGCCCGCGCCTGGGCTGAAAACGGCCTCAAGACCGGCGGCAAGAACATGATCATCATCGGCGCCGGGGTAAACCACTGGTACCACAACAACCTGATGTACCGGGCGGGGATTGTGGGGCTCATGCTCACCGGCGCGGTGGGCAAGAACGGCGGCGGCCTTGCCCACTACGTGGGGCAGGAGAAAGTCGCCAACCAGGCCTCATGGGGTTCGATCGCCTTCGCGCTGGATTGGGGCATGCCCCCTCGGCACCAGAACACCCCCAGCTTCCACTACGTTCACACCGACCAGTGGCGCTACGAACGCGGGGCGGAGCAGTACGACCGGACCTTGGTGGAGACCAAGAGCCACACCATGGACCACCAGGTGCGGGCGGTGAAGCGGGGTTGGTTGCCCTTCTTCCCGCAGTTCAACCAAAACTCCCTCGAGCTCGCCCGGGAGGCCGAAGCCGCCGGCGCCGAGTCCGAAGCCGAAATTGTCCAGTACGTGGTCGGAAAGCTCAAAAAGGGTGAGCTCAAGTTCGCGGTGGAGGATCCCGACGCCCCTGAAAACTGGCCCCGGGTGTGGTTCATCTGGCGGGGCAACGCCATCGGAACCAGCATGAAGGGCCACGAATTCATGCTCCGCCACTACCTCGGCACCCACTCCAACGCGGTTGCCAAGGAGCGGGCGAAGGACGCGGTAAGCGAGGTGGTCTACCGGGAGGCGGCGCCGGAGGGCAAGCTGGATTTGGTCGTCGACCTAAACTTCCGCATGGACACCAGCGCCCTCTACTCCGACCTGGTGCTCCCCGCCGCCAGCTGGTACGAAAAGCACGACCTCAACACCACCGACATGCACACCTTCGTGAACCCCATGCAGCCGGCGGTGCCGCCGGTATGGGAGTCGAAGCCCGACTGGGAGATCTTCTCCCTCTTCGCCAAGAAGGTCGCGGAGCTCGCCAAGACCCACCTTCCCGATCCGGTCAAGGACGTGGTGATGCTACCCCTCCAGCACGACACCCCCGACGAGCTGGCCCAGACCGAGGTGAAGGACTGGTGGAAGGGCGAGGTGGAGGCAATCCCCGGCAAGACCATGCCCAAGTTCCGCGTGGTCGAGCGGCGCTACACCGAGCTTTTCGAACGCATGGTCTCGCTAGGACCGGCGATCGCGAAGAACGGCGTCGCCGCCCACGGCCTGAAGATCCCGGTGGCCGAAGAGTACGAGGCCCTGAAAAACCACCAACCCCGGAAGAGCGAGATGCTGGGCGGCGTGTTCCCGGCGCTCGAAAACGGCCGGCAGGTGGCCGAGGCCATCCTCCGGCTCGACCCGGTGACCAACGGCGAGATCGCCTACCGCGCCTTCCTCGAGGAGGAGAAGAAGACCGGCCTCCGGCTCCGGGACCTCGGCGAGAAGAACCGAAGCGTCAAGATCACCTTCGACGCCATCGTGGCCCAGCCCCGCCGCCAGCTCACCACCCCCACCTGGTCGGCGATCACCAACGACGGCCGGGCCTACAGCCCCTTCACCCTGAACGTCGAGCGCCTGGTGCCCTGGCGCACGCTAAGCGGGCGGATGCACTTCTACCTCGATCACCCGGGCTACCTGGCCTGGGGCGAGCACCTGCCCACCTACAAGCCTCGCCCCGACGTCACCGAGCTCATGGAAACCGAGGTCAGCAAGAAGGAGGCCCAGGGGCGGCTGATGAACTACATCACCCCCCACGGGAAGTGGTCGATCCACTCCACTTACTCGGAGAACCACCGAATGATGACCCTGTCGCGCGGCGGCTACCCGGTCTGGATGAACGACAAGGACGCCGCCGAAATGGGCATCGAGGACAACGACTGGGTGGAGCTCTTCAACGACAACGGGGTCTTCGTCCAGCGAGTCATCACCTCGGCTCGCATCCCCCGGGGGACGGTCTTCGTCTACCACGCCACCGAGCGGACGGTGGGCATTCCCAAGTCCCCCCTGCGGAAGAAACGGGCCGGGATGAACAACTCGATCACCCGGGCCCGCCTGAAGCCGGTGTTGATGAACGGGGGGTACGCCCAGTTCACCTACTTCTTCAACTACTGGGGCCCCACCGGCGTCAACCGCGACACCTGGGTCTACATCCGCCGGATCGAACGCCCGGAGTTCTAGGAGGGGATGATGAACGTTCGCACCCACATGAGCATGCTGTTCCACCTGGACAAGTGCATCGGTTGCCACACCTGCTCGGTGGCCTGCAAAAACCTCTGGACCGACCGCAAGGGCACCGAGTACATGTGGTGGAACAACGTGGAAACCCGGCCGGGAACCGGCTACCCGACCGGCTGGGAGGACCAGGAGTACTACCAGGGGGGCTGGGAGTACGACGGCCGCGGTGAGCTCAAGCTGAGGCTCCACAACAAGGCCCAGGGGCTCACCCGGCTCTTTTTCAACCCCGCGCTTCCCGACCTCAAGGACTACTACGACCCCTTCACCTTCCGCTACGGCGACCTTTTCTCCGCCCCGGAAGGCGACGACCAGCCCACCGCCAAGCCGATCTCGATGATTACCGGGGAGGAGATCGAGATCGACTCCGGCCCCAACTGGGACGACGACCTGTCGGGATCCAACATCTACGCCAGGAACGATAAGAACCTCGAGGGCGTGCCCGACAACGTGCGGGCCCAGCTCGAGGAAATCGAGGGGGTGGTCTTCAACTACCTCCCCCGGATCTGCAACCACTGCCTGAACCCGGCCTGCGTGGCCGCCTGCCCCCAGGGAGCGATCTACAAGCGGGGCGAGGACGGCGTGGTGCTGGTCAACGAGAACAAGTGCAAGGCCTGGCGGATGTGCGTGGCCGCCTGCCCGTACAAGAAGGTCTACTACAACTGGTCGACCGGCAAGAGCGAGAAGTGCATCCTCTGCTTCCCGCGACTGGAAACCGGGCAGGCCCCGGCCTGCGCCCACTCCTGTGTCGGCCGGATCCGCTATATGGGGGTGCTGCTCTACGACGCCGACCGCATCCCCGAGGCGGCGATGGTCCCCGACGACCAGCTGGTGGAGGCCCAGCTCGAGGCCATCCTCGACCCCACGGACCCGGAGGTTATCGCCGCCGCCAAGCAAAACGGCATCACCGACGACTGGATCAAGGCGGCCCAGGAATCCCCGGTCTACAAGTTCGTCAAGGAGTGGCGGATCGCCCTTCCCCTCCACCCCGAGTTCCGGACCCTGGCCATGATGTTCTACATCCCGCCGCTTTCGCCGGTCATGGGGGTGGTGGAGAACAAAACTCTGAACCTTGCCCTCGACACCAAGGGGCCGGAGTTCGAGCTCTTCGCCGACCTCTCCAAAGCCCGCCTCCCGGTCGAGTACCTGGCCAACCTCTTCGCCGCCGGCAACACGAAGATCATTGAACGGGTGCTCAAAAAGCTCCTGGCGGTCCGCATCTTCAAACGGGCGGAGACGGTGGACGGAAAGCTCACCCCGGAAGCCGAGGCAGCCCTTAAGGAGGTGGGACTCGACCCCGAAACCGCCGAAGCGATCTACCGGCTCACCACCCAACCCACCCTCGAGGAACGCTTCGTTATCCCGCCCTACCACCGCGAAGCCGCCATTGAGGCCTGGAACGATCCCCTGGAACGTAAGGGGCAGGTGGGCTTCGGCGAGCTCAAAGCACCGGTGCGGGGGGAGTAGATGTACCAAGCCCTGGCCCTCGCCTTTACTTACCCTCGGGAAGGCCTGCTCGAGGAGCTTAGGGAAGCGCTTGCCGGCCTTCCCGAGGGCCCGGCCAAGCGAGCCTTGGCCCGGTTTGTGGCCGAGGTGGAAAAGCTTCCCCTCTCCCAGTGGGAGGAGCTCTACACCGCCACCCTGGACATGAACCCCAAACTGGTGCCCTACATCGGGTACGTGGTCTGGGGGGAAAGCTACCGCCGCGGGGACTTCATGGCCGCGCTCAAGCGGGAGATGAATCGGCTCGGCGTCGACCTGGGCGGCGAGCTCCCCGACCACCTGGTCCCGGTGCTCCGCTACCTCGCCCGCACCGAGGAACCGCTCCCCGAGCTGGTCGAGATCTACGAACCGGCGGTGGCCCGGCTCAAAAAGGATCTGGCGGTCTTCGATCGAACGAGCCCGTACCGCCATCTGCTTGAGGCCCTCCTGCTCACCGCCCCCAAGCACGAAAGGAGGAAGGCATGAACTGGAACGTGCTCCTCTTCGAGATCTTCCCTTACGTGGCGCTGGTGCTGGCGGTCGTCGTCACCGCTTACCGTTACGCCTACCGGCCGTTCTCGGTCTCGGCGATCTCCAGCCAGTTGCTGGAGCGTCGCCTGCTCTTTTGGGGTTCGATCCCCTTCCACTGGGGGATCACCATCATCCTCACCATCCACTTGATCGCCTGGCTCTTCCCGGGTGCGATCCTGGCCTGGGACAAGAGCCCGCTCAGGCTCTATCTCCTCGAAGTCACCGGTTTCGCCCTGGGGCTTTGGACCCTGGCTGGGATCGTGGTGCTGACCCTGCGTCGGCTGGCCCACAGCAAGGTGCGCGCCACCGCCACCGTTATGGACTACGTGGTTCTTCTCCTGGTCCTGGTCTCGGTAGCCACCGGCGTCTACACCGCCTTCGCTTACCGCTACGGTACCGCCTGGTTCGCCGGGGCCATGAGCCCCTACCTCGCCAGCATCTTCATGCTCCGCCCCCGGCCCGATCTGGTCGCCGACATGCCGTTCGCATTCCAGTGGCACGTCTTCAACTTTTGGCTTTTGCTCGCGGTTTTCCCCTTCTCAAGGCTGGTTCACATCATCACCATCCCCCTCGGCTACCTGATCCGCCCCTGGCAGATCGTGATCTGGGTTCGTCGCCGGTTCACCCAACCCGGCGCTTAAAGGAGGTGTCGGAATGACCAAGAACTACAGGATTCACTCCAACCCCAGCGAGGCGTTGATCGCCGCCACCATCGGTTTCTTCGTAGGCTTCGCCGCGGTTGCGCTCTTTAACGTCACCGCCAAGAATTTTAAGGAAGCCATGGGGCTCGACCCGGTTCAGGTAGGGCTCCTGGTCGCCATGCCCATGCTCTCGGGATCGCTGCTTCGCATCCCCTTCTCGGCCTGGGTGGACACCGACGGCGGCCGCAAACCTATGCTCAGCCTCCTGGGGCTCGCGATCCTCGGGCTTTTGGGCCTGATCGGCCTGATCGTGGCCTACTACCCCGATAACCTAAACGCTGGCCTTTTCCCGCTGCTCCTCCTTCTCGGCTTCCTCGCCGGTTGCGGCATCGCCACCTTCTCGGTGGGGATCAGCATGGTCTCGTACTGGTACCCCCAGTCCCGCCAGGGCTGGGCGCTCGGGACCTACGCCGGCGTCGGCAACCTGGCCCCAGGCATCTTCACCTTCCTCCTCCCCGCGGCGCTGGCCGCCTGGGGGCTCCTGGGCGCCTACGCGGCATGGACCGGGCTCCTGGTCCTCGGCACCGTGATCTTTATCTTCATTGGCTACGGCGCCCCGTACTTCCAGCTCTTGAAGCAGGGGCTTCCCCCCGAGGAAGCCAAGGAGATTGCCCGGCAGCACGGCCAGGAGATCTTCCCCGCCGGCTCGATCCTGGATACCCTGCTGATCTCCGCTAAAAACTGGCGGAACTGGGTGCTGGTGGCGCTCTACTTCACCTCCTTCGGGGGCTTCCTGGCCCTCACCGCCTGGCTTCCCACCTACTGGCGCGAGCTCTTCGGGCAACCAGTGCGGCTCGCCGCCTACCTCACCGCTTACTTCTCGATCCTGGCCTCGCTCATCCGTATCTGGGGCGGTTCGCTCTCGGACAAGATCGGGGGCGAGCGCACCGCCTACCTGGCCTTCGGCGCGGTACTCGTCGGGGCCTTGGTGATGACCTTCTCCCATAGCTTCCTGCCCGCCTTGCTTGGCGAGACCCTGATCGGGTTTGGCATGGGGGTGGGCAACGCAGCAGTCTTTAAAATGGTGCCCTTCTACGTCCCCGACGCGGTGGGTGGAGCCTCGGGTTGGGTCGGTGGCCTGGGGGCCTTCGGCGGTTTCGTGGTACCGCCGATCATGGGCTACTTCGTGAAGGCCTACGGCAAGGTCCAAGGCTACCCGCTTGGGTTTACGGTCTACATTGCGCTCGGCGTTCTCGCGCTCCTGCTGGTGTGGGTGCTGCAGGCCACCCGCCACCGTTACGTCGCCGCCCGGGCCTAACGAAGCGCGCCAAACCGGGCCCCTTAAAGGGGCCCGGCCGCCCTTTTTAAGGGCGAAGGGGAATTCGGTAGTAGAGCGTATCCCCCCGACCAACCCAGAGGGATCCCCAAGCCAGGGGCGCCGTCAGCTCGGCGGCGCCATCCATCGCACGGTAGGGCACCGGCGTCTCTCCAAAGGCTAGCCGATAACGCCCTGGCGAAAGCCGAAGGGCGACCTGCCGGGCCGGCAGCCGCCGGTCCACGACCTTAAGCTGCACCCCAAGCCGGCGGCAGTCGGCCGGGCAGCGGGCCTGGTAGTAGCTCGTTCCCTGCCGGAACACCAGCACCGGCGCCTCGTCCACCGGCAGCACCCAGCTCCCCGCCACCGGCCCAGGGCCAAAGCCCGCCAGGCGGTACCCGCGGAAAAGCAACGCCACGGAACGGGTGGCGACCCCCTTGAGCTCGACCAGGCGCACCGGGCGAGCCACCACCGGTCCCAGCCGGACCACCAGGGCAAAGGGGTCGTAGGCGAACTCCTGCACCGCCAGGTAGCGCGTTCCCCGGGCGAGCACCGCCACCGCCATGTGGGTAAATCGGGGTTCGAGCAGGTTCCGCCGGTGGCCTGGGCTTTTAAGCCATCCCTCCACCGCCCGCTCGGCAAAGTCGAGCGGCAGGTAAGGCCCGTCCAGCTCGTAGAGGTTTTCCGCCACCTTAAGGGCGTACATCCCCTGCCGCCATAGCCGCTCCTCCGGGCTCGGCCCTCCCGGGCCCACGTGGCCAAAGTAGCGGCGGCGAAGCATGTCCTCGGCGTGGGCCTGGGCCGCCCGGTAAAGCCGGTCGTCCCATGCTAGGGCCGAAAGCCCGTGGGCTAGCCGGGCCCGGTTGGCGGCATCAAAGACCGCCCGGCCCAGGTCTTCCTGGGCCCCGGCCAGGAGAAGGAGAATCCAGAATAGAGCCAGCCAGCGGGGCATCGCGGCTAGGTCCCGGCAGGCGCAAGGCGGAAAAACAACCCCCGATCAAAGGGACGCTCGGCCAGAAGGGCTGCCAGGTCGTCCCGCTTCACCGCCTCGATACGGGAGAGCACTTCGGAAAGGGAAATGTAGCGCCCGGCGTACACGTAGGAAAGCCCCAGGTGGAAGAGGCGCCGCATAGGGGTCTCGCCAGCGAACACGATCTGGGTCTTGGCCTTGGTCTTGGCCCGGGCCAGTTCCTCCTCACCCGGGGGATCGTCGGCCAGTCGGCCAAGCTCCTCACGCACCGCCTGGTAGACCGCCTCCTCGTTCTCCGGGCGGGCGGCGGCGTAGACGTAGAAGCTGCCCAGGCCATCGTTCTCCTCGTGGCCGGCGGACGCGTGCTCGACCAGCCCTTTGTCCACCAGGGCCCAGTGCAGTCGGCTGTTCCCCGCGTCCCCCAGAATCGAGGCCAGCACGCTGGCGGCGTAGCGGCGATCGTCTTGGGCGGCGTAGCCGGGAAAAAGGCCGACCAGGTAAAGCTGGCGGGCCCGGGAATACCCCTCGCGTATGTCGTCCCTTGGAGGCGAAAACGGCGGGTAGCTGCGCCCCGGTTCCCCTGCCGGCCAGCCATCGGTCAGCCTGGCGGCCAAGTCCACTATGCGTTCCCAGTCAAGGTTGCCGGCAAAGGCCAGCACCAGGTTGCCGGTGCGGTAGCGTCGGTCGTGGTAGGCGGCCATTTGATCCCGGGTGAGGGCCCGGATGCTTTCCTCGGTGCCCAGCACCCGATTAGCCAGGGGGTGGTTTTTAAAGTAGTGCTCGCGGGCCCGCTCGTAGGCCACGAAGTCCGGGCGGTCGGCATAGAGGGCGATCTCCTCGAGGATCACCTTCTTCTCGGTGGCAAAATCCTCCTCCCTGAGGGCCGGGCGCATCAGGCGGGAAAAGAGCGAAAGCAGATCGGGGAGGAGTTCAGGCAACACGGCGCCGTAGAAAACCGTGTTCTCCTCCGAGGTAAACGCGTTGTACTGCGCACCCAAGGCGTCGAAGGCCAGGTTGACCTCCTCGGCGCTCATCCCCTCCGGCCCCTTAAAGACCATGTGCTCGAGGAAATGGCTCACCCCGGACTCCTCGGGGGTCTCGTCCCGTGCACCGGTCCGAACGAAGTAGCCCATCGCCGCGCTCCTGGCCTCCGGGTTAACCTCGGGGATCACCCGAAGGCCGTTGGCGAGCCGGGTCTCGTGAAAGCGGATCATCCCTCCCCCCCTTTCGGGCCCAGTACCCCTTCCCAGGGGTCGCGGTAGGGGTGCGAAGCGAGAAAGTCGTTCAGCCGAGAAAGGGTCACCGCTTCGACCCCGGCCGCGATTTCCTCGAGGCTCCGCACCCGCCCCAAAAGGAAGATGTCCCGCACCATGCCCCCGGCCCGGGCCTGGGCGCTCTCGGACTGCATGACAAGCGCGCTCTTGGTGCGGATCTTGGCCCGCGCCAACTCGGCCTCGCTCACCCCCTCGGCGAGGCGTTCGATCTCGGCTTTCAGAACCCGCCGGGTTTCCTCGGCGCGCTCCGGGGTCGTGCCGGCGTAGGCCGCCAGGTAACCGAACCCCCGAAAGGCGCCGGGACTCGCGTAAACGGCGTAAACCAGCCCCCGCTTTTCCCTCACCTCGGTGAAGAGCCGGCTGGCCATCCCGCCGGAAAGCACCTGGGCCGCCAGCCGGGCGGGGTAGAAGTGCTCGGAATCCGGGGAAACGTCCCGGTAGTAAAGACCAATCTGCACCTGCGCGGTGTCCTCGGACCAGAAGGCCGCATGGGGTTCGGTGGTCCTGGGCTCGGGCGGCGGCGCGGCCTCCCCGCCCCAGCAGCCGAAAGCCCGAAGAACCGCCTCGCGCACCTCGGCGAAGCGCACCCCTCCGGCCACCGCCAAGATCGCGCCCTCCGGACGGTACCGCCGGGCGAAAAGGGATCGTACGTCTGCTGCGCTCATCCGCTCGAGGCTTTCCCGGCTGCCCTCCACCACCCGCCGGTGGGGGCTTTTAAAGACCTCCCCCCGCAGGCGAACGAAGAGCTTTTTAGGAGGGTCGTCCTCGAGGGCGGCGAGCTCCTCGATCACCGCCCTCCGCGCGCTATCGAAGGTGCCCTCCTCCAACCGGGGGCGGAGGACCATTTCGGCAAAAAGCTCGAGCGCCTGGGGCAGGACCTCGGGCAGGAGGGCGGCGGAAAAGGTGGTGTACTCCACCCCGGCGGCGCTCCCTCTCCGAACCCCCAGGTCGTCGAGCGCCTCGGCGAAGCCCCGGGCGTCGTAGGGACCCGCCCCTTTCCAGAGCCAGCGCTCCAAAACCGCCGAGGCACCCTCCTGCCCCTCGGGATCGGTGGTGGCTCCGGCGGGAACCAGCAGGCTGAACGCGGCTGCCGCGTTCGCCGGCTGCTCTTCCACCGCGAGCACAAGCCCGTTCGGCAAGGTTTCGGTGCGGATGGTCGCCACGGGCCGAGTATACGAAAAGCCCCGCGGACGGCGGCTAGAATAGTAGCTAAAGGAAAGGAGGCGCCATGAAGAGGATCCTCATGCCCACCGACGGCAGCCCGTGCAGCGAGCAGGCAATCGAGAAGGGCCTGGAGTGCGCCCAGAAGCTGGGGGCCGAGGTCGACTTCCTCTACGTGATCGAAAACCCCATGGAGGCCCTCTGGGTCACCCCCGAGGCCGTGCCCTACGCGTTTGAGCTGGTGGAGGACCTGAAGAAGGCGGCCAAGGAGGCCCTCGAGCGGGCCAAGGGCATGGCCGAAAAGGCCGGGGTGGCCTGCCAGACCCTCCTGGTCGAGGGCCGCCACCCTGTTCAGGAGATCGCCGAGCGCGCGCCGAATTACGACATGATCGTGATGGGCACGCACGGCCGGAGCGGTATCGACCGCCTCCTTTTGGGCTCGGTCACCGAGGGGGTGCTGCGAAGGGTCGAGACCCCGGTGTTGGTGGTTCGCTGCAAGCAGAAGTAGGGGGGTGGGAGGTAGATGGTGGGAATCGATTTAAACCTACCCCCCTACCTCCCGCCCCCTACCTCCGCGAGTGCGCGCACGAGCTCAATCGCCGCCATCACCGCGTCCGCGCCCTTGTTGCCCGCCTTGGTCCCGGCCCGTTCCTGGGCCTGCTCGACGGTGTCGGTGGTGAGCACGGCGTTCACGATCGGGGTGCCGGTGTCCAGCTGCGCCTTCATGAGCCCGGCAGCGGATTGCCCCGCGACCACCTCGAAATGGTAGGTGGCGCCCCGAATCACCGCCCCGATCGCCACCACCGCGTGGATGTCGGGCCGCTCCGCTAGCTTCTTGGCCACAAGCGGCAGCTCCAGCGCCCCCGGGACCCATACCACCACGAGGTCGGCCTCGTCGCCGCCCAGCCGGCGGTAGGCCTCCACCGCCCCGAAAAGGAGCTCCTTGGTGATGAGCTCGTTGAACCGGCTCACCACGATGCCAAGCCGTACCCCCTTGGCGTTCAGGTTGCCCTTGATCTCGAGCATAAGAACCTCCGGTTAGCTCGTGGCTCGTAGAAAAAACTATCCCCCATCCACAAGCCTCAGGCCATAAGCTACAAGCCCTACTACTCCATCCAATGCCCCAGCTTCTCCTTCTTGGTCCTGAGGTAGTCCCGGTTGTGCTCGTTGTCCCCTGCCCGCAGGGGAACCCGTTCGACGATCTCGATCCCGTAACCCGAAAGCGCTCGGATCTTGCGAGGGTTGTTGGTCAGAAGGCGAACCTTCTTGATGCCGAGATCGTAGAGGATCTGGGCCCCAACGCCGTAATCCCGTAGGTCCGGCGGAAACCCTAGGGCGAGGTTCGCCTCCACCGTATCTAGGCCGGTGTCCTGGAGGTGGTAGGCCTTGATCTTGTTCACCAGGCCGATCCCCCGCCCCTCCTGGCGCAGGTAGACGAGCACGCCGCGGCCCTCCTCGGCGATCTTTTTCATCGCCAGGTCCCGTTGAAAGCCGCAGTCGCAGCGCAGCGAGTGCAGGGCGTCGCCGGTCAGGCACTCCGAGTGCATCCGCACCAGCACCGGCTCGTCCCCCGAAAGATCCCCCATGACCAGGGCGGCGTGCTCTTCCCCGGTGGTCCGGTCGCGGTAGCCGACGATGGTGAACTCGCCGTAGGTGGTGGGAAGCCGGGCCTCGGCCTCGCGGGTGACGAAACGGTCGCCCTTTTCCAGACGGTAGCGGATAAGATCGGCGATGGTGGCGATCAGGAGGCCGTGACGCTCGGCGAAGCGCTCGAGGTCCGGCATCCGGGCCATGGAGCCGTCGTCGTTCATGATCTCAATCAACGCCCCGGCGGGAAACAGCCCAGCCAAGCGCGCGAGGTCCACTGCCGCTTCGGTGTGGCCGGCCCGGCGCAGCACCCCGCCCCTGCGGGCGATCAGGGGAAAAACGTGGCCCGGCCGCCGCAGGTCCGAGGCGCTGGCCTCGGGGTCGGCCAGAATTCGAATCGTACGAGCCCGTTCGAAAGCGCTGATACCGGTGGTGGCGTCGGCCGCGTCCACGCTCACGGTGAAGGCAGTGCCGTGGGGATCGGCGTTCTTCTTCACCATGGGGGGCAGGCCCAGCGCCTCGGCCCGTTCCGGGGTCAGCGCCACGCAGAGGAGCCCGCGGGCCTCCTTCAGGGCAAAGTTCACCAGCTCAGGGGTGGCAAACTGGGCGGGGAAGATCAAATCGCCCTCGTTCTCGCGGTCCTCGTCGTCCACCACGATCACCGGGCGGCCGGCCTTAAACGCTTCCAGCACGTCCTCGATTTTCGCGATCATCTTGCCTCCATAAGCCGCTCCAGGTAACGGGCCAGCAGGTCCACCTCGAGGTTGACCGGATCCCCCACCCGGAGTTCGCCCAGGGTGGTGGCGTTAAGGGTGTGGGGGATCAGGGTCACCGAGAAGACCCGGCCCCGCACCGACACCACCGTGAGGCTCACCCCATCGATGGCGATCGAGCCCTTCTCGGCCAGGTACCGCTCGAGGCCGGACGGCACCTCGACGAACAGGTCGGTGGCCCCCGGTCGGCGATCAAAGCGCACCACCCGCCCCACCCCGTCCACGTGACCGGTGACGAAGTGGCCGCCAAGCCGATCGCCGACCTTTAGCGCCCGCTCCAGGTTCACCCGGGCACCGATCCGCCAGCGGGGAGCGGTACGGCGTAGCGTTTCCTCGGCCAGTTCCACCGCGAATTCGGCGTCGCCAAGCTCCACCACCGTAAGGCAGGCCCCCGAAACGCTGATCGAGTCGCCGACCCGGGCATCCTCGAGCACCGACCGCGCCCCAATCCGCACCCGGGTGGGCCTGCCGGGGTGAACCGCCCGCACCACCCCCACTTCCTCCACCAGTCCGGTAAACACCGCTAACCCTCACCTCCCTGCAAGGCCAGTTCCAACCAGAGGTCCCCGCCGAGTGGCTCGGCGCCGAGCATGCGAAGGCGCGGCGCCCTGGCGAGCGGGGGGTCAAACCCCTCAAGCAGCCCTCGCCCCTCGCCCAGCAAGAGGGGGGCCAGAAAGAGCGAAACCCGGTCCACCGCCCCTGCCCGGAAAAAGGCCCCGGCCAGCCGGGGACCGGCCTCGAGCAGGACCGACCAAAGGC
>WFNN01000193.1 GCA_015488545.1 Thermaceae bacterium | reverse complement strand
TCGCCGACCAGGTCCCGGAGCTGCCCCAACCGGGCGAGCAGGTAGCCCGGCAGGTAGTCGGGGTGTTGAAAGTCGCCCTCGGCGACCTGCTCCAAAAGGGCGAGCGCGTCCGCAGGCCGTCCGGCGGCCAGGTAGAGCTGGGCCGCCAGGTAACCGGCTTCGGGGCCGCCAATCGCCTGCAGATCGCTTAGGAGCTTTTCCGGATCGTCTTCCTCGGCGAGCTGCCAGGCCCGGTCCAGAACCGCGCGCTGGCGCTCGGCCTCGGTGGGCTTGTGGGGGCCGGGAAGCTGGGCCTCGGGGAGGCGGCGGTGGAGCTCGGGGTAATCGAGAAGGTCCACCCAGATCACGTAACGACCGGGGCCCCGGCGGCGAACGGTCTCGGCAACGCCGGTCATGCGGAGCTCGCGGAAACCGGTGGCCGGGCCCTCGCCAAAATGGGTGCGGACCGCGTTCAGGTAGACCTCGATGGCTTCCAGGAAGCTTTCGCTACCGGCCCGCTCGGGGGTAAGGGGGGTTTTTAGGGCGGCCTCGAGCGGCTCCCGCCACCCCGCCTCCCGCTCGAGATGCACCCGGCCGGCGGCCATCTCCCCCAGGTAGTCCCGGAATCGCTCGGCCTCGCCGGCCAGGTCCTCGGCCCGATCGCCGATCGCCTCCACCGGCACACCAGAACGTTCGGCCCAGGGCAGGAGGAAGAAAAGGCCGAGCTCCTCGCGGTCCCGCCAGGCCCCGCTGGCCAGGCCTTCGGGGCTCACCGAAGCCAGAAGCACCGCGTCGGGTTCGAAGGCCCGGGTGAGCTCAACCAGCGTTACCGCGTTGTAACGGGGGTGCGCCAGGTGCAGGGGTCCCAGGGTGGGCAGCAAGAGAAACGGCATGCCTCTATGTTGCACCCCCGGAGCCGGCGAAACCGTGTCAACCCCCAAACGGGGGCCCCCAAATGGGGGATGCTAAAATGCTCGATAAGAAATATGACCAAGGATTTTCCCTCGCGGGAATTTTGGAATTAGCGATACAGAAGGGCATTTACCGCGGAACCGCCGCCGCCGCTTTTCCGATCGGCGGCGATTTCTGGACGCAGGTAGTGCACGAAGCATTGCCCAGCACACATTACTATATTAAAGTTTAGCTAGTTTACTTATTGACAGTTGCCTTGCGCAAAGGCTACCATGCAGCTAGCGAAAGGGCAAGAACCCAGAAGCGCACGAGGAGAGGGGGAGTGGAAATGAAGAGGAACCTTGCCAAGCTGTTCGGAATGCTGATGAGCCTGATCGCGTTGGCAATCGCTGCGGGTGCCGGCGCCAATTTCGACCCGTAAGCTAGGGCTACGTTAGCGAAGAAGGGAGCGCGGAAAGCCCGCGCTCCCTTAACGTATAATGGTTGCACTGCGCCATGGCCAAGGAACCCGCGGCCAACCTTTTCCCCCGCCGGGCCCGGCTTTTCAACGCGGCCCTGGCGCTGGCCCTGGTGCCGCTGCTTTGGCTCCTTTACCGCCTTGACCCCCGCCCGGCCGGGAACCCCCTCGACCTCGCCTTCTGGGGTCTCGTCGCCGCCTGGATCCAGAACACCCAAATCCGGCTTCCCCTCAAGGCCACGATCTCCCAGCTCTTCATCGTCCTGCTCGCCGCCCTGTTGGTCTTCCCGCTTTGGGTAATCCCCCTGCTCGCGTTTTTTTTCAACTGGAACCGGCGGTTCCTGCGGGACAGAACCTACCCCATCTACGCCGACCTGTTTAACCGACTCCAGATGGCCCTGAGCGTCGCGCTGGGAGCGCTGGCTTTCCACGCTACAGACCAGCACCTTATCGGTCTCGCTCTTTCCCGTGACCTTGCCGACGGGCTCGCCATACTTGCAGGAGGGTTCGTGTTTTATTTCGTCAACATCACCCTGGTCGCTTACATGGTGGCGCTCTACACCGAGTCCCCCCTCCTCCGGGTCTGGCAGGCCAACTTCAGCTGGCTGAGCCTCAGCTACCTGGTGCTCACCCCGGTGGCCCTGCTATTTGCCCGTCTCTACACTGCTAACCCGCCGGTGCTCGGGGGCTGGGGGGGCTGGCCGGTGCTTCTCTTCCTGGTCCCGCTTTACTACGCCCGCTTCCACTGGGACGAGTTCGTTCGCCTGAAAGATGCCTTCGAACAGACGGTCGAGACCCTGATGGCCACCATCGACGCCAAGGACCGCCACACCCGGCTTCACTCCGAACGGGTGGCGGCAATCGCGGTGGACCTGGCCAAGGCCGCCGGCCTGGACGCGGTGGACCGGGATAAGCTAAGGCTCGGGGCCCGGGTCCACGACATCGGCAAGCTCGCAATCCCCGACCACATTCTCCTGAAACCCGGCCGGCTCACCGACGAGGAGTTCGCCCGCATCAAGGAGCACCCGGTCAAGGGGGAGGAGCTCTTGAGCAAGGCGCCGCTTTTCAGCGACATCCTGCCCATCGTCCGCCAGCACCACGAGCGCTGGGACGGCCGGGGCTACCCCGACGGGCTTAAGGCAACGGGCATCCACCGCTGGGCCCGCATCGTGGCGCTGGCCGACGCCTACGAGGCGATGACCGCCGGGCGCCCCTACCGGCCCGCCAAGACCCCGGAGGCGGCGCTCGAGGAGGTGCTCGACAACGCCGGCACCCAGTTCGACCCCGAGCTGGTCGCGCTCTTTAAGGAGCTCTGGGAGCGCGACCCCGTCTGGCGCGACCGGGAGGTGTTCCTACGAACCTATTCATCGGAGGCGTCCTCGCCGGATTCCTCGCCGGCCTCGCCGGCGGCGTCCGGCCCCGCGACTACGCCGAAGCGGAACTAAGGGCGGGCTGGGCCTTCGTCGCCGCCGCCCTGCTCGAGGCCGCGGTGCGTCGCCTGGCGCTCGCCGGCCGGCTAGACCCGGCCACCTGGGGCCGGGGCCTTGAGCTCCTGGCGCTCGGGTTGGTGGCCTACGGCCTGGCGAAAAACCTCCACCTAAGAGGGCTCTGGCTGGTGGCGGCGGGGTTTGCCCTCAACACCCTGGCGATCCTGGCCTACGGCGGCCAGATGCCGGTCACCGCGGCCGCCCTGCGCCGGGCGGGCATACCCCGGGCGATCCCCATCCTGGCCCAGCGCGGCGACGGGCTCCACGTCCTGGCCAGACCCGACGACCCGCTGCGCTATATCGGCGACGTCATCCCCCTGACCCACCAGGTGATCAGCGTAGGCGACGTGCTTATCGGCCTGGGGGTCGCCCTGGCGACCTACGAGCTTGGCCGCCAGGGCCGAAGGCGTAGGATAGGCGCGGTGAAACGCGATGGCTAACCCTCCCTACCGGATTACCCTGATCGAAGGCGACGGCATCGGACACGAGGTGGTTCCCGCCGCCCGGCGGGTCCTCGAGGCCACCGGCCTCCCCCTGGTCTTCGTCGAGGCCGAGGCGGGCTGGGAAACCTTCGAGAAGTACGGCACCTCGGTACCCGAGGAGACGGTGGAAAAGATCCTGGCCACCGACGCCACCCTCTTCGGCGCCGCCACCAGCCCCACCAAGAAGGTTCCCGGGTTCTTCGGCGCCATCCGCTACCTCCGCCGCCGGCTCGACCTGTACGCCAACGTCCGGCCGGCGAAGTACCACCCGGTCCCGGGTTCGGTTCCGGGCACCGACCTGGTCGTGGTCCGGGAGAACACCGAGGGGCTTTACGTGGAGCAGGAGCGGATCTACGCCCGGGGCAAGGTGGCGATCGCCGACCGGGTCATCACCTACGACGCCAGCTACCGCATCGCCGAGTACGCCCTCCGGCTCGCCGAGCGCAGGAAGGGTCGGCTAGCGCTGGTGCACAAGGCCAACGTCCTGCCGCTTTCCGATGGGCTGTTCCTGGAGGCCGCGCACGACGCGGCCAAACGCCACCCCAACGTGGAGATCCAGGAAGTTATCGTGGACGCCTGCGCCATGCGGCTGGTCCGCCGGCCCCAGGACTTCGACGTCCTGGTCATGGAGAATCTTTTCGGCGACATCCTCTCCGACCTCACCGCCGGGCTGGTCGGCGGTCTTGGCATCGCCCCCAGCGGAAACATCGGTGACCGGGCGGCCATCTTCGAACCGGTCCACGGCTCGGCCCCCGATATCGCCGGAAAGGGCATCGCCAACCCCACCGCCACCATCCTCTCGGCCGCCATGATGCTGGAACACCTCGGCGAAGGCGAGACCGCCAGGCGGATCGAGGCGGCGATCGACCGGGTGCTGGAAACGGGACCCCGGACGCCGGACCTCGGCGGGCGCGCCACCACCGAGGAGTTCACCGACGCGGTCATCGAAGCCTTGCAAATGACCTAGGGCTTTGGAATGCTCATGGTAGGCTAATTGCAGAAGGCGCAGAGGAGGCAGCGTGGGCGCGGTATTAAGCAATCTTCTACGAAACCAGTACGAAGCAATGGGGTTGGAGATCGGGGCCAGCAACCTGAAGCTGGTCGAGCTCGGGGGCCGGGGGCCCCAACTCCGGAGCTTCGCCCACCGGCCCACGCCCCCTGGCCTCTTCCACGACGGGCTGATCGCCGAACCCGGCGCCCTAGCCGAGGAAATCCGCGAGCTGGTAAAAGAGGCCCGCACCAAAAAGCGGCACGTGGTTACCGCCTTGGCCAACCAGGTGGCCTACACCCGGATCATCAAGGTTCCCCGGATGGAGCGCAAGGAGCTCGAGGAAGCCATCCGCTGGGAGGCCGAGCGGTACATCCCCTTCCCCATCGACGAGGTGGTCCTCGACTTCGACCTCCTCGACGACCCCGAGGAGCTCGAGGAAGGGGCGGAAATGGAGGTGGTGATCGCCGCCGCCAAGGAGGAAACCGTGGTCCAGCTGGCGGAAACCCTATTCGCCGCCGGCCTGGAACCCCTGGTGGTGGACCTCAAACCCTTCGCCGGCATCCGGCCGCTGGCCGCCCGGCTGGGCACCCGGGAAAACGGCGAGGGCCTGCTCACCCTCTACCTGGAAGTCGGCGGGGAATCGTCCTCGCTGGTTTTTTTAAAGGGCGACCGCCCGCTCCTGGTCCGCACGCTTGCGGTGGCCGGCCGCGACTTCACCCAGGCCATCGCACGGGCCTTCGGTATGGAACCCGAACAGGCCGAGGAAACCAAGAAGGAATACGCCCTGGCCACCCTCTCCACCGAGGACGAGGAGGCCCTCCTCGAACTCGACGCCCCCAAGGACCGCCCCAGCCCCGCCGAAATCTACGACGCCATCCGGGGCATCCTGATTGATTTCACGACCGAGGTCCGGCGGAGCCTCGAGTTTTTTAAGTCCGAATTCGGCGAGGAAAGCCTGGACCAGGCCTTCGTCGCTGGCGGGGGTAGCAAGCTTAAGGGGTTAAAGGGCCTCCTTTCCGACGCGCTGGGCATCACCTTCAGCGAGATCGACCCGTGGGAGCCGATCAAGATCGACACCGGCCGCTTCGACGCTGGTCTTCTCCAGGAACTGGGGCCGGAGTTCGTGGTGCCGGTGGGCCTGGCGCTCAGGGGGGTGAGTAAGCTTGGTTAACCTGAACCTACTGCCCAAGCGCCTCCGCCGCCGGACGGGGCCGGACTGGTGGCGGACCGCCGCGATCGTGGTACCGCTCCTCCTCTTCGGCGCCACCGCCTACGTCCACCTGGGCACCCAGGCGCGGCTAAACAAACTCCTCGACCAGCGCGACCAGCTCCAGGCCGAGGTGCAGATCCTTCGCCCGTACATCAACGAATACCACAAGCTCGAAAAACGCCGGCGCGAGCTTGAGGCCATCGCCAAGGTCGCCCGCGAGGTGCGGGCCACCTTCCGCCCCTGGTCGGAATACCTGGCGCAATTCCTCAACCGCCTGCCGGCCCGGCGCGGCCAGCTCCTGGTCAGCCTGCGCTCGCTCAGCGCCCGCACCATCGATCCGGAAAAGGCCCAGGGCCTTTACGGGGTTCCCGCCGGCGTGGAGTTCACCCTCCGGGGGGAAGCCGCCTCCGACCGGGCCTTAATCGACTTCGTTCACACCTTTGAGAACGATCCGGGCTTTGGCATCAACTTCCAAAACGCAAGCTACGACAGGAAAACCCGGATCTACACCTTCAGTGCCTCGGTGGGAATGGTGCTGCCCGCGAAAAAGCTGGCCAAAGCAGGGGGAGGGGCGCAGTGAAGGCGCTCGCTCGGCTCGACTCCCGCTCGCTGGCGATTTTGGTCATCGGTGTCGCGGTGGCCTTGATCGGCGCATGGTACTTCCTCTGGTACAAGCCGGCCCTAACGCGCATCGCCGACACCCAAGACGAGATCCAGCGGCTTACGGTGGAACGCAACAAGGGGATCGCGGCCAAGCGGCGGCTGCCCCAGCTCCGAGCCCGCATCAGCGAGCTCGAGAGGGAAATCCAGGGGTTCTTGGCGGCGCTCCCCGAGGAGGAAAAGTTCTACGAGGTGCTTGACCTGCTTACCAAAAACGCCAAGGAAACCGGGGTGACCCTAAGCACCCTTACCCGGAGCCGTTCCCAGAGCACCATCGCCGAGGTCCGCAGCATCGACGTTGGCCTCCGGATGGAGGCCCCCTTCCCCGAGCTCTACGCCTACCTGAAGCGGCTTGAACAGCTCAAGCGCTACAGCTCGATCAGCGGGGTGAACCTCTCGCTGGCCGAGCAAAACGCGCTGAACCCCAGGATCGGGGCCAACCTTACGGTGCGCTTCTATGTCTACCGTGGGCCTCGAGGGGAGGGCGAGCAGCCATGAAGCTAAGCACCTCGACCAAGATCCTGGTGGCGGTCCTGCTCCTGGTGGCCGCGGTGGCCGCCTGGTACCTGCTCTACACCCAAGGCAACCCCGCCACCGCCCAGCCACCGGCACCGCCGCCCAAACCCGTGCCCGCCCGAGAGGCCAAGGCGGCCACCAGCGCCAGCGCCCGGGCGCTGGAGATCCTGCCGTTGCCCTTCCTGGTCACCGAAGCCCCTAAAGAGGTGCCCGCCCCGGGCCAACCGACCAAGGGGCCGAAAACCCCCGAGGCCCTTCCCCAGGCGGCGGTGGAAGCGCCCCCCAACCCCTTCCTGCCGCTACCGCAGAAACGCCAGGCGATTCTAGCGGCCCAGCAACCCCCCGCGCCTCAACCGGCCCCGGCCAAGGAAACCCCCAAGCCGGTCACGATCGCGGCCAACACCGGAGCACCCGAGCTCCTCAAGGTGCCGATCCCCCAGGTGCGTCCGCCCGAGGGGCGCGAACCGGTGGTGCCCCCGGAAGCCCAGCTGGGCGCAGGCACCCTCCCCCTTACCCTGGCCCCGGTCACCCGCGAGGTGGCGCCGGAAAAGCCCAAGCCCGAACCCAAGCCCAAGCCCTCCCCGGCCCCGGCCGCCAACCCCCTCAAGGCCTGGGCCGAGCAGGTTGGGCTCAGGCTTTCGGGGGTGGCCCTCGGTCCGGTGAGCGTGGCCATCTTCCAGACCAAGGACGGCTACGTCACCCTACCGGTGGGCGAGCGTTTCCCCGGCACCAACGTGCGCCTCAAGGCGGTAACGGCCGAGCGCGTGCTGCTGGTCGAGGGGGACCACGACCTCACCCTGGAGTACGGAGGCGGTGGATAGGTATGAAGCGATGGACGTTCGGCTTGGTTTTAGCGTTCTCCTTAGCACTGGCAGGGAGTTTTCCAGCCAACTCGCGGTTCGACCGTCCGGTCACGGTAAAGACCTCAACCGCGGGTGACCCGCTGGAAACCGTGCTGGTCGCCTTGGCCAAGAGCGTGGGCCTCACCCCCGTCATCAAGCTCCCCGAGGAGCTAACCAAAACCAAAATCCGCCTCGACATCGAACAAAAACCCTTCCGCGAGGTTTGGAACGTATTGCTCAAAACCTACGGCGACGGCAAGATCGACTTTGCCCTACTGGACGACGACCTTTTGCTGGTGGCCCCGCCCGAGGTCATCGCCCGGGCTCAGGGCCAGGGAAAAACCCCAGAAAAGCCCAAGGCCCCGGCGGTGGTGCGGGAGTTCATCGCGCTCAAGTACCTCGATCCGGATCAAGCGATCAAACTTTTGAAGACCGAACTACCCCAGCTCTCGGTGGTGCGGGTGCCCAACCAACGGGTGCTGATCGTGCGAGGCACCCCTGAGCTGATCCGGGAAGTCCAGCGGCTCCTGGCCCGGATCGATGTGGCACCAGAAACCGCGCAGGCCAAGGCCGAGAAGGCCCCGGTCGTCCGCCGCTTCTACGTGGTGCGCCACCTCGACCCCGCCAAACTCGCGGAGTTCCTCAGCCAGCAGGTTCCTGGGGTCAAGGTGGCCCAGGTTCCCGGCCAAAAGGTCCTGATCGTTCGCGGCACCGAAGCCCAGCAGCAGGAAGTTCAAACCATCCTGGCCAAGATCGACGTTGCCCCCCAAGCAGGGCCGCCCATCTACCAGCGCACCTTCCGTCTTTCCAACGCCAAGGCCGAGGACCTCGCCAAAGTGCTACAGGAAGCGCTCCAGGCCAAGGGGGTTGCGGCGGCACAGGGCCAGCCCGGACAGACGGCCCCGGCCGAGGCCGGGGGCAACCCCACGGTTAGCATCGTGGCCGATCCCCGCACCAACACCCTGATCGTCACCGGCACCGCCGAACAGCTCAAGCTGGTGGAGGAACTGATCCCCAAGCTGGATCGGCCGGTTGAACAGGTCAACGTTCAAGTGCGCATCCAGGAGGTCACCCGGAGCACGCTCAACAACCTGGGGCTCAAATGGCAAACCGCGGGCGGCAACCTGATTGCGGCGCTGGCCGACACCGGGCTCAGCCTGATCTTCGACGCCACCCGTTCGCTGGCCGCCCTCAACATCAGCGCCACCCTGAACGCCCTGGAAAAGCAGGGCCTCTCCAAGCGGGTCAACGACTCCAACATCACCGTGCTCAATAACCAAAAGGGCAGGATCCAATCGGGCTTCACCTTCTTCATCCGTCGGGTGGTCGACAACAAGGTGGAGAAGGTCCCCTACGACGCCGGGGTGATCGTTGAGGTGACCCCCCAGGTGACCAACTCCGGGGAGATCGTGCTGAAAATCCACACCGAGGTCTCCGACATCCTGGAGCGCAACCCGGTGGACGGCGACGTGGACAAGCTCTCCAAGCAGGTTTCCGACACCATACTGCGCGTCAAAGACGGGCAAACGGTGGTCCTCGGCGGGCTGATCAAAAACAGCACCAAGCACAGCAAGCAGGGAATACCGCTTCTCTCGGACATCCCTGTCTTGGGGGCGCTGTTCTCCCAGACCTCGGACGAGACCGAAGACAACGAGCTGATCATCGTTCTGAAGGCTCGGCGGGTGACCCCGACCACCTGCCCCGGCACCCTCGCCGTACCCTGCGGCGGCTGAAGAAGACCCCACCGCCTTTCGGGCCGGCCCTTCGGCCGGCCTTTTTCCGCTTGGGGCGCGGGCATGCTAGGCTTTGGGCATGCGGTTTTTGACCGCCGGCGAGTCCCACGGGCCGGCCCTGTACACCATCATCGACGGCTTGCCCGCCGGCCTTCCCCTCACCGAGTCCGACCTCGAACCGTGGCTAAAAAGGCGCCAGGGCGGCTATGGCCGGGGCCGCCGGATGCAGATCGAGACCGATCGGGCCCGGATCCGCTCAGGGGTGCGTGCGGGTCGAACCACCGGCGCCCCCGTCACCCTGGTGATCGAGAACCGCGACCACCGGAACTGGTCCGAGATCATGGACCCGGCACCGGGCAACGAACCCCGAAAAAAGGCCCTCACCGCCGCCCGGCCAGGGCACGCCGACCTGGCCGGCGGCCAGAAGTACGGGCACAAGGACCTCCGGGACGTCCTCGAACGGGCCAGCGCCCGGGAAACGGCGGCCCGGGTGGCGGTGGGCGCGGTGGCGGCCCGGCTTCTTGCCGAGCTCGGGGTCGAAAGCGCGGCCTACGTGGTCGCCCTCGGGGGCGTTCGGATCCAGCGCCCTTTCCGCTGGGAAGACAAGCACCGGGTCGACGCAAGCCCGCTCTTCACTCCCGACCCCGAGTCCGAAGCGCGCATGATCGCCGCCATCGACGCCGCCAAAGCTCGGGGGGACACCCTCGGCGGGGTGGTGGAGGTGCGGGTCCGTGGCCTGGTTCCTGGGCTTGGAAGCCACGTGCAGTGGGACCGTAAACTCGACGGCCGGCTGGCCCAAGCGGTGATGAGCGTACCGGCGATCAAGGGGGTTGAGATCGGCCTAGGCTTCGAAGCGGCCGAGAGGCCCGGGTCGGAGGTCCACGACGCAATCTTCTGGGAGGAGGGCCGGGGCTTTTTCCGCCGCACCAACCGGGCAGGAGGGCTCGAGGGCGGCATAACCACCGGCGAGGAGTTGGTGATCCGGGCTGCGATGAAGCCGATCGCCACCTTGATGCGCCCGCTTCCGACCGTGGACGTGGTGACCAAGGAGCCGGCCGACGCGGCCCGGGAGCGGTCCGACGTCACCGCGGTGCCCGCCGCCGGCGTGGTGGTGGAGGCGATGATTCTCATCACGCTGGCCGCCGCCTACCTGGAAAAGTTCGGCGGCGATACCCTGGAGGAGATACGGGAGCGGGTCGCCGCCTACCGCCGACGGCTGGTGGAGTACTAAGTGAAGCGGATCGAGGTCGAGCGCCCCGTCACCTGGGTAGCCCTCACCGGGTTTATGGGCGTGGGCAAGACCCGGATCGGTCGCGAGCTGGCCCGGGAACTCCTGCTCCACTTCGTCGACCTCGACCGCCTGATCGAACGCGAAACCGGTCTGGCCATCCCCGACATCTTCCGCTACCTCGGCGAGGCGACCTTCCGCCGCCTGGAGCGGGAGGCGGTGGCCGAACTGGTAGGCAAGGACTATATGGTGGTAAGCCTTGGGGGCGGGACCTTTATCGACCCCGAAAACCGGCGCCGGCTTTTGTCCCGGGGACCGGTGGTGGCGTTATGGGCCAGCCCGGAGACCATTCTGGAACGGGTCAGCCGGCGTCCCGGAAAACGGCCGCTTTTGGACAGCGAGGACCCGTTGGATCGGATCAAGCGGCTTCTCACCGAGCGGGCCGACCTCTACCGCCAAGCCCCCATCCACGTGGAAAGCGAGGGGCGCTCCCCCCGGGAAACCGCCCAGGCCATCGTGGAAGAACTCTGGAGGTGGCGTGCGAATAGAGGTGCGTAATCCCCCCTACAAGATCGAGCTGGGTCGGGGTCTTCGGCCTGCCCGGGAGCGGCGACCGGCCGCTTTGATCCACGACTGTGCGGTGACCGACTACGCCCGACGGATCGCTGAGGCCACCGGCATCACCGCCACCCGGGCCATCGCCGGCGGGGAGAGGGCAAAGGCGCTCGCCACCTACGGCGAGCTCCTCTCGTGGCTAGCGGGGCTCGGCCTTCCCCGGGACGGGGTGCTCTACGTGGTGGGGGGCGGAACCCTCACCGACCTGGGGGGGTTCCTGGCCGCCACCTACCTAAGGGGGATCGCCTACCGGAGCTACCCCACCACCACCCTGGCGATCGTCGATGCCAGCGTGGGGGGCAAAACCGGAATCAACCTCCCCGAAGGAAAGAACCTGGTAGGGGCCTTCCACGCCCCGGAGGCGGTCTGGGCCGACCTCGAGGCCCTCACCACCCTTCCCGTCCGCACCTTTAAAGAAGGCCTGGTGGAGGCCTTCAAGCACGGGATCATCGCCGGGGACCGGGCGCTGCTCGCGCCCTTTGACCTTCACCCTGGTCACCCCGACCTCCCCGCCTACCTTGCCCGGGCGGTCGGGGTCAAGGTGCGGGTGGTGGAGGCCGACTACCGGGAGGCCGGGGAACGGCGCGTTCTGAACCTCGGCCACACCCTCGGCCACGCCCTCGAGGCCGCCACCGACCACCGGCTCAGCCACGGCGAAGCGGTGGCCTACGGTCTCCTTTTCGCCGCCCTCCTCGGCGAGGCGCTGGGCGGGGACTCGCTGGTCGACGAGGTGAAGCGGCTCCTCGACTGGTTGGAACCCGCCCCCCTGCCCGACCTCGCCTTTTCCGACCTCTGGCCCTACCTGCTCCGCGACAAGAAGGCCCGCGCCGAAGGCCTTTTCTGGGTGGTCCCCCTGGGGCTTGGGAGGCTTGCCATCCGCCCAGTGGAGGCTAAGATTTTAGAGGAAACCTACCAGCGGTTTCGGGAGGCGAGATGATCCTGGTACTGCACGGCCCCAACCTAAACCTCTTGGGCAGGCGCGAGCCCGAGGTCTACGGCACCCTCACCTTCGAGGAGCTGGAGGAGCGCCTGGAGAGCTGGGGCAGCGAGCTTGGGGTCAGCGTGGTCAGCCGGCAGTCCAACCACGAGGGCCAGCTGGTCGAATGGGTGCAGCGGGCCGAGGAGGAGGGCTTCCGGGGCATGGTTCTGAACCCCGGCGCCCTCACCCACTACTCCTACGCCCTGCTGGACGCTATCCGCGCCCAACCCCTCCCGGTGGTCGAGGTCCACCTTTCCAACATCTACGCCCGCGAAGCCTTTCGCAGCCGGTCGGTCACCGCCCCGGCCACGGCGGGGGTGATCACCGGCCTCGGAGCCCTAGGCTACAAGTACGCCCTGGAATACCTGGTGGCGTTGACCGGCTAAATCGCCCGGGGTATTCTGCTTAGCTGGAGCGCGGCCCCGTGGTGTAGCTTGGTTAGCACACCCGCCTGTCACGTGGGAGGTCGCGGGTTCAAGTCCCGTCGGGGCCGCCAGTACGCCCGCCCGGGATTCGGGCGGGCGCGCCCTTGGGTTATAATGGGTCTTGAGGTAAAGAATTGCGTTCCTTTCGGAACGCGTTTCCCTTAAAGCGAGGAGCACCATGCCCGAAGTTCTACCCGTGGAGATTACCGAAGAAGTCAAGCAGAGCTTCATCAACTACGCCATGAGCGTCATCGTGGACCGGGCGTTGCCCGACGTCCGGGACGGGCTCAAGCCGGTGCAGCGCCGCATCCTTTTCGCCATGTACCAGGAAGGCCTCCTGCCCGGCCGCAAGCACTCCAAGTCCGCCGGCGTGGTCGGCGAGGTGATCAAGAAATACCACCCCCACGGCGACCAAGCGGTGTACGACGCCATGGTGCGGATGGCCCAAGACTGGAACCTCCGCTACCCGCTGGTCGACGGCCAGGGCAACTTTGGCTCGATCGACGGCGACCCGCCGGCAGCCTACCGCTACACCGAGGCCCGCCTCTCCCCCATCGCCCTGGAACTCCTCCGGGACATCGACAAGGAAACCGTCGACTTCAAACCCAACTTCGACGGCACCGCCGAAGAGCCCGAGGTGCTTCCCGCGGGCTTCCCCAACCTGCTGGCCAACGGCGCCACCGGTATCGCGGTGGGCATGGCGACCAGCCTGCCGCCGCACAACCTCACCGAGCTGATCGACGCTCTGGTGGCGATGATCGATAACCCCGCCATCGACCTGGACGAGGTCCTGAAGATCCTGCCCGGGCCCGATTTCCCCACCGGGGGCCGGCTCCACAAGGGGGGCATCCGGGAGGCCTACGCCACCGGTCGGGGCAGCCTCAAGGTGCGGGCCAAGGTCCACATCGAGGAGAAAAAGGGCAAGAGCGCCCTGGTGGTCACCGAGATCCCCTACCAGGTCAACAAGGCCAGCCTCATCGCCCAGATCGCCTCCCTGGTCCGGGCCAAGAAGATCGAGGAGATCGCCGCCCTCCGTGACGAGTCCGACCGGCGGGGCATGCGGGTGGTCATCGAGCTCAAACGGGCGGCGAACCCCGAGATCGTTCTCAACCGGCTCTACAAGCACACCCAGCTTCAGACCAGCTTCACTGTCAACCTGCTGGCGATCGTTGACGGAGAGCCCCGGGTGCTGTCCCTGCTGGAGCTGATGCGGCTTTACCTCGACCACCGCCGGTCGGTGGTCACCCGCCGCACCCGGTTCGAGCTACGAAAGGCCGAGGAGCGGGCCCACGTACTGGAGGGCTTGCTCATCGCCCTGGACCACATCGACGAGGTCATCCGCCTGATCCGCTCGTCCAAGGACGCCCCCGAGGCCAAACGGGGGCTGGTCGCCCGGTTCGGCCTCACCGAGGTCCAGGCCCAGGCCATTCTCGATATGCGTCTCCAGCGGCTGGTGGGGCTTGAGCGGGAGCGGCTGCAGGCCGAGTACCGCGAACTCCAGGAGCGTATCGGCTTTCTGCGGGCGATCCTCGAGGACGAAACCCGGCTCTGGGGGGTGATTAAGGAGGAGCTCCTGGCGATCCGCGAAAAGTACGGCGACGCCCGCCGGACGGTGATCACCACCTTCGCCGAGGGGTTCAACCCCGAAGACCTCATCGCCGACGAGCCCATGGTCATCACCATGACCGCCGCCGGCTACGTCAAGCGCACCCCCCTGGAGGCCTACCGGGCGCAGGGGCGGGGCGGGGTAGGCATCCAGGCGGGCCGCACCAAGGGCGAGGACGAGGCCACCCACGTCTTCGTGGCCCAGATGCACGAGGTGCTGCTCTTTTTCACCAACCAGGGGCGTGTTTTCGGCCTCCGCGTCTTCGAGCTGCCCGAGGCCGGCCGGGCCGCCCGGGGCAGCCACGTCCGCCAGCTTTTGGCCCTCGCCGAAGGGGAGGAGGTGGCCACCCTGCTGGCGGTCCGCGACCTCACCGAGCCCGGGGACCTGGTCTTCGCCACCCGCCGGGGCACGGTGAAGCGGACCCCCCTAGTGGAGTACCAGCACCTCAACAGCGCCGGGCTGATTGCCATCCACCTCCAGGCCGGCGACGACCTTATCGCGGTGGCCACCGCGCGGCCCGGATCCGACGTGGTGCTGGCCACCCGCGGCGGGAAGGCCATCCGCTTCGCTCTGGCCGAAATCCGCCCCACCGGCCGGGCCAGCCAGGGGGTCCGCGGCATCCGCCTCAAAGACGGGGACCGGGTGGTCTCTCTGGCGGTGATCCCCGAATCCTGGGAGGGGGACCTCCTGGCGGTGGGCAGCCGGGGCTACGGCAAGCGCACCGCGGCCGGCGAGTACCCCCGCCAGGGTCGCGGCGGCCAGGGGGTGATCGGCTTCAAAACCGGGCCCAAGGTCGGTGAGCTGGTGGCCCTTTTGCCGGTGGAGGGCAACGAGGACCTCCTGGTGCTCTCCCGCCGCGGGCAGGCCATTCGCACCCGGATCGCCAGCATCCCCACCTACTCCCGGGCAACCTCAGGGGTTAAGCTCATGAACCTCCCCGAAGGGGACGAGGTGGTTTCGGCCTTCGTGGTGGTGGAGGATTAGCCATGAACGCGTACTTGGTGCTGGTCACCGCCCCTGCCGACGCCGGCCGCGAGCTGGCCCGAAAACTGGTAGAGGAAAGGCTCGCCGCCTGCGTAAACCAGGTCCCAGGGGTCCGGTCGGTCTACCGCTGGGAGGGGAAGGTGGTGGAGGACGAGGAGGTCCTCCTGGTTATCAAAACCACCGAGGAAAGGCTGGCGGCGCTCATGAAGCGGGTGCCCGAGCTCCACCCCTACCAGGTTCCGGAGGTGCTGGCGCTGCCAGTGGCGCAGGGTCATCCTCCCTACCTCGCCTGGCTAGCCGAGGCAACCCGGATTTCGTAACAACTATGTTTACAAAATAGCCCGACCGTGCTACCCTGGGGTCGGGAGGGAATGGTGGTTAGGACACAGATTCGCGACACGCTGGCCTTTGCCCCCGGCGAGGTCATCCTCTACCCCGGGGTTCCGGGGCCCAGGGAGCCCCTTTACCGCGTGCGCGAGGGCCTGGTCCGGATCCAGCACGTGGACGAGGAGGGCAACGCCCTGACCCTTCGGTTCGTTCGCCCCGGCGACTTTTTCGGTGAAGAGGTGCTCACCGGCAGCGAACGCGGCTACTTTGCCGAGGCGGTGACCCGGGTATCGGTCGAGGCGCTGGACCCCGACGGCCTCGGCCCCGACCTTTTCAACGAACTCACCCACCGGCTGGTGCTGGCCCTGCACCAGGGCTACCGGCGCATCGAGCGCCTGGTCAACCAGCGGCTGAAAAACCGGATTGCTGCCGCGCTCCTGGAGTTTTTGGAAACCGACGTGGCCGATCGCGACGCCGAGGGACGCCCGCTGATCCGGCTAACCCACGACGACCTGGCGGCGGCGGTGGGTTCGGTACGGGAAACCGTCACCAAAGTGGTGGGCGAGCTTGCCCGCGAGGGGTACATCAAGTCGGGCTACGGCAAGATTACCCTTCTGGACCTCAAAGGCCTGGCCGAACTGGCGCGCCGCAAGGAGTAGGGTATGGCCACCGAAACCGACCTGATCGTGGTGGGGGCGGGTCCCACCGGCTTGGCGGCGGCCTTCTACGCGGGCATGCGAGGCCTTAGCGTGCGGCTGGTCGACCCCCTGCCGGAGCCCGGCGGCCAGCTGGTGGCCCTCTACCCGGAGAAGTACATCTACGACGTGGTGGGCTTCCCCAAAATCAAGGCCGCCGATCTGGCGGCCCGACTGGTGGCCCAGCTCGACCCGTTCCGCCCCATCTACGCCATGGAGGAACGGGCCCAGGAACTGCTGGCCAGCCCGGAGGGCTTTTCGCTCACCACCGATCGGGGGCACACCTACACCGCCCGGGCGGTGATCGTCACCTCCGGGCTCGGGATCTTCGAACCCCGGCGGGTGGGCGCCGACGGGGAGAGGGAACTCGAGGGCCGGGGGCTCTTCTACGCCGTCCGCCACCCCGAGGAGTTCCGCTCCAAGCGGGTGCTAATCGTCGGTGGCGGGGACAGCGCGGTGGACTGGGCGTTGATGCTCAAAAACGTCGCCCGGGTCACCCTAGTCCACCGCCGCCGCACCTTCCGGGCCCACGAGAAGAGCGTGGGGGAACTCCTCGAGGCCGCCCGCCGCGGCGAGCTGGCGGTCAAAACCCCCTACGCCCTGAAAGCGGTCCGAGGCGACGACTGGGTCCACGAAGCCACCATCGAGGACCTGGGATCCGGCACCCGGGAAACGCTACCGGTCGACGCCGTGCTGGTCCTGGCCGGCTTTCTCACCAAGCCAGGGCCGATCGCGAACTGGGGCCTGGCCATGGAGGGGGGCAAGATCGCGGTCAACACCCGCATGGAGACCAGCCGGCCTGGGGTATACGCCGCCGGCGACGCGGTCACCTACCCCGGCAAGCTCAAGCTCATCCAGGTCAACTTCGGCGAAGCGGCAACCGCCGCCAACCACGCCGCCGCCTACGTCACCGGGGGCAAGGCCTACCCCGGCCACTCCTCGGACCGCCCCGCCCCGGCGTCGGTCTAGCCCGCCCCATCGCCTACAATGGGCGGTGGAGGTGATGGTATGAAGCGGTACGTTTGGAGTCTGGCCGCGCTGCTCTTCGCGGCCGTGGCCTTCGCCGGGCAGTTCTCGATCATCCACTTCAATGACGTCTACGAGATCCAGCCCATTCACCACGGGAAGTACGGCGGGGCCGCCCGGGTGGCCACCCTGATCAAGGAGCTCGGGGGGCAGGCCAACCTGATCCTTTTCTCCGGCGACGCCTTCAGCCCCTCGACCATGTCAAGCGTCTTCAAGGGCAAGCAGATGGTCGACGTTTTCAACCAGCTGGGGCTCGACTACGCCACCTACGGCAACCACGAGTTTGACTTCGGCCCCGAGGTGGCGGCCCAACGGGTGAAGGAGTCCAAATTTACCTGGGTGGCCACCAACCTGCTCAACAAGCGGACCGGCAGCCCCCTCGCCGGCGCCGCTCGCTGGGCAATGGTTGACTGGAACGGGGTCAAGGTGGGGATCATCGGGCTTATCGACAACTGGCTTGAGCTCACCAGCCCCGGTCCCGACGCCCAGTACCTGGACTTCGTCGAAACCGGCCGCAAGTACGCCAAGATGCTCAAGGCCAAAGGGGCCGAAGTGGTCATCGCCCTGACCCACATGGACATGGTCCACGACGAGGAACTCGCCGCCAAGGTTCCTGAGATCGACCTGATCCTGGGCGGCCACGACCACGCGCCGATGTGGAAGGTGGTGAACGGCACCCTCATCTGGAAAACCGGGGCCGACTGGGTCCACCTGGCCCAGCTCAAGGTCTTCACCGTCCCTGGGCTCAAGCCGGTGGTCGTTCCCACCGAGTACACGGTCGACGCCTCGATCCCGGAAGACCCGGCCATGCAAAAGGTGGTGGCCAAGTACGCCGCCGCCCTGGACCAGGCCCTTAATAAGGTGATCGGGGAAACCAAGGTTCCCCTTGACGCCCGCCGCAAGGTGGTGCGCCGCCAGGAGTCGAACATCGGCGACCTGATCGCCGACGCCATCCGGGCCTACGCCAAGGCCGACTGCGCCATCCAAAACGGCGGTGGGATCCGGACCGACCAGGTCTACGGCCCGGGCAAGCTGACCAAGAAGGACATCCTGGCCATCTTGCCCTTCGGTAACGTGGTGATTAGCGTCAAGGTGAGCGGCAAGGACCTTCTGGCCGCGCTGGAAAACGGCGTCTCCCAGTGGGAACGGACCAAGGGACGCTTCCCCCAGGTCTCCGGCATCACCTACGTCTTCGACCCCACCCGCCCGGCGGGCCACCGGATCCTCAAGGTCATGGTGAACGGTCAACCCCTCGACCCGAACAAGACCTACGTCTGCGCCATCAACGACTACATGGGCCGCGGGGGCGACGGGTACACGATGTTCAAAAACGCCCCCCGGGTGATCGACGAGCGAAACGGCAAGCTCCTCGCCCAGGTAGTGATCGACTACATCAAGGCCCACTCGCCGGTGGCCCCAAAGGTTGAGGGCCGGATCGTGATCAAGAAGTAACCGGTCCAAAGCTGGGGGCCGCCCCAAATGGGGCGGCCCCCAGCCCTTTTCCGACGCTAGAGGTCATAGTACATGTAGTACTCGACCGGGGTGGTGCGGAGCCGGACCTGGTCGATCTCGGCCCGCTTCAGCTCAATCCACTCTTCGAGAATCGACTCGGTAAAGACCCCGCCGGCAAGGAGGAAGTCGTGGTCCTTCTCCAGGGCGACCAGGGCTTCGTCGAGGCTCTTGGGCAGGGTCTTGATCCGGCGGGCCTCCCGGGGCGAGAGATCGTAGAGGTTCTTGTCCACCGGCTTGGGCGGCTCCAGCTCCCGGCGGATGCCGTCGAGGCCGGCCATTAGCATGGCCGCGAAGGTCAGGTAGGGGTTGCCCGAGGGGTCGGGGGCGCGGTACTCGATCCGCTTGGACTTCCGGTACTCGGGGCCGGAGAAGTACATGGGGATCCGGATAATCGCCGAGCGGTTGCGGCGGGAGATGATGAGGTTCACCGGGGCCTCGTAGCCCGGCACCAGGCGGCGATAAGAGTTCACCGTGGGGTTGGTGATGGCCGCCAGGGCGGGGCCGTGGGCCAGGAGGCCGGCGGCGTAGTGCATGGCCAGCTTGGAAAGCTCGGCGTAACCCTCCTCGTCGTAGAAGAGCGGCTCGCCCCCCTTCCAGAGCGACTGGTGGGTGTGCATACCCGAGCCGTTGTCGCCGAAGAGGGGCTTGGGCATGAAGGTCACGGTCTTTCCCGCGGCGGCGGCGGTCTGGCGAATGGCGTACTTGTACTTAAAGACGTTGTCGCCGGTACGGGTCAGGGTATCGAAGCGAATATCGATCTCGGCCTGACCGGCGGTGGCCACCTCGTGGTGGTGAAGCTCGACCCGAACCCCGGTGGCCTCGAGGTTTTTCACCATCGCGCTACGGAGGTCCTGGTACTTGTCCACCGGAGGCGCCGGGAAGTAACCCTCTTTGGGCCGGATCCAGAGGCCGTCGCCGCCCTCGTAGCTGTGCCAGTGCCCCTCCACCGAGTCGATCCAGAAACCGGAGTTGTGGGGCTCGATGGAGAACCCCACCTCGTCAAAGATGAAGAACTCGATCTCGGGCCCCCAGTAGCTGGTATCGGCGATACCGGTCTCCTTGAGGTAGGCCTCGGCCCGCTTGGCCACACCGCGGGGGTCCTTGTCGTAGAACTTCCGCTCCACCGGATCGAACACGTCGGCGATCACCACCAGCGTGGGGTGCTCGGCGAAGGGATCGACGAAGGCGGTGGAGAGGTCGGGAAGGAGGAGCATGTCGGACTCGTTGATGGCCTGGAACCCGGTGATCGAGGAGCCGTCGAAGCCGGCGCCTTGGGTAAAGAAGGCCTCGTCGGCTTCGTGGGCGGGGACGCTGAAATGCTGCCAGCGCCCGGGCAGGTCGGAAAACCGCAGGTCGACGAAGGCGATTCCCTTCTCCTTGATGAACTTCACCGCTTCTTTGGCATCCCTAAACACGTTTCGCACCTCCGCGCAAAATATTACAGGCAAAGCGTAGCCCGGCCACTGGAAGAATGTCAACCCATTTTTGACCAACTGTTCCCTGCATCCGAATCATAAGAACACCATTAGGGGCATATGACGGAAGCTGGCGGTGGGTTTTCGGCATAACGAATGAAAAATAGGTACGGAGAGCCGCCGTATGCCAGCGAATGAATATTCAGATCATGGTAGGCTAAAAGGCATGGGGCTGTCCAAGGCCGAGATCCTGAAAGAGCTCCGGTCCAACCGGGTCCGCTTCCTCAGGCTCCAGTTCACCGACGTTCTGGGTCTCAACAAGAACGTCGAGGTCCCGGAAAGCCAGTTCGAAAAAGCGCTCGACGGCGAGATTCTGTTCGACGGCTCCTCGATCGAGGGGTTCGCCCGGGCCGATGAGTCGGACATGCTCTTAAAACCCGACTACGCCACCTTCGCGATCTTTCCGGACATCCTCGAGGACCCCGCCCGGGGCCGGGTGGCCCGGCTGATCTGCGACGTCGCCCAACCCGACGGCACCCCTTTCGAGGGCGATCCCCGGCAGGCGCTGAAGCGCCAGATTGCGGCGCTCCAAGCCCTTGGCTACGACGGTCTCTACGCCGGTCCGGAACCCGAGTTCTTCCTCTTTCTAAGGGACCGGGAAGGTCTCCCGACCACCGCCACCCACGACGACGCCGGGTACTTCGACCTGGCCCCGCTGGACAAGGGCGAGGAGGCCCGACGGGACATGGTCAACGTGCTCACCGCCATGGGCTTTGAGATCGAAGGCGCCCACCACGAGGTCGCCCCCGGCCAACACGAGATCGACTTCCGCTATGCCGACGCCCTGACCACCGCCGACCGCATCACCACCTTCAAGTTTGTGGTAAAGCGGGTGGCGCTCCTTCACAATCTCCACGCGACCTTCATGCCCAAACCCATCGTGGGGCTCCACGGCTCCGGCATGCACATCCACCTCTCGCTATTTAAAAACGGCGAGAACGCCTTCTACGATCCTGGCGCCGAGTACCAGCTCAGCGTCACCGCCCGCCGCTTCATCGCCGGACTGTTGGAACACGCCCCCGCCCTCCTGGCCCTCACCAACCCCCTGGTCAACTCCTACAAAAGGCTCACCCCGGGCTTCGAAGCCCCCACCAACGTGGCCTGGTCGGTTTCCACCCGAACCGCCATGATCCGGGTACCGGCCCGCCGCGGGGTGGGCACCCGGGCCGAGCTCCGCACCCCTGACCCTAGCGCCAACCCCTACCTTGCCCTGGCGGCCATCCTGGCGGCGGGCTTAGACGGGCTACGGCAGGGGCTGGAGCCGCCGCCCCCCATCCGCCGCGACATCGCCGAAATGAGCGTCCGCGACCGCCGCCGGCACCGAATCAAGGAGCTTCCGGGCACCCTGCGGCAGGCCCTGGACGCGCTGGAGCGGGATCCGGTGATCCAGGAAGCCCTGGGTCGGCCGATCTACCGGCATTTTCTTAAAGCCAAGCGGCTGGAATGGGAGGACTACCGGGTCACGGTGCACCCCTGGGAGCTCGAGCGCTACCTCATCAAGTACTAGCCGGAGGATTTTCTTGACAGGGCCGGTGCATTTTTTTGTAAAATGCCCCTGCGAGACATGAAGAACTCGCAGAGATGGAGGGGGATATGAAGAAAGCGTTGTGGCTAGCGGTTGTGGCTTTGGGCGCCCTGGCCTTCGCCCAGGGCAAAGTGATCAAGATTGCCACCGTCTCGCCGCTCTCCGGTGAGCAGGCGGCGCTCGGCGAGATGATCAAGCTCGGCGCCCAGCTCGCCATCGAGGAGGCGCAGCCCGAGTTTGAGAAGCTCGGCTTCAAGCTCGAGCTGGCGCCGCAGGACGACCAGGCCAACCCCGACGTGGGCGTGGCGGTGGCCCGTCGTCTGGTGACCGACCCCGAGATCCTGGCCATCGTCGGCCACCTGAACACCGGCGTGGCCATCCCCTCGTCCGAGGTCTACAAGGACTACCAGCTGCCCATGGTTTCGCCGGCTAACACCGGCCCGGCGGTGACCGACCGTTGCTACCTCGACATCGACCGCCTGGTGGGCCGTGACGACGTCCAGGGCCCGGCCGGCGCCACCTTCGCGGTGAAAACCCTGGGAGCCAAGCGGATCTTCATCATTCACGACAAGACCACCTACGGCCAGGGCATCGCCGAGCAGTTCAAGAAGCGGGCGCTGGAGCTCGGGGCCCAGGTGGTGGGCTTCACCGGCACCGAGGAGAAGTCCAACTTCCAGGCCCTCATTCTTCAGATGAAAGCCAAGCGCCCCGACTTCGTTTACTTCGGCGGCATCTACAACCAGGGCGCGGTGCTTCTCAAGCAGATGCGCGAGCGGGGCATCAAGGCCACCTTCATGGGCCCCGACGGCCTCGACTCCTCGAAGTTCGTGGAGATCGCCGGCCAGGCGGCCAAGGGGGTTTACTACACCACCGTCGCCGGTCCCATCGACCAGTACCCCAAGGCCAAGGCGATGGCCAAGAAGTTTGAGGAGAAGTTCGGTAAGGCCCCCGAGTCCTTCGCGATCTATGGCTACGACTCGGCCAACGTGATCATCAAGGCCCTCAAGAACTTCATCAGCTACGCCCATCGGGCCCCGACCCGCGCCGAGCTCTCGATGCTGATCCGGCAGACCACCCTCGAGGGCGTCACCGGGCACGTCGAGTTCGACTACAAGGGTGACCGGAAGCAGGCCGACTACTTCGTGGTCCACCTCGAGGAGGCCAAGTACCCCGGCAAGGTGGTGAAGGTGATCTCCTTCCCCGCCCCGGCCACCAAGTGCAAGGCCATCCGGTAACCGGAACCCGGGTGTGAAGCCACGTGGGGGGCGCCCAGCGCCCCCCACCCTTTCGGCTCCGCCGGGGTGTGCTAAGTTATACATCGTTATGCGCGTTTACCCGTCGTCCGGAGGTGCCCCTTGCTCGAAGTCCTGATCCAGCTCCTGCCCAGTGTGCTGCTCGAGGGGCTGATCCTTGGCTTCGTGTACGCCATGATCGCGCTCGGCTACACGATGGTCTACGGCGTCCTCGAGCTCATCAACTTCGCCCACTCGGAGATCTTCATGTCCGGTGCGGTGGCCGGGGCGGAAACTTTCATTTTATTAAAAGGGGCGATCGCGAACCCCTTTATCCTCCTTGCCCTGGCCATCCTGATCGGCGGTACGGTGGCCGCGATCGTGGCCATCCTGGTCGAGCGGCTGGCCTATCGGCCGCTTCGAAAACGCGGCACCACCAACCGGCTGGTCCCCTTGATCACCGCGATCGGCGCCTCGTTCTTCCTCCAGGACCTGGTGCGTCTAATCGAGGGGCTTTGGCACAACGCCTTCTACCGCCGCTACCCCTCCTTCGAGGTCTTTGAGGCCACCTATACCCTCCCCAACCTGCTCGGCTCGTTGATCATCCTGCTCACCCTCTGGCTGGTGTTCTGGGTGGTGGCCTACTTCTTCTACTGGATCTACCGCACCGTCACCCGCACCCAGGGCATCTCACGGAAGGCCTCGAGAGGGCTTTGGATCGCCGCGCTGGTCCTCACCCTGCTCTCGGCGGTGATCTACCGCACCACCATCTTCGGCGACCTGGGCCTCACCATCCAGATGAAGTCGATCCTGGTCGTGGTGATCAGCTTCGCGATGCTCTACGGGCTCAACTGGCTGGTCCACAGAACCAAGCTGGGGATCGCGATTCGCGCGGTGGCCCAGGACGCCCAGACCGCCAGCCTGATGGGCATCGACCCCGACGTGATCATTACCTACACCTTCCTAATCGGCGGCTTCCTAGGCGGGGTGGCGGGGGTGCTGTTCGGCCTCCTGTACACCCTGGTCCACCCTTACGTGGGGTTCATCCCCGGTATCAAGGCCTTCACCGCCGCGGTGCTGGGGGGCATCGGCAACATCACCGGCGCCGCCATCGGCGGGCTGGTGCTCGGCATGCTGGAGATGCTGGGCGGCACCTACCTGACCTTCCTGACCAACGGCGCCATGGGCACCGAGTACAAGGACATCCTGGCCTTCGCGATCCTGATCTTTATCCTGCTCTTCCGGCCCCAGGGGATCATGGGCGAACAGGTGGGTGAGAAGGTATGAAGAAGCTCTTCCAAAACTCCGCCTTCCTGAGCCTCTTGATCGCGGCCAGCGCGGTCATCTTCGGGTACTGGCTGCTGGAAAACCCGCGCAGCACGCTGGCCTTCCTGCTCACCTTGGGGGCGCTCCTGGCCGCCTTCATGCTCGACATCCCCAAATGGCTCAAGGTCCTCGTAGGCGGCGCGATCCTGCTCCTCGTCATCCCCTGGGCGGGCTTTAAGAACTCTTTCCTCTTTGAGCTCGGGGTTCAGACCGGGATCTACGCCGCCATGGCCCTGGGGCTCAACGTGGTGGTGGGGCTCGCCGGCCTTCTGGACCTGGGCTACGCCGCCTTCTTCGCGGTCGGGGCCTACACCTGGGCGATCTTCGGCTCCAAGCAGGCCAACCAGTTCATGCCCTGGCACATCTTCCCCCTGCCCGGGGCCTACTTCTACCTGTTCATGCTGGTGGCGGTGGTGATGGCCGCCCTAACCGGTGTCATCATCGGCTCGCCGGCGTTAAGGCTCCGGGGCGACTATCTGGCCATCGTCACCCTGGGGCTCGGGGAGATGGTGCGGGTGCTGGCCAACAACCTGGATCACCCGATCAACATCACCAACGGTCCCCAGGGGATCACGCCAATCCAGCGCCCTCCCATCGACTGGTTCATCGCCCTTTTCGACAAGTTCGGTATCCACATGAGCCGGGCCGAGGCCTACCCGCTCTTTTTCTACTTCCTGGTGCTGGTGATCATCGGCATCGTCACCCTGGTCAACATCCGGCTTGACCGCTCGCGGTTCGGCCGGGCCTGGATCGCGATCCGCGAGGACGAGGTGGCGGCCCGGGCGATGGGGATACCTCTTCTGCCCACCAAGCTCCTGGCCTTCGCCACCGGGGCCAGCTTTTCGGGCGCGATGGGGGCGCTCTTCGCCGCCAAGCAGCTCTACGTGAGCCCGGAGTCGTTCACCCTGATCCAGTCGATCATGATTCTGGTAATGGTGATCCTGGGCGGCATGGGTTCGATCCCCGGGGCGATCCTGGGGGCGGCCACTGTAACCATCCTGAACGTCGACCTTTTGAAGACCGCCTCCGACTACCTGAACGACCTCCGGAACGCCGGCTTTGTGCTCGACCTGGGGATCTTTAAGTACAACTTTGCCAACCTTCCGAACCAGCTCGAGCCCGCCAAGTACGAGCGGATGGTCTTCGGTCTGATCATGATCCTGATGATGATCTACCGGCCCGAGGGCATCATTCCCGAAAGGCGGCACGTTGCCGAGATGAAGGAGAAGGAATGAGCGAGGCGATCCTCGAGGTCAACGAGGTCACCAAGACCTTCGGCGGCCTGGTGGCGGTCAACGCGGTCACCATGCACATCGAAAAGCGGCGGATCTTTGCCGTCATCGGGCCCAACGGCGCCGGCAAAACCACCTTCTTCAACCTGGTGACCGGTATCTACAAGCCGGACCGGGGTTCGATCGTTTTCGACGGGGTCGACATCACCGGCCGCGACCCGGCGGTCATCGCCGGCATGGGCATGGCGCGGACCTTCCAAAACATCCGTCTCTTTGGGTCGATGTCGGCCCTGGAGAACGTCATGGTGGCCCGCCACGTGCACACCCGGACCAGCTACGCCGACGCCCTGCTCCACACCCCTCGCTACCACCGCGAAGAAAGGAAGGCCCGCGACCGGGCGATGGAACTCCTCGCCTACATGCAGCTCGACCACCGGGCCCAGGAACTGGCCAAAAACCTCCCCTACGGCGAGCAGCGGCGGCTGGAGATCGCCCGGGCGCTGGCGCTGGAACCCAAGCTTCTCTTGCTGGACGAACCGGCCGCCGGTATGAACCCGCAGGAAACCGAGGACCTCCAGCGGCGGATCGTGGGGATCCGCGACGACCTAGGCATCACCATCGTGTTGATCGAGCACGACATGAAGCTGGTGATGAGCATTTCGGAGCGGATCGCGGTGCTCGACTACGGTAAGAAGATCCTCGAGGGCACCCCCGAGGAGGTCCAGAACGACCCCCGGGTCATCGAGGCCTACCTGGGTCCGGGGGCGGCGGAGGGCGTGCAATGAAGAAGGTCCTCGAGCTCAAGGACGTTCACACCTACTACGGCCACATCCACGCGCTCAAGGGGATCAACCTCGAGGTCGCCGAGGGCGAGATCGTCACCCTGATCGGTGCCAATGGGGCCGGGAAAACCACCACCCTGCGGACGATCTCGGGGATGATCCATCCCCGGAAGGGGGAGGTCCTCTTTGAAGGCGCCGCGGTAACCCACCTTCCCGCCCACCAGATCGTGAAAAAGGGGATCGGCCACGTTCCCGAGGGCCGGCGGATCTTCCCCCGGCTCACGGTGGAGGAGAACCTTGAAATCGGCGCCTACCTGCAAAACGACCGCCAGGAGGTGGAGCGCCGGAAGGCCGAGGTATTCGAAATCTTCCCCCGGCTGGCCGAGCGGCGCCGGCAGCTCGGGGGCACCCTGTCCGGCGGCGAGCAGCAGATGCTGGCGATTGGCCGGGCGCTGATGCAGGATCCCCGCATCCTCCTCCTGGACGAGCCCTCGATGGGGCTGGCGCCGGTTCTGGTGGACGTGATCTTTGAAACCATCGCTGAGCTGAACAAGCGGGGCAAAACCATCCTGCTGGTGGAGCAGAACGCGCTCAAGGCCCTCGAGGTCGCCCACCGCGGCTACGTTCTCCAGACTGGCGAGATCACCCTTTCGGGGCCGGCTAAGGAGCTGGCCCAAAACGAGGAGGTCAAGAAAGCCTACCTCGGCGGATAACCTCAGCGCTCGGCGTTCCTTGCCGCCCCTCCCCGGGGCGGCGTATACTTTGGATCGTTAGGAAAGGATTAGGTGGTGGGTATGAAACGTTGGTTCGGCATCATCCTCGCGGTTTTAGCACTCGCCGGCCTTGGGCTGGCCCAAACGCTGGTCTACGGCCAGTCCAAACTGCCGGTCACCCTGGATTCGGCGGCAGCCCAGGACGGCAATTCGCTCCGGGTCGCCAAGCAGGTCGTCGAGACCCTGGTCACCTTCGAACCGGGAACAGTGAACCCCATTCCCGGCCTGGCCACCCGCTGGGAAGCGAGCAGCGACTCTAAGGTATGGACCTTCTACCTCCGGAAGGGGGTCAAGTTCCACGACGGCACCCCCTTTAACGCCGAGGCGGTGAAGTTCAACTTCGACCGCTGGAACGACAAACAAAACCCCTACCGCGGCAACAAGGAGTTCGTTCCCTTCACCTGGGTCTTCGGCGGCTTCAAGGGCGAAGGGTCGGTGATCGACCGGGTCGAGGTGGTCGACGAGTACACCGTGCGCTTTTACCTCACCACCCCGGTCGGCTTCTTCCCCCAGATGGTGGCGGCCAGCTACTTCGGCATCGACAGCCCCAAGGCGGTCATGAAGGACCCCGACAAGTACGGGACCCCCGAGGTGGGCATCGTGGGGACCGGACCGTTCGTCTTTGATAGCTGGACCATAGGCGACAAGGTGGTGCTCAAGAAGAACCCCAACTACTACGACAAAAAGCGCATGGCCCACGTCGACACCCTGGTCTTCCGGGGCATCCCCGAACCCACCAGCCGCCTGGCCGAGCTGAAGGCGGGCTCGATCCAGATCGCCAACAACCTCTCCCCCGAAGACCTCAAAGCGGTGAAGGCCGACCCCAACCTGGTGGCGGTGGTGCAGAAAGGGCTGAACATCGGCTACCTGGCCTTCCACCAGCAGAACAAGCCCCTCGATAACCTGAAGGTGCGCCAGGCCATCGCCATGGCGGTCGACTGGCAGGCGATCGTCGACGCCTTCTACGGGGGCCTAGGCGAACGCGCCACCGAGTTCGTGCCCCCGGCGATGTGGGGTCGGGCCGGGGATATCAAGCCCTTCCCCTACGACCCCAAGAAGGCTAAGGAGCTCTTGGCCGAGGCCGGCTACCCGAACGGCTTCGAAACCGAGATCTGGTACATGCCGGTATCCCGCCCTTACTTCCCGGCGCCCCAGCCGATCGCCGAGACCATCGCCACCTACCTGGCCGACGTGGGGATCAAGGCCAAGCTGAAGACCGAGGACTGGGGCACCTACCTGGCCGACTACGACAAGGGCAAGTTCCCCATGTACATGCTGGGCTGGAGCCCCGACTACCCTGACCCCGACAACTACCTGTACACCTTCTTCGGCCCCACCTCGATCAAGACCAACCTGGGTTGCGAAACCGATTACTGCCAGAAGATCGCCGGTTTGATTCAAAAGGCCCGGGTTAGCCCCGACTTGGCCGAGCGCAAGAAGCTCTACGCCGAAGCCCAGCGGCTCGTCCACGAGTACGTCCTCTCGATTCCGGTGGCCCACAACAACCCATTGCACGCCACCCGAAAGAACGTCAAGAACTACATCCCGAGCCCGCTCGGCTCCGAGGACCTCTACATGGTCGAGGTCAAGTAGCCCCAAAAACCGCGCCCTGGACGCGCACGCGTCCAGGGCCTTTTTTATTGGGGCCGGAAGCCCCGGCCCGAATCGCCTATACTTTTCCCCGTGGCCGCCTACGCGATCCGCCGGTTCCTCGGCCTCATCCCGGTGCTTTTCGGCGTGAGTCTTCTGGTTTTCACCTTCGTTCACCTCATTCCCGGCGACCCCGCACGGGTCATGCTCGGGCAAAGGGCCACCCCCGAAGCCCTGAAGCGCCTTCGGGAAGAGCTCAACCTCGACAAGCCGCTCTTTTTTAATCTGGCGGCCTACCGGAAGACCGGCGACCCCCGCCGGCTCTTCGACAGCCAGTACCCCGCCTACCTCTCGCGCATCCTGCGAGGGGACCTGGGGCGTTCAATCTTCTCCAAGGTCAGCATCTCCGAGGAGCTCCGGGCCCGCTTCCCGGCCACCTTCGAACTCACCCTGGGGGCCATGGTGGTGGCGCTGCTGGTGGGCATCCCCGCCGGGATCCTGGCGGCGATTCGCAAGAACTCGCTCTTTGACCTTTTGGTTATGACCGGGGCGCTGGTGGGGGTTTCGATGCCGATCTTCTGGCTGGGGCTCCTCTTGATCTACGTCTTCGCGGTGAATCTCCACTGGCTGCCACCCTCGGGCCGGCTGGGGATCGGCGTCAGCTTCCACCCCCTCACCGGCCTATTGGTCCTCGACAGCCTCCTGGAGCGACGCCCCGACGTGCTGGCCGACGCCCTCCGCCACCTGATCCTGCCTTCGCTGGCGCTTGGGTCGATCCCGGCGGCGGTGATCGCCCGAATGATGCGGAGCGCCATGCTCGAGGTCCTCGGCCAGGACTACGTGCGCACCGCCCGGGCCAAGGGCCTGCCGGAGCGGGTGGTGATCTGGAAGCACGCGCTTAAAAACGCCATGCTTCCGGTGATCACCATCATCGGGCTCTGGTTCGGCACCCTGCTTACCGGCGCGATCCTCACCGAAACCATCTTCAACTGGCCGGGGATCGGCAAGTGGCTGTACGAGGCCATCCAGGCCCGCGACTACCCGATCGTTCAGGGCGGCACCCTCTTCATCGCAGGAATTTACGTGGTGGTGAACGCTCTGGTTGACCTTTCCTACGGGCTTTTAGACCCGAGAATTCAGTACCGCTAGGAGGTCCATGGTCAAGGTTGCCCGAACCCCCACCCAGCAGGCCCTGCGGCGCTTTATGCGATCGAGCTCGGGAAGGGCCGGTCTGATTATTGTCGGGCTCTTCGTCCTTTTGGCCCTGCTGGCCCCCCTCCTCGCCCCCTACGACCCGGCCAAGGACCGCAACCTGCGAATGCGGCTCAAGCCCCCCACCATCGAGCACCCCATGGGCACCGACGAGCTCGGCAGGGATATCCTCATCCGGGTCTGGCACGGCTCCCGGATCAGCCTTCGGGTTGGGGTGGTGGCGGTGGGCCTGGCCCTGGCAGCGGGAACCCTGCTCGGTCTGGTGGCGGGCTTTTTCGGCGGCTGGGTGGACACCCTGACCTCGTGGCTGATCGATATCATGCTGGCCTTCCCCTCGATCCTCCTGGCCATTGCCATCGTGGCGGTGATCGGACCCGGCATAGGGAACGCCATGCTGGCGGTAGGGGCGGTGCAAGTGCCGGTCTTCGCCCGGCTAGCCCGGAGCATGGTGCTTTCCCTAAAGGAGCAGGAGTTCGTCGCCGCCGCGCGGGCGCTGGGGGCGACGAACCCGCGGATCCTGCTACGGCACGTGCTTCCTAACGGCCTCTCCCCCCTTATCGTGCAGGCCACCCTATCGATCGCCACCGCCATCCTCGACGCCGCCGGTCTCGGCTTTCTAGGGCTCGGGGCCCAGCCACCGGCGCCCGAGTGGGGGGTCATGATCGCCCGGGGGTTCCAGTACTTCAGCACCGCCCCCTGGATCAGCCTCTTCCCCGGGCTTGCCATCATGCTAGCGGTGCTCGGCTTTAACCTGTTGGGCGATGGCCTGCGGGACGCTCTCGACCCCCGCGCGGCGCGCAGCTAGCCGGGTTTTCACCCCCGGGCCGGCGGCGCCCCGTAGAATGGGGCGATGAAGGCCAAAGGGTTTCTTGTTCTTCTAGCCCTGCTGCCGCTTGTGGGTTGCCGGCTGGTGCTGCCAGAGCACCCCTACTACAACGCCCATGAGACCGAGCTTTTGACCCCCACCGCCAGCGAGCGCTGGGTCTACTTTTACGGCGACGCCATGACGGTGGACCTCGAGGGCCAGCCCCTGGCCCTGGCCCCGGGAAACGGGGGTTCGCCCTGGGCCGTTCCGGGCGCGCTCTGGGTCAACGGCATGCCGCTGTGGCGGGAGCTCCGCCCCCCCGTCCGGCCGCAGGTCCAAGCCGGCTACGACCCGGCGACCGGCGAGATGGTGGTGGAGACCCGCACCGCGCTGGCGGCTAGCTGGTATTACGACGGCTTTTCCTGGTACAAGCTCGGCGGCTACCTCGCCGCAGGGAAAACCGTGGTCTACACCCCGAAACCCGCCGCGCCCCGCTTCGGCAACCTGACCCCGGGGGAAAACCGGGTTATTGTGGCCGAGCTCGAGGCCCGGGCCCGGGGTCGGCGGATGGTGGTCTTCGACCGGGCCTTCCCTGTCTTCCCTCGCTACCGCTTCGACCCCGCCCCCTGGGTTTACCGCCGCACCTCGCTACGGGTGCAAACCGAGCTCCCCTACCGGCCGGTGGTTACGGTCCGGCCCTGGCGGCTCCTGAAATCGGGCGGGTACGCCGCCTACAAGGGCCGCACCCCGCTTGCCTACCTGGCCTGCACCCAGAAAGGGGTGGGCGAGCTCTGGCAGCTGGCCTTTGGCAACCAACGCCCCGTTCCCCCGCCCCCGACACTGGCGCCGGGGCACTGCCTGGCAGGGTTCTTCTGGGGACTCAAGGCCACCGGCGGTTACCAGGTCACGGTCCTTTCCGGCCGGCTCGAGGGAAAGGTCTTTGCCGTCCGCCTCGATCTTAAAAAGCCCGCTCCTGGCGCCATCGTGACGCAGGCCCTGACCAGCCCCTTCGTCTTGCTGGACCTCGGGGTGCGCCCGGCGGAGGTGCGGTTCTTCGACGCCAAGGGCCGGCTTCTGGCCCGGGCGGTGGCCGAGTAATTCCTTAGACCGGCCGCGCGGCCGAAAGGGCGTAGAGCTTCGCGTAGTAACCGCCCCGGGCCAAGAGCTCGGGGTGGCGCCCCTGTTCCACCAGCTCGCCCCGCCGGAACACCAGGATACGGTCGGCGTCCTGGATGGTGGAAAGCCGGTGGGCAATGACCACCGTGGTCCGCCCCTGGCTGGCCCGCTTCAGGGCCGCTTGCATTTGCCGCTCGGTCTCGCTGTCGACGCTGGCGGTGGCCTCGTCAAGGATCAGCAGGATATCGGGGTTGTGAAGCAGGGCCCGGGCCAGGGCCAAAAGCTGCCGTTCCCCGGTGGATAGCCCTGCCCCCCGCTCCCCCAGCCGGGTGCGGTAGCCCTCGGGGCGGCGCAGAATGGCCTCCTCCAGCCCCACCAACCGAGCCACCTCGCGAACCCGTTCCAGGGGAATCGAGGGGTCGCCGAGGCGAAGGTTCTCCAGGATCGTCCCCGCAAAGAGGAAGGGCTCTTGCATCACGATGCCCACCGCCCGGCGCAGATCGCGCTGGCGGTAGTCCCGGACATCAACACCGTCGATCCGCACCGCCCCCCGCTGCACGTCGTAGAAGCGCGCGATCAGGTTGATCACGCTGGTCTTGCCGGCGCCAGTGTGCCCGACCACGGCGATCTTTTCGCCAGGACGAACGGTGAAACTCACCCCCCGTAGCACCCAGTCCTCGCCCTCGTAGGCGAACCAAACGTCCTCGAAGGCGATGGCCCCACGAAGCCGCCTCACCGGACGGGCACCGGGGCGGTCGGTAACCTGCTCGGGGGTGTCGAGCAAGGCGAAGATGCGCTCGGCTGCGGCCATCGCCGACTGCAGGATGTTGAACTTGTCGGAAAGGTCCCTCAGGGGCTCGAAGAAGTTCCGGGTGTACTCCACGAAGGCCACCAAAAGCCCCAGGCTCACAGCCCCCCGCACCGCGTCGCCGCCCCCTTTGTAGAGCACCGAGGCCACCGCTAGCTCGCCCAAAAAGCTCACCACCGGAAAGAAGGGGGCGAACCAGCGTATTACCTCGACGTGGGCCGCAAGCAGCCGGCGGTTTTTCTCGTCGAACTTTTTCGCCTGGCGGGCTTCGCGCACGAAGAGCTGGATGGTCAGCACCCCGGCCAGACTCTCGGCCAAAAACGCATTGAGCTCGGAGAGCCGCCGGCGCATGAGGCGGTAGGCGGCCCGCATCCGCACCCGGAGCCAGGTGGTGACGAGCAGCAGGACCGGCACCACCCAGAACGCCACCAGCGCCAGCCGCCAGTCCAGCCAGAGCATGAAGGCCATGATCCCGGTGACCATGAAAAGGTCGGCGGCGAAGCCCACCAGCCCCCCGGTGATGAACCGCTGGATCGCGTCCACATCAGAGGTCAGCCGGGTTAGCACCCGACCGGTGGGGGTGCGGTCGAAAAAGCCCACGTGAAGACGCATGAGCTTATCGAAGATCGCCCGGCGGAGATCCGCGAGCACGTGCTGGCCGATCCAGGTGAGCAGGTAGGTCTGGCCGAAGCGGAAGCCGGCATCGAGGAGCTTAAGCCCGAGGTACACCCCCGCAGCCAGGGTCAGAGCATGGGTCCTGGCCAGGGGCGGACGGGGGTGGCGGGGCGCCAGGGCCTCGTCGATGGCGTATTTGAAGACCAGGGGAAAGAGGTTGGTGAGCAGGGTGGTGGCCAGAATAAAGAGGAGCGCCAGGGCCACCTGGAGGAGGTAAGGCCGCACGTAGGCCAGCACCCGCCGGAGGAGCTGGGGATCGAAGCGCCCCTGCTCCCGGCTCATAACTCCTCCTCCAAACGCTGCAGGCGCTCGATCTCGGCGTAGGCCCCGCCCCGGGCCAGAAGCTCCTCGTGGGTGCCCTCCTCGACGATCCTCCCCTGGTCCAAGACCACGATCCAATCGGCGTGGCGCAGGGCGGTAACCCGGTGGCTGATCAGGAGGGTGGTCTGCCTTCCCAGGACCCCCCGCAGGCCCTCGAGGATCCGGTGCTCGGTCTCGGCATCCACCGCCGAAAGGGCGTCGTCGAGAATCAGGACCTCGGGTTCCTTGGCCAACGCCCGGGCCAGCGCCAGCCGCTGCCGCTGCCCCCCCGACAAGGTGACCCCCCGCTCGCCGAGCACGGTTTCGTACCCCTCGGGAAAACGCTCGATTTCTTCGTGAATCCCCGCCAGCTTGGCGGCCCAAACCACCTTGGCACGGTCGGGCCGTTCCATCCCGAAGGCGATGTTCTCAAAAATCGTCTCCGAAAAGAGAAAGGGTTCCTGCGGGGCCACCCCCACCGCCCCCCGAAGGACGGCGAGCGGAATCCTCCGGACCTCCACCCCGCCAACGCGGACCCTCCCCTCGGTGGGATCTAGGATCCGGGGAACCAGACGGGCCAGCAGGGTCTTGCCGCTGCCGGTACGTCCGGTGATCCCCAGGGTCATCCCCGGTCGAAGCCGCAAGGTGATGGCCTTCAAAACCTCGCGTTCCCCCAGGCGAAGCCCCACCTCCTCAAAGGCCACCTCGCCGCCAACCGCGGTGATAGAGAAATCGGTGTCGGGCCCATCGGCGATCCTGGGGCGGGCCTCGAAGAGCTCGAGCAAACGGCGGTACGAGGTTCGACCGCGCTGGAAAAGCTCAAGCACCCAGCCCACCCCCAACACCGGCCAGGTCAAAAGCGCCAGGTAGGCGTTGAACTGAACGAACTCCCCGAGGGTCATGCGCCCGGCGATCACCTCGCTGCCGCCCTTAGCCAGAAGAACCAGCACCGCAAGCCCCATCAAAAGGCTCATCGCCCCCTGCATCGGTCCTTCGGCCATGGCCAGCGCGAGATTCCGCCGGATGTATTCCTGGTTCAGCTCGGTAAACCGGGTCCGCTCGCGGTCCTCTAGGGCAAACCCCTTGATCACCCGGATGCCGGCTAGAACCTCCTCGGCCCGGGCGGCGATCCGATCGTAGACCTCCTGGGCGGCCCGCCAGCGCCGTTCCTCGAGGGCGATGAAAACCCGGGCCACCAGCAGCGCGGGCGCCGCTGCGAGCGCTACCCAGGCGGCGAGACCGGGGTTGACCCAGAACATGGCGGCGAAGGCCAGCACGATAAAGATGCTGACCCTAAACCCCATGTTGACCCCCGGTCCCAGCATGTCGCGCACCGCCTGCAGGTCGGTGTTGAGGCGGTTCATGAGGTCGCCGACCGGTTTTTCGTGGTAATAGCCGTGGTCAAGCCTAAGGAGGTGGTCGAAGAGGTCCCGCCTCAGGTCGGCCTCCACCTGCCGGCTGGCCACGATCGCCAACCAGCGCTGGCCCCAGGAGAAGAGGGCGGCCAGCGCGGTCACCAGCAGCAGCGCGAGCACGTAGACGAGGAAGGGTTGCCCGGCCTGGACGGTGTCGATCGCCCGGCGCAGGAAGAAGGGGGCGAGGACCGAACCAAGCAGAGAGAGAAGACCGAGCAAAAGCCCGAGCGCGTACTTCCAAGCGTAAGGCCGGATGTAGTGGATGACTGACCGGTCGGTCTCCACCAGCCCCTACTCTACCCCGCCTCCAGCGCCCGGCGCAGGTCCTCCGGTGGGGTACCAACGGGCACCAAGAGCGAACGGGCCGGCAACGCCCCCTGGATCCACCGGGCCACCCGCCAAAGGCCGGGGCAATCCTCGAGCAGGAGAACGACCGCTCGCACCCCCCGGCGGCGAGCCAGGTAGTGGGCCGCCCCCGCCCACTCGAGGTCGGTGGGAAGAACCGCGCGGGTTCCCATCCGGCGGCCCTCCTCCCGCAAAAGGGCGGGCGGCCGGTCAGCCACCCCCACGCCGAAGGGCGCGAGGACCTCCAGGAGAGGGCGGTAAAGGCGGGGTTCCTCGAGCAGATAGGGGGGCGCGGCCAGCCCCACAGCGGGTTCTGCGGCTGCCCCCGGCAGGGCGAACGGCCCCGGGGGAGCCAGGAGGTGCCGGGTCCGCTCCAGGGCCAGCGTTACCCGACGGGGCGTTTCGGCGATCTCGGCCCCGATAGTAGCTGCTAGGCCAAGGGCCGCCTCGGTGGGCTCGGCGGGAACCACCCAAAACCGCGGGGCGGTGGGGCGCAGCTCCCGCACCGTTGCGGCGAGGTCGCGCACCCACGGGCACTGGCCGCCCCCGCGTTCGGCGTCGATCCCGAGCTGGGCGTCGGGAAGAAGAACGCGGTCCACCCGGGAGGCAAGCTCGTCGATTCGGCCCAGCACGGCCCGGAGCGAAGGCGGGGCCCAGTCCGGCGCCGGCGCTTTCAGGGCTTCTTGAAACGGTCCCTCGGGGCGGACGACCCGGGCCCCGAGCTCGGTGAGGTAGGCCTCCCAGAAGGGGAGGTAGCGGCGGGGCAGCCAGGTATCCAGGACCCCGACCCTCACCCGAGTTCCTCCCGGAGGATGCGGTAGCCCTCGCCGGCCTCGGGGTCGTAGTCGAGCAAAAATCCCCGGGTATCGGGCGGCAAGCCGGCAAAGAGGTCAGCCGGGGTGGGGAAGTAGCCGACCTCAGCCGCCAGGCGCTCGGCCACCCTGCGAGCGGCTTTCTCGCTGGAAAAGGCGTAGAGGTAACGGCCGTCCTCCAAGAGGACGCTCGCGTACTCGGGCCCCTCGGGCCCTTCGACAAAGAGGTAGTAGACGCCTTCGGAGAGCAAGCGGCTCACGTCCTTATGGTAGCCGAGCCAGCAGCGCCTTTAGGAGGGCAAGACCGGTGAGCAAGGAGTCGGGTTCAACCCACTCGTCGGGGGTGTGGGCGCCGCCCCCGCGGTAAGCCCCCACCGCGATCGCCGGGACCCCCGCCTCGACGGCGGCGGCGGCGTCGGTGGAAGCGGCCCGCACCTCGGGCGAGAGCCCCACCGCCTGAACCGCTTCCTGGGCCGCTGCGAGCAGGTTTTCCGGGGCAGTCGCCCCCGCCGGGCGTTCGCCCAAGCGGTGCAGGCGAACCTCAACCCCGGCCTGGGCGGCGGCGTCGGCGAGAACCGCCCGGACTTCCTGGTAGAGGCGCTTAAGGGCGCCAGGGTCCCGGGCGCGGAGATCGAGCCAGAGCCCGGCCTCGGCCGGGATGGCGTTAATCGCACCACCCCCCCAAACCCGCCCGGCGTTCAGGCTGGTGTCCGGGGGCCGGGCGAGCGCGTAGAGTTCGGCCAGGGCCAACCCCAGCGCGTGGCTGGCGCTGGGGCGCCCGCGGTCGCCCCAAGCGTGCCCGCCCGGACCAAGGAAGCGCGCCTCCAACCGCACCGAACCCACCGCCCAGGGGACCAGGGTCCCCAGGTAGCCGTCCACCGCCACCGCCCAGCGGGGGCGATGGGCTGCGAAGAAGGCCCGGGCCCCCTTCAAATTTCCGAGCCCTTCCTCGCCCACGGTGAAAGCCACCCCAACCCCGGGGGTACCCGCTAGCGCCAGGGTAACCGCCACCCCACTGGAGTTATCCCCCACCGCAGGGGCGTACCAGCGCCCGTTTTGCTCGCGGATGGGGGTCGGGGGGAGCACGGTATCGTAGTGGGCCAAAAGCCAAACCGGCCCCTCGCCGGCGAGCACGTTACCGGCGTCGTCCACCCGGGGCGCCAACCCCCGCTCGGCTAGCCGGGCGAGCAGGAAGGCGCGCCGGTCTTCCTCGCTGGCGAGCGGCGCGAAGGCAAAGAGCAGGGCGCGGGGGTCCACCTAGTCCTCGAATTCGGCAAGGCCTTCCCGGATCGCGTACAGGGCGGCCTGGGTTCGGTTGTTCAGGTGGAGCTTGGCGAAGATCTCGGAAAGCCGGTTGCGCACCGTTTTCTCCGAGATGCCCAGATCGTCAGCAATCTCCTGGTTGGTCGCCCCCTGGGCCAGCAGGCGGAGGATCTGGATCTCCCGGTCGGTGAGGTCGGCCCGGCTGGCGGTCGGGATCTCCGAGGCCTTGGCGCGGAAGTCCTGAATAATCTGCTCGGCCAGCTCCGCGTCGAGCAGCACCTCCCCGGCGTACACCCTCCGGATGGCGTCGATGAGCTCGTCGGCGCTGGCGTCCTTAAGCAGGTAACCCCTGGCCCCGGCCTTAACCGCCTCGAAGACGTAAGCGTCCTGCCGGTACATGGTGAGCATCACCACCTTGGCGTCAGGGTTTTCCTTGAGGATCTCCTTAGTGGCGCCCACCCCATCGAGACCGGGCATCTGAATATCCATCAGGATCACGTCGGGCTGGGTCTCCAGCGCGGCCCTCAGGGCCTCCCGCCCGCTCGCCGCCTCCCCGATAACCCGGAAGTCGGGCTCGGCCTCGAGAAGGCTCTTAAGCCCCTCCCGGAACAGGGCATGGTCGTCGGCGATCAGGATGCGGATCATCCCCCAGATTATAGGACAAATGACCCCGGCGGTGCTAAAATGCGGAGGCTGATGCGCGCCCATATCGTCACCTACGGCTGCCAGATGAACGAGTACGACACCCATCTGGTGGCCTCCGAGCTGGTGAGCCTCGGTTTCCAGATGGTCGAGGCGGTGGAGGACGCCGACCTCGTGCTGGTCAACACCTGCGCGGTCCGGGGCAAGCCGGTGGAAAAGGTCAAAAGCCTCCTTGGCCAGCTCAGGAAGGAAAAGGAACGCCGGGGCCTGGTGCTCGGGATGATGGGGTGCCTGGCCCAGCTCCCTGAGGGCCAGCGCATCGCCGAGAAGTTCGGGGTGGACATCCTGCTTGGCCCGGGGGCGATCACCCGGATCGCCGAGGCCCTCGCGGCCCAGGGCCGGTTCTGGAACACCGATCTGGACCCCGCGCTCCCGCAGGTGGTGGCCCCGCCACCCAGAGGCGCGCTCAGCGCCTACGTGCCCATCATTCGCGGCTGCAACCATCGCTGCACCTACTGCGTGGTCCCCCGCACCCGGGGCGGGATCGAGGTGAGCCGGCCACCGGAGGTGATCCTGGAGGAGATCGAAGGGCTCAAGCGGGCGGGGGTGGTCGAGGTAACCCTGCTGGGGCAGAATGTTAACTCCTACGGCAAGGACCGCCCCGACTACCCGAGCTTTGCCGAACTTTTGCGAATGGTGGGGGCGCTTGGTCTCCCCCGGGTGCGGTTCCTAACCAGCCATCCGGTGAACTTCACCGAAGACATCGTTCGGGCCATCGCCGACACCCCGGCCATCGCCCGTTACATTCACCTTCCGGTGCAGTCGGGTTCCGATCGGATTCTGAAGCGCATGGCCCGGGAGTACCGGCGGTCCGACTACCTCAAGCGAATCGAGATGATCCGCGAGCACCTTCCCGACGCGGTGCTTTCCACCGATATCATCGTGGGCTTCCCCGGCGAAACCGAAGAGGACTTTGAAGCGACCCTCACCCTATACGACAAGGTAGGCTTCGACCACGCTTACATGTTCATCTACTCGGCCCGGCCGGGAACCGCAGCGGCGGAGCACTTTCAGGACCTGCCCCGCGAGGTAAAGGTGCGCCGGCTGGAGCGGTTGATCGAGAAGCAAAAGGCCTGGAGCCTGGAGAAAAACCGGGCTTGGGTGGGGCGGGAAGTCGAGGTGCTGGTCCGGGGCCAAGCCCGGGAGAGCGGATTCGCCGAAGGCCACGATCGGGGCAACCACCCGGTGCTGGTCCCCGCCCACCAAGCCCCGGGGCCCGGCCTCTACCGGGTACGCGTCACCGAGGCCAGCCCACACCTCCTCTTCGGCGAAGTGACCGAGGTCCTTCACCGGCCCACCCCGAGGGAGGCGGTGGCCTAGGAGCATGCCCGGGGTACTTCGCTGGGTCCTGGCGCTGGCCGGCTTTGCCCTCGGATTCACCCTGGTGTGGTTTACCCTGCTCTCCATCCCGCCGGCGCTGGCTGCGGGACTCATCCTGGCCGTCCTGACCCACCGCTGGGCCCTCTGGCTGGAAGCCCGGGGTCCGGCCCCCTGGGCGCTCGAACGGCTGGCCATGCGTCTCGCCTTCCGGCGAGGGGCGGTCACCCCGGACGAGCTGGCCCGGGCCGCGGGTGTGCCCAGGACCACTGCCAAGGAGGTGCTGGATGGCCTCGAGGCCAGGGGCCTGGCCCGCCGGGAAGGCGGCCGCTACCGGTTCTGAGGGCGGGGCCGGCACCCAAGCCTGGCCTGCGCCGGCGCGGGCCAGGCCCGGAGGGTACGACTTTGTGGTGGTCGGAGCGGGCATCGCCGGGGCGGTGGCCGCCCGGCTCCTTTTCGAGGCCGGCTACCGGGTACGGGTGGTGGCCCGCGGGGCCGGGGCCAGCCACGCACCGGCGGCCATCGTGAACCCGGTGCGGGCCAAGCGGGGCAAGCCGGTGCCGGAGGCCGCGGAAGCCCTCGAGGCCGCCACCCGGCTCTACCGCCGTTTCGTCCCCCTGGCCTACGGCTTGGTGCACCTGGTGGAGGAAGCCGCGGTGCCGCGCTGGCAGGTGGGGCTTTTGGAAAGCGGTCTCCCCCATCGCTGGGAGAAAAACGCCCTGTTCCTGCCCACGGCTTTCTGGCTCCGTCCCCGCCGTCTCCTGGCTGGTCTCCTTTCCGGGATAACCCGGGAACGGGCGCGGGTCGTCTTCCTGGAACGCGAGGGGATCTGGCTGGAGGACGGCCGCTTCCTCCCCGGCCCGGTGATATGGGCGGGCGGCGCCGAGGGCGCCGGGGTCCTGCCCGGGGGAAGCCTTACCGCCGGAAGCCTGCTACGGGTGGCCGAGCCCGGGGATGGCCGGATCCAAGGGGTCTTTCACGCCGGCGGAGTGATCGGGGGCACCTACCGCCCCCTGGAGCGCTACGCCGAACCCACCCTCACCGCCGGGGAGCTCAGCGAGCTCCGGGAGCGGGCCGCGCGCCTTTTGGGCCGGCCCCCGACCGTGCTTGGCGCGTGGTCGGGGGTACGCTTCCGGCGGCCGGAACCGCTTGCCGAACTGCCCGGGGGCCTGCTGTTTTCGGGCTTCGGGTCCACCGGGTTCCTGCTCGCGCCGCTTTGGGGCCGGCGACTGCTCGCCCGCCTCTAGGCCCCGGCCCACCCGGCGGGCCGGTCGGACTCCGGTTCGGCGGGCGGGGGCGCGGGCAGAAGGGCGGCCTCCAACACCTCCTCGACCCGGTCGACCAGGGTAAGGCGGAGCCCCTCCCGGACCTCGGACGGGACCTCGGCCAGGTCCTTGGCGTTTTCCCGGGGCAGGAGAACCTCGGTCACCCCGGCGTTATAGGCCGCGATTAGCTTCTCCTTAATGCCCCCCACCGCCAGCACCCGGCCGCGAAGGGTAATCTCCCCGGTCATCGCCAGGTCCGCCCGAACCGGGCGACCGGAAAGGGCGCTTGCGATGGCGGTGGCGATGGTCACCCCGGCGGAGGGGCCGTCCTTTTTCACCGCCCCCTCGGGAACGTGAACGTGCAGGTCCCAGCGCTCGTGAAAGCCCTCGGGCAGGTGGTAGCGCTCGGCGTGGGCCCGGAGGTAGCTGAGGGCAGCCTGGGCCGATTCCTTCATCACCTCGCCGAGGCTACCGGTAAGGCTAAGCTTCCCCTTACCGGGAACGGCCAGCACCTCGACGACGAGAAGCGCCCCGCCCACCGGGGTCCAGGCTAGGCCCTGGGCGGCCCCCACCAGGGGCGCCTTCTCCCGGCGGTCCCGGCGGTACCTGGGAACCCCCAGAAGCTTCTCGAGGTCCCCCGCGGCCACCTCCCGGACCCCCTCCCAGGGGGCCTCGAGGTAGGCCTTGGCCATGCGCCGGGCCACCTTGGCCAACTCGCGCTCGAGGTTGCGTACCCCGGCTTCCTCGGTGTACTCCTCGATGATCCGGGCGATCGCCTCGTCGCTCACCCTCACCTTGTCCGCCACCCCGGCGCGGCGGGCAACCTTGGGCCAGAGGTGGCGGCGGGCGATCTCCAACTTCTCCAGCGGGGTGTAACCGGGGATCTCGACCACCTCCATCCGGTCCAGAAGGGGCCGGGGAATACTGGCGGTGGTGTTGGCGGTGGCGATGAAGAAAACCCGGGAAAGATCGTAGGGGACCTCAAGGTAGTGGTCCTGAAAGGCCTTGTTTTGTTCGGGATCGAGCACCTCCAGCAAGGCGGAGGCCGGATCCCCCCGCCAGTCGGCGCCCAGCTTGTCGACCTCGTCGAGCAGGAACACCGGGTTGACGGTACCCGCCTTCTTCATTCCCTGGATGATCTTCCCGGGCAACGCCCCCACGTAGGTGCGCCGGTGGCCGCGGATTTCGGCCTCGTCGCGAACGCCGCCGAGGCTCACCCGCACGAAGCGCCGGTTCATACTTTCGGCCACCGAACGCCCCAGGGAGGTCTTGCCCACCCCCGGGGGGCCCACCAGGCAGAGAATCGGCCCCTTGGCCCCCTCCTCACCAGCCAGCTTCTGCACCGCCAGGAACTCAAGAATCCGCTCCTTCACGTCGGCGAGCGCGTAGTGGTCGGCATCGAGCTGGGCCCGGGTGCGTTCAAGGTCCAGCGTGTCCTGGCTTTTCTCGCTCCAAGGCAGGTCCAAAAGCCAGTCGAGGTAGGTGCGGATGACCCCCGCCTCGGGGCTGCCCGGCTGCATCCGCTGGTAGCGGCCGAGTTCATGAAGGGCCTTCTTCTTGACCTCCTCGGGAAAGCCCTTCTTTTCGATCCGCTCCTTCAGCTCCTCGACCTCGGAGACGTGGTCCTCGCCCCCAAGCTCCTTCTGGATCGCCCGCATCTGCTCGCGGAGGTAGTATTCCCGCTGGTTTTGGTCCATCTGCTCCTTCACCCGGGCGGCGATCCGGCGATCCAGCTCGAACCGCTCGAGGTCGCGCTCCAGCAGACCGAGAACCCACTCCAGCCGCTCCTCCGCCGCCACCCGGGCAAGGACCTCGGCCTTCTCCTCGGTGGACCAGGTGGCGTGGTGGGCCACCCGGTCGGCGAGCCGGGAGGGGTCGGCCTCCTTTTGGACCTCCTCGAGCTGGTGGCGGTCCAGCCGCAGGCCCTTGTGACCGGCGACGTAGCGGTCGAAGGCCGACCGCACCCGCTCCATAAGGGCCCGCACCAGTTCGGGGTCGGCCGACGGGGGCTCGGGGATCGGGCGGTAGCGGGCCTCGGGAAACTCCCCCTCCTCCAGCCCCTTAAGCTCGCCCCGCTCAATCCCCTCGACCAGGATTCGGAGGGTGCCGTCGGAAAGCCGGCTCACCCGTCGAATCTCGGCCACCACGCCCACCGGGTAGAAATCGGCGAGCCCAGGCTGGTTGGTGGCCGGATCCCGCTGGGTGGCCAAGAACAGCCGCTTATCCCGAGCCAGGGCGACCTCCACCGCCGCCTTGGAACCGGGCCGCCCCACGTCCACCCAGGCCTGGGCGGCGGGGAAGAGCACCAAGTTCCGCAGTGGCAGGAGCGGCCGCCGGTGTTCACGCGTAAAGAGCCGCATCGCTTAATACCTAGCTCGCCTGCCGGAGCTCGGCCTCGGCCAGGGCCGCGAGGGGGTCGTCGAGGTGGCGGGCGTCGAAAACAATCCGCTCGACTCGGCGCCCGGGGAGCGCGTACATGAGCTCGTACATCCCCCGCTCGATCACCGCCCGGAGGCCGCGGGCGCCGGTCCCCCGCTCGCGGGCCCGCCGGGCGATGGCCCGGAGGGCGGCCGGGGTAAAGCTGAGCTCCACCCCCTCCATGGCGAAGAGGGCCTGGTACTGCTTCACCAGGGCGTTCTTGGGTTCGGTGAGGATACGGACCAGGGCGTCCTCGTCGAGGGCCTCGAGCTCGACGATCACCGGCACCCGGCCCACGAACTCGGGGATCAACCCGAACTTCACCAGATCCTCGGGGATGACCTCGGCCCGCCCCTTCCGGCGGCTCTCGGCGGCGAACCCGATGGGGTTTTCGTCCACCCGGGCCTTGACGATCGCTTCCAACCCCTCGAAGGCGCCGCCCAGAATGAAGAGGATGTTCCGGGTGTCCACCGCGATCAGCTCCTGGTGGGGATGCTTGCGCCCGCCCTGGGGGGGCACCTGAGCCAGGGTGCCCTCGATGATCTTAAGCAGGGCCTGCTGCACCCCCTCGCCGGAGACATCGCGGGTGATCGAGGGGCCCTCCGACTTGCGGGCAATCTTGTCAATCTCGTCGATGTAGATGATCCCTCGCTCGGCGGCTGCGACGTCCATCCCGGCGGCCTGGAGGAGCCTCAGAACCACGTTTTCGACGTCCTCGCCGACGTACCCGGCCTCGGTCAGGGTGGTGGCGTCGGCGATCGCGAAGGGGACGTCGAGGAACCGAGCCAGGGTCTCGGCGAGTAGGGTCTTGCCGGTCCCGGTGGGCCCGATAAGCAGGATATTGGACTTCTGGATCTCCACGTCCCCGCCGGTCTCGGCGTGGCGAAGCCGCTTGTAGTGGTTGTAGACCGCCACCGATAGGACCTTCTTGGCCGCCTCCTGGCCGATCACGTAC
>WFNN01000192.1 GCA_015488545.1 Thermaceae bacterium | reverse complement strand
GATCACCGGCGGGTGCATGAAGCCTTTGGCGGGCTCTTCGCCAAGCCCCAAAAGGGCCGCCCGCTCCAGATCCCGGCGCCTTAACACCCCGACCACCCGCTCCCCTTCAAAGACCGGCATCCCCCCGTAGCCGCGACGCCGCATCCGCTCCAGGGCCTCGGCCACGGTGGGGCTATCGTGGATCCCCTCGACCCCCCGAGTCATCCGGTCGGCGAGCCGGGGCTCCCCCATCGTGTAGGCGGGTAGCGCCCGAATCAACCGCTCCCGTAAACGATCCAGGGGTTCCTCAACCCGGGCGAAGGCGGCCCGGGGGTGTCCGCCGCCGCGCCCGGTCAGGTCCCGGAGCACGCGGTCCACGGGAATCCCGCGCCGGCTACGGGCGATGACCAACCGCTGGTCCCCCAAGCGGAACAGCAGAAAGACCGCGTCGGCGTCGAAGAGGTCGGCCACCGTATGGGCCAGGGGAGCCAGGGCGGGGACGTAGCCCTCCTTCCGCGCCTCGGCCACCACCGCCCGGTAGGGGCCCGCCCGAACCACCTGGGCACTGGCCAAAAGCTCCTCGAGGATCTCCTTCGCCTCGGGGGCCAGCTTGCCCTCCACGAAGCCCCGCACCCGACCCGGGTCGGCGCCCTGCCGGAGCAACCAGGCCGCGGCCTCGAGGTCCTCGGGGGTGGTGCCAGGGTAAGTAAAGCGTCCGGTGTCCTCAAGGATCCCGGCGTACCCCAGGTCGGCCTCGGGCGCCCTGGGGGCAAACCCCCGATCGGCCAGCATCTGCACGATGAGGGTGGTGGCCGCCCCCACCGGGCGAACCACCCCGCCGGCAGCGGGGATGGCGTCCTCTTCCGGAGGGTGGTGGTCGTAGAGGTAAAAGGGTACCCGGCCCACCAGTTCGGCCAAGGGACCGATGCGCCGACGGCTCTGGGTATCCACCACCGCCACCTCGGTTACCTTCTCAAGCGGCACCTGGCTGGCGGGAAGCAGCACCACCCGGTCGCCGTAGAGCTGAACGACCTCCCGCATCCGGCCCTCAAGCCCGCCGACCTGAACCAATACAGCACCCGGGTGGAGGTACCGGGCCAGCACCATGCCCCCGAGGGCGTCGAGGTCCAGGTTTTCGTGACCAACGATGACCCTCACGCCGCACCTACAACGCCGAGAGCAATCGCTCCACCGCCTCCGCCACCGGCAGGGCGAGGGCCGCTTTAGGGATTCGGAAGCCCGGCGGGTAACGGGTCACCTCAACGGGAAACGGCAGATCTTCCAGCCGCTTGGGGTCGTGCGGCGGGGGGTAAGCCGGCACCACCAGCTGGACCTGCCCCCGGTCCTCGGTGATCGAAAGGATGCCGCGCCGCTCCGCTAGCAGCCGAATACGGGTAAGGCGGAAGAAGTTCTGGGCCTCTTCGGGCAACGGCCCCCGCTCCGCCTCCAACCCCCTCCGGATCCGGCCCACCTCCGCAAGCCCCCGGGCCTTGGCCAGCGCGGCGTAGACCCGGCTCCGGGCGGTGGGATCGGTCAGGTATTCGGGGGGAATCCGAGCCGAGACCCGAAGATCAAGGGTCACGTGCGGCCGCTCGGGGACGGCCTCCCCCTTGAGCCTTCGCACCGCCTCGGCCACCATCTCGGCGTAGACCTCGAGGCTCACGGCCCGCACGTGGCCATGCTGCTCGGGCCCCAGCAGGTTACCCACCCCCCGGATCTCCATGTCCCGTTCGGCCAGCAGGTGACCGCTTCCCAGATCGGAGAGGTCGGCGATGGCAGCCAGGCGCTTTTCGGCCGCCTCGGTGAGCCGCGGGGGGTGCAGAAGATAGGCCCACGCCGCTCGGGAACGGCGCCCCACACGACCCCGCAACTGGTAGAGCTGGGCGAGCCCCAACCGGTCGGCGCGCTCGATCACGATGGTGTCAGCGAGCGGAACGTCGAGCCCCGACTCGATAATGGTGGTGGCCACCAGCACATCGAAGGCACCGTGGGCGAACGCGAGCATGACCTCCTCGATCCCCGCCGCGCTCATCTGCCCGTGAACCACCCCCACCCGGGCCTCCGGTACCAACCGCTCCAGCCACCGGGCCCGCCGTTCGATGCTGGCCACCCGGTCGTGGACGTAAAAAACCCGTCCCCCCCGCTCCATCTCGGCCAGCACCGCCTCCCGAACCAAAAGGGGGTCGAAAGGGGCGATTACGGTGCGGATCGGTTTTCTGCCAGGGGGCGGGGTTTGTATCGCGCTGATATCCTTGAGCCCCACCAGCGCCTGGTAGAGGGTGCGGGGAATAGGGGTGGCCGAGAGCATGAGCACATCGACCCCGTCCCGGAGCTCCTTAAGCCGTTCCTTCTGGGCCACCCCAAAGCGGTGTTCCTCGTCCACGATCAAAAGGCCGAGCCGGTGAAAACGCACCCCTTCTTCCAGAAGGCGGTGAGTCCCGATCACGATGTCGACCCGGCCTGCGGCCAGATCGGCCAGAACCCTTCGGGCCTCCCCTACCGGGGTAAACCGCGAGAGCATCGCCACCCGAACCGGGAGATCGCGGTAACGTTCGGCGAAGGTGCGGTAGTGCTGTTCGGCGAGAAGCGTCGTGGGCACCAGAAAGGCCACCTGGTAACCGTGGCCCACCACCCGGTGGGCTGCCCGGAGCGCGACCTCGGTCTTGCCAAAGCCGACGTCGCCGGAGATCAACCGGTCCATCGGGCGGTCGGCCTCGAGGTCGCGGAAGACTTCGAAGAGCGCCCGCTTCTGGTCCTCGGTAAGCGCATAGGGGAAGTTTTGCTCGATCAGGGGGTCCCAGTCGGGTAACGGGGGAAAGGCCGTGCCTTTGGCCTGTCGGCGCTTAGCGTAGAGCACGAGAAGCCGCTGGGCCAGCTCCTCGGCTGAACGACGAGCCTTTTCCTTGGTTCGTTTCCAATCCTTTTTCGAGAGGCTGGAGAGCGCGGGGGGCTCGTCCGAGGTGGCCGGGTGGCGCCGGAGGGAGGGGAGCTCCTCAACCGGCACGTAAAGGCGACCGGCGTCCCGGTACTGGAGCACCAGGTAGTCGCGGCGCACGCCCAGCACCTCGCGGGTCTCCAGGCCCAGGTAACGCCCGATGCCGTGCTCGGGGTGGATGATGTAGTCGCCGATGGAAAGGAGCTCGGGATCGGTGACCCCCTCGCCCCGGAGAAAGGTCCGCCGCACCGCGCTGGAACCGGAAAAACCGTAAAGCAGCGCCTCGGTGAGGAAGAGGGTTTTCTCCTCGGGGTCGAGGAAACCGCCTTCGAAGCTGCCGGGGACGAGAAGAACCCCGTCGAAAGGGCGCACGGTGGCGCTTACCCGGGTAGGAAGGTCGCCCAGCACCCGCCTTAGGAGGTAATCTCGCCCCTTTTCGTGCTTGTAGAAGAGCACCACCCTCCTACCCTCGGCCAGCCAGGCCTCTAAGTCCCTTCGAAACCGCTTGAGCTCGGCCCGGTAGGGTACCAGCGGTTCAATTCGGGAGGGCACGGTCTCGGCCTCCGGCCAGGGGGCGAAAACCCCGGCCAGCCGGTCGCCGATCAATGCCCAAGCCTCCTCCGGCAATCGGCTCGGCTGCTCGACCCAAACCGGCCCCCGGGTAAGGGCCAAAAGGGGTGCGGTCGCGGCCGGTTTGGCGCCCTCGGCCGGTGCCAACCGGTAGCGGTCCACCTCCTCGCCCGCCACCGACAGGCGCTCCAGGGTCTCGCCAAAGAACTCAAGTCGCAATTCGCCGACCTCGACCACCTCGCCCAGCACCCGGACGTCGGTTTCGCGGGTGTGGCCCAGCGTGGCAAGGGCGGAGAGCAGGGCCGAGCGGGGGTAGCTTTTCCCTGCCTCGAGGATGAGCCCCCCGGCCCAGGGGTCTTCCGGCACCGGCTCAAGCGCGGCCCGGTAACCGAGAACCAAATGGGCTCGTTCACGGACCGCGTAGGGGCTGGGTTCGGGGTAGGCCCGGACCCCGAAGGCGTCCAGATTCCGGTACAGGCGAAGGCGCTCATCGGGCACCAGCAGCACCGCCGGGGCCGAGAGCCCGGCGAAGAACCGGGCCCGGGCCACCTGCGGCCATCCGGGGTAGGAACGAACCTGAACCTGGGTGGGCATCCGCTTGCATCCTAGGGGGAAAGCGCCAGGGATACAATACCCGCCGTGCGGGTAGGGTTCCTCACCGACGCCCGGCAGATCGGCGGCAGCGAAGTCTGGCTTGCCGAGGTCCTGCCACGGCTAGAACCGCTTGGGGTCAATCCTCTGGCCGCTTTCCCCGCGGATGCGTCCACCCGGCCCATCCGCCGTCGCCTAGCGGAGGCCGGCGTCCAGGTCGTCACCTACCGCGGTTTGAGTGAACTCCCCCGCCCCGACCTTTGGATCGTTTCGACCTGGTTCCCAAAGAACCTGGCCCGGCTTCTGAGCGAGCTTCCCCGACCGATCTTTGCGCTGGTCCACGACCAGGTGGAAATCCACTACCCTTTGGGTCTCCGCTACGCCTACCGGCTCGGCTACCGTCTCCTCCAAGCCCCCTTGCTCCGCCGCACCGACGGGGTGATCACCGTTTCCCGGTGGGCAGCCGAGTTTTTAACCCAGGTCCACCGGATTCCCAACGTCAAGCACGTGCAAAACGGGGTGGACACCGGGCGCTTCCGCCCTCCCGGTCCGGGCGAGCGGGAGACGCTGAAACGCAAGTACCGATTGTCGGGAACGGTGGCCCTGCTACCCGCCCGCTTTGCAGTGAGCCTGGAGAAAAACCAGCTCGCTGCCCTGCTCGCGGTCCGGGGCCTCGCCGGGGTCACCCTGGCCCTGGCCGGGGACGGCCCGTTGTATAAACCCCTAAAGGCGCTGGCCACCAGTCTGGGTATTCAAAACGCCCGCTTTCTCGGGCGAGTGGAGTCGATGCCCGAGCTCTACCGCGCCGCCGACCTTTTTCTCTTCCCCACCCTGGGGGAGAACCAGTCCCTGGCCACGCTCGAGGCCATGGCCTCGGGCCTTCCGGTGATCACCAGTCCGATTCCCGCCCAAGCCGAGCTGGTAAAAAACGGGCAGGAAGGGCTCACGGTCCCACCCCGGCCGGCGAACCTCCGGGAAGCCATCCGCCGGCTACAGGAGGACCCCGCGCTGCGGGAGGCCATGGGCCGCCGCGCCCGGCAGCGGGTGCTCGCCTCGCATACACTGGAGCACACCGCGCGGCGGTTGGCCGCGCTGCTTAAGGAGGTTCTGTGAAGTACGATTGGGTCATCGTTGGTGCCGGGCTGACCGGGGCCACCCTGGCGGAACGATTGGCCGTAGAACGGGGGGCCAGGGTGCTGGTGGTCGAACGGCGGCGGCACCTGGCCGGCAACGCCTACGACCACTACGACGAAAAAGGCGTCCTGGTCCACCGGTATGGCCCCCACATCTTCCACACCCGGGACCATGCGGTCTTTGAGTACCTTTCGCGCTTTACCACCTGGCGGCCGTACATCCACAAGGTGATGGCGGAGATCCAGGGGCAGCAGGTGCCCCTGCCCTTCAACCTGAACACCCTCCAGGCCCTCTACCCGAAGCGATTGGCCGAGCGCTTGGAACAAAAGCTGGTGCAACGCTTTGGGCACGGGGCGCGGGTTCCGATCCTCAAGCTCATGGCTACCGACGACCCCGACCTTCGCGAACTGGCGGAGTTTGTCTACCAGAACGTCTTCGAGGGGTATACCAGGAAGCAGTGGGGGCTAGCGCCGGAGGAGCTCGACCCCTCGGTCACCGGGCGGGTCCCGGTGGTGGTCGCCCGCGACGACCGTTACTTTACCGATCCTTACCAGGCCCTCCCCGCCGACGGGTACACCCGAATGGTGGAGCGGATGCTCGACCATCCCCGGATTCACCTCCTTCTCGGAACCGAGTTCAAGGAGGTCGAAGGCTCGCTCCGCTTCAAACGCCTGATCTATACCGGGCCCATCGACGCCTTCTTCGACTACCTGCATGGGCCGCTCCCCTACCGGAGCCTTCGCTTCACGTGGCAAAACCTTCGCGCAGTTCGGGTGCAACCGGTGGCGGTAATCAACTACCCGAACGAGCACCGGTTCACCCGCACCACCGAGTACAAGCACCTCACTGGCCAGGAAAGCCCCTTCACCGCGATCGCCTACGAGTACCCGGAGGCCCACGAACCGGGGAAGAACGACCCTTACTACCCCATTCCCCGCGAGGAGAACCGCGAGCGGTACCAACGCTACCGCGAAGAGGCCAGCAAGCTGCGCGGCGTGTTCTTCGCCGGCCGTCTGGCGGACTACCGCTACTACAACATGGACCAGGCGGTGGCCCGCGCCCTCAAGCTCTACCGGGAACTACCGTGAACAGCAAGGTTTGGGCGGTGGTGGTCACCCACAACCGCAAAGAGCTCCTTCGAAAGAACCTCGAGGCCCTAAAATCCCAAACCCGGCCCGCCGACACCGTGCTGGTGGTTAACAACGCCTCCACCGACGGAACCGGGGCCATGCTTTCCCACGAGTTTCCGGAGGTAAAGGTCCTTACCCTGCCGGAAAACCAGGGCGGGGCCGGGGGATTCCACGAGGGCATCCAACGGGCCTATCGGGAAGGGGCCGAGTGGTTCTGGCTGATGGACGACGACACTTTTCCGGAACCCGGGGCGCTTTCCGCCCTGTTGGAGGC
>WFNN01000191.1 GCA_015488545.1 Thermaceae bacterium | reverse complement strand
GCCACCGAGGCGGTGGCCGGGGTGGATGGCGTCCTCCGGGTCACCAGCCTGGCCAACGCCCAACGCATGGAGGTGGCCGCCGCCCCCCGGGCAAAGAGCGGGCCGTTCGGGCCCCACACCGCGTGGGGCCCGGGGAGCACGACGGCGAGCTCGGGGGCGCTGGCGAGCAGCACCCGGACCTCAATCCCCAAGGCCGGCGGGGCCAAAAGCCAGAGAAAAACGAGCAGAAGGCCGCGCATCCCCTACTCCGCGAACTCGGCGAGGGCCTCGGGGTCGCGGACGACGACCTTGCGGTAGCCGAGCTCGAGGATCTCCTGGATCGCCAGCTCGCCGAGGATCTTGGTCACCGTCTCCCGGGTCGACCCGATCAGGTGGGCGAGGTCCTGGTGGGAGAGGGCCACCTCGAGCCCCCGCTCCCCCTCGCGCATCAGGGCCAGCAGCATCCGGACCAGCCGGGGCCGGACCTCCTTGTAGCGGAGCTCCTTCATCCGGGCCTGAACCCGCCAAAGTCGCTCGGTGAGGAGCCGCACCAAAAGGGCGTAGACCTCGGGGTACTGGGCCCCGAGCTTTTTGAGCGCCTCGCCGGAGGCGGCGAAGAGGTGGCCGGGGTTCATCACCTCGGCGAAGACCCCGTAGCGGTTCCCGGGCAGAAGCGCCGCTTCGCCGAAGAGCTCCCCCGGCCCCACCACCGCCAGGGTGAGCTCCTCGTCCTTCTCGGTGAGGGTGAAAAGGCGCACCCAGCCGTCCTCGAGGTAGTAAACTTCGCGGGCCTCGTCGTCGGGGTAGAAGAGCACCCGGCCGCGGCGAGCCCGCCGCCGGGCAAAGAGCGCCGCGATCGCCTCCCGCGCCGGTTCGGGGAGGGCCTGGGCCAGCCGGGGCACCATGCCCCGAGTTTACCGCCCGGGGGGGAGGAAGGCAGGTAGATCCGACCGCGGCGCCAGGTTGGCCCGCTCCATCCGGGCAAAGAGCTCGGCCGCCGCCCGGCGCCCTTCCTCGCCGAGGTCGAGGGAGAAGGCGTTGACGTAGGTCCGGACGTGGGCCCGGATGACGTCGTCGGCGAGCTCCTGGGCGTGGGCCCGGAGGTAGGGCCAGGCCTCGGCCTCGTGGTCCCGGGCGTAGGCCAGGCTGGCCCGCACCGCCCGCTCCAGCGCCCGGGCCCGCGCCTCGCCCAGGTCGCGGCGAACCGCAACGAGCCCCAGCGGCAGGGGCAACCCGGTGGCCTCCTCCCACCACTCGCCCAGGTCTAGAAGCTTCACCAATCCGTGTTCGGGGTAGACGAAGCGGGATTCGTGGATGATGAGCCCGAGGTCTACCTCGCCCCGCTCCACCGCCGGCATGATCGCGCTGTAGACCATGGGCACCGGGGTAAAGGGGCGTTCCCCCATGAACAGGCGAAAGAGGGTGTAGGCGGTGGTGTGCTCGCCGGGGTGGGCCACCCGGGCCCCGGCGAAGGGGCGGTCCCGCCGGGCCACCACCAGCGGCCCCACCCCCCGGCCGAGCGCTCCCCCCGCGGCCAACCCCAGGTACCGGTGCCGCACCCGGGCGAAGGCGGCGTAGCTCAGCTTGGTGGCCGGCAGGCGACCCTCGCGGGCCCAGGCGTTCAGGGTCTCCACATCGGCCAGCACCGGCTCCACCGGCTCGGGGTGGGCCACCTTGCGGTGAACCAGGGCGTAGAAGATGTAGGTGTCGTTGGGGCAGGGGGAAAAACCGAGCTTCACGGCACCAGGGTACCCCGGAGGAAGACCTCGGCGATGGGCCCGGGGTCGTAGGCCGGGCGGTCGGGCTCGAAGAAGTCGTGCACCGTCACCGAAAAGAGCAGGTTCAAAAAGAGCTCGGCCAGAAAACGCGGGTCGCCGGGGCGGGCCCGCCCGCTTCGCTGCCCGGCGGCGATCACCCGGGCCACGCTCTCAACCAGCCGCTCCTTTTGCTCCCTGAGCGCGGGGTCCCGGAGCAGGCCCGGCAGGCCGGTGGCGGTGTACAGCGCCCGGAAGAAACCCTGGTTTTCCTCCTGGAAGCGCACCCCGCTTTCGGCCAGCGCCCGAACGGCCTCGGGGTAGGTTCCGCCGCCGGCCTCGGCCAGCCGGGCGGCGAGCTCCTCGATCTTCCACTCCAAAAGGGCCTTCAGAATCGCCTCCTTGTCGTGGAAGTACTTGTAGAGGGCGACCCGCGAGAGCAGCGCGCGCTCAGCGATCTCCTCCATGGTGGCCCGCGGGTAGCCTTTCTCGGCGAAAACCCGCATGGCGGCCTCGAGGATCTCCCGGACCCGCCGCTCGCGCCGCCGTTCCTTGAGGTCACCGGCCGCGGCCATCGCCCCCAGTATGCCAAATTTAACTCGACGTTAAAAGTATTGACACTATGTAAAAGCGCGCGTAGGATTCGGGACGGTATGGAAGCGCTCTCGCGGTTTGCCACCCGCCACCCCTGGTCGGTCATCCTCCTTTTCCTGGCGATCACCCTGGCGCTGGGTAGCGGGCTTTCCCGGCTCCGTTTCGACAACTCCCCGGAGTCGTTCGTGCCCCCGGACCTCCCGGCCAAGCGGCTGCTCGACGAGGTGCGCGACACCTTCGGGTCGGCCGATATGGCAATCGCCGCGCTGAAGGGCGAGGTCTGGAGCGTGGAGGGCCTAGAGGCGCTCCGGGCCGCCACCGAGGCGGTGGCCGGGGTGGACGGCGTCCTCCGGGTCACCAGTCTGGCCAACGCCCAGCGCATGGAGGAGGCCGACGGCGACCTGGTGATCGAGGATCTCCTCCCCGAGGAGCTCACCCCCGCGGAGATCCCCGGGATCCGCGACTACGTCGAGCACCACCCCCTCTACGCCGGACGCCTGGTCAGCCCGGATGGAAGGTACGCGGCGGTGATCCTCGAGGTCGACCCCGGCCAGGACATGAAGCGGCTCAACCGCGAGATTCTCAACGCCCTGAAAGCCCACTGGAAGGGGCCGATCTACCTTTCCGGCACGCCCGCGCTCTCGGGCTACATCCTCGACACCATGCAGCGCGACCTCCCGGTGCAAATGGCGGTCGCCGCGCTCATCATCGCCCTGGTGCTCTACCTCAACTTCCGCAGCACCCGCGGGGTTCTCCTGCCGCTCCTCACCGTGACCACCGCCCTGGTCTGGTCGCTGGGGCTCGGGGGCTGGCTGGGGTTCAAGCTCGGGAGCATCAGCTCGATCCTGCCGGTGGTGGTGCTGGCGGTGGGAAGCTCGTTCACCCTGCACATCCTGAACCGCTTCTACCACGAGCTGGCGCACGGCGAGGACCGCCCCGCGGCGATCCGGCTGGCGGTGCGGGAGACCGGCCTCGGGGTTTTGGTCAGCGCCCTGGCCGCCGGCGCCGGGCTCGCGGCGCTTTACACCTCGAGCATTCCCCAGATCAAGTTCTTCGGGGTGCTGGCCGCCTTCGGGGTGCTGGTGGCCTTCCTGGGCGCAAGCCTGCTGGCCCCGGCGGTGCTGGCCCTGCTTCGAAACCCCCGGCGCCTTCTGGACCCCGAGCGACCCGACGCCATCAGCCGACTGATGTTCGCCCTGGGGGACTGGCTCAAGGGCCGGACCCGGGGGATCCTGGTGGCGGCGGCGGTTTTCCTGCTCTTGATGGTTTTCTTCGCCACCCGGATCCAGGTGGAGACCAGCTTCCTCGCCTACTTCCCCAAGAGCTCCCCGCCCCGGGTGGCCACCGAGCTCATCGACCGGGTCTTCGGCGGCAGCGACACCCTCACGGTGGTGGTCGAGGGCAACCTGAAGGATCCCGCGCTTTTGCGGGCGATTTACCGCTTCGAAGAGGAGGCCAAGGCCCAACCCGCCGTGGGCAGCGCGGTCTCGATCGCCGACGTGATCCGGGAGATCCACAAAACCCTGACCGGGAGCTACGGCTTCCCCGACTCCGAGGAAGCCGCCGCCCAGGAGCTCCTCCTCTACCAGATGTCGGGGGACCCCGAGGAACTCGCCCGGTTCATCACCGAGGACGCTAGCGCGGCCCAGATCACGGTGCAGGTCCGCTCGCTGCCCTCAAGCCAGATGGAGGCGCTCGTCCACCGGCTCAAGGATCTGGCCGAGGCCACCATCGCCCCCCACGCCGACGCGGTGAAGTTCACCGGCACCACCGTGCTCATGCTCGAGGTCATGCGGCTTATCCTCCACGACCAGTACGTTTCGCTGATCCTGGCCCTGGTGCTGGTGGCCCTCTTCAACGCCCTGCTCCTCGTCTCGGGGCGGGTGGGGGCGGTGAGCGTCCTGCCGCTCGGCCTCACCATCGCCGGGCAGTTCGGGCTGATGGGCGCCTTCGGAATCCCCCTCGACACCGCCACCGCCCTCATCGCCGCCATCGCCATCGGGGTGGGGGACTACTCGGTGCACATCATCGTGCGCTACCTCGAGGAGCTCAGGAAGGGCGCCGTCCCCGAGGCGGCCGCCCGTACCAGCCTCTACGTCTCGGGCCGGGCGGTCTTCTTCACCGCCCTGGCGATCGGGGGCGGGTTCATGGCCCTGCTCTTTTCGGGCTTCGCCCCGATCCAAACCTTCGCCAAGCTGATGGGGTTTACGGTGGGCGCCACCGCGCTTTTCGCGCTCACCGTGCTGCCCGCGGCGCTCCTCACCTGGGTGCGCCGCTACCGCAACAAGGAGGTGGTTGAGCGTGCGTAAAGGAATTATCGGACTGGCGGCCCTCCTCTTCCTGGGGGTGGCGCTAGCGATCACCGGCGACGAGGTCATGCAAAAGGTCGAGGCCCGGCCGAGCCCCAAGACCCTGCACGGCCGGATGGTCATGACGCTCGTCAACAAGCAGGGCAAGAAGCTCACCCGCGAGCTCGAGCTCTGGAGCAAGGAAGAGGGCGACGTTAAGAAGATGCTGATCAAGTTCCTGGCCCCGGCCGACGTGAAGGGCACCGCTTTCCTCTCGATCCAGAAAGGCGACAAGCAAGAGATGAAGCTCTACCTTCCGGCCCTGAAGCGGGTCCGCCGCATCGCCGGCAGCCAGAAGAAGGGGAGCTTCATGGGCTCGGACTTCAGCTACGACGACATCGCCAAGCTCGGCAGCCTCAAGGCCAAGGACTTCACCAACACCCTTAAAAAGGAGGAGACCGAGGGCGGGGTCAAGCTCTACGTGGTGGAGGCGGTGCCGAAGCCCGGCGTCGAGCACACCTATGACCGCCAGGTGATCTGGGTCCGGGCCGACATCTACGTCCCGGTCAGGATCGAGTTCTACAAAAAGGGCAAGCTCTACAAGGTCATGACCCTGGAGAAGATCGAAAGCTTCGCCGGCGGCAAGTACCAAATCCCCACCCGGCTCACCATGGAGAACGTCCGAACCCGCCACAAGACGGTGCTGGAGCAAAAGGACCTAAAGCTCGATCAACCCATCCCCGACTCGGTCTTCACCGAGCGGTTCATGAAGCGCTAGGAGGGAAGCGATGAAGCGAACCCTGGTTCTCTTGCCCCTCGCCCTCGCCCTGGGCATGGCCCAGGGGGTGGGGTTTTCCGGCAAGCTCTCGACCGCTTTCGGTCTACGGTTTTCCGACCTTTCGATTCCCACCCAGGAAGTCAACTTCGCCCTCACCGCCAGTTACCAGCTGGACGACGCCGAGCTCTCGGCCGAGCTCCAGGCGGGCCCCTTGGGCGTCCGCCTCGGCGAGGCCTACGCCCGGGTCACCCTGGGCCCGGTGGACCTCGCGGCCGGGAACCTGCTGGTCTCCACCGGCCGCACCGACCTCTTCTCCCCCGAAGACGCCTTCAATCCCAAGAACCTGGCCCGCCCGCTCGCCGACCCCAAAGCGCTCAAGGTCCCGGTCCCGGCGGTCCACCTCACCTACTACCCCGACCCCGAGGGGAACCTCACCGTCGACCTGCTCTACAGCCTCACCTTCACCCCCTCGACCCCGCCCCAGGG
>WFNN01000190.1 GCA_015488545.1 Thermaceae bacterium | reverse complement strand
GAGATGTGTATAAGAGACAGCCCGAACCCCCTGCGCCCGAAGCCGGTCCACCGCCCGCTGCACCGCGGTGGTCTTGCCGATCCCCGGCGGACCGGTGACAAACCGGCAGGGTTTCAAGCGCGGACCCCCTCCAGGAACGCGCGGAGTATCTCCAACCCTACCCCGGTGAGGATGCTCTCAGGGTGGAACTGCACCCCGAAGGTGGGGTGTTCCCTATGGATGAGGCCCTGCACCACCCGCACGCCCTCCTCGTCCACCCAGGCGTTCACCCGGAGCACCTCCGGGACATCCACCACCATAAGCGAGTGGTAGCGGGTAGCGGTAAAGGGGGAGGGAAGCCCCCGGAAGAGGGCGGTGCCGTCGTGGTGAATGGCGCTTGTCTTGCCGTGCATGGGCCGGGGTGCGCGGACCACCCGGCCGCCGAAGGCCTCGCCGATCGCCTGGTGACCGAGGCACACCCCGAGGATCGGATAGGTGCCGGAATAGCGCCGGATAACCGCCACCGAGAGCCCGGCCTGGGCCGGGGTGGCCGGCCCCGGGCTGATCACGATTCCGTCCGGGTTCAGCGCCTCGATGTCCTCGATCTTGAACCGGTCGTTTCGCCAAACCGTAAGCCGCGCCCCCAGCTGCCCCAGGTAGTCGGCGAGGTTGTAGGTGAAGGAGTCGTAGTTGTCGATGATTAGGAGGTGGGGGGTGGGAGGTGGGGTGTGGGTATTTTTCTCGATCATGTTTCCCTCCAGTGCACCACGTAAGCCTGTAGACGCTTTGCCAAGCGTGCGATTCTGCGGTCTACGGCGACGAATTCCGTATTCGTGATAAAGCCCAAGCGATAGGCAAGCTCCAAAAGGGTGTCGAGCTCGTGGAGCGAGCCCAGCGCGATCTGACCGAACCGGCTGCGTTCGGCGGGGCTGTTGCGCCCCACGCCTTCGGCGATGTTGGCAGGTACCGATACCGCCGCTCGTCGGCTCTGCGCAGTCAGACCGTAGCGCTCTTGATCCGGCCAGTCGTGGGTGATGCGGTAAATGGCCTCGGCCAGCCCCATTGCTCCTTGCCAGATCTCGAGGTTTCCCAAGTTGATGTTCGCGAGCTCGCCACGCTTTTCCGCCATTGCCTACCCCCCACCTCCTACTCCCCACACCCCCCGCTCTGCGAGCGCGACCGCCCGCATCATCGCCGCCGCCTTGTTCTCGATCTCCTGGTACTCCCGCTCGGGGACCGAGTCGGCGACGATGCCGGCCCCGGCCTGGATGTGAACCCGGCCGTCCTTGACGACGAGCGTGCGCAGGGTCAGGGCCATGTCCATATGGCCGTCGTAGGCAAAGTAGCCGAAGCTCCCCCCGTAGGGGCCGCGGCGGAGGGGCTCGAGCTCCTCGATGATCTCCATCGCCCGGATCTTGGGCGCGCCCGAGATCGTGCCCATGGGGATCACGCTGGCCAGGGCATCGAGGGGGGTCTTCCCCTCCCGGAGCTCGCCCTCCACGGTGGAGACGATGTGCATTACGTGGGAGTAGCGTTCCACCACCATCAGTTCGGGCACCCGGACGCTGCCGTAGACCGAAACCCGGCCCACGTCGTTCCGGGAGAGATCCACAAGCATCACGTGCTCGGCGCGCTCCTTCTCGTCCTTTAAGAGCTCTTCGGCTAGAGCCAGGTCCTCGGCCTCGGTCTTCCCCCGGGGGCGGGTGCCGGCGATGGGCCGGGTCACCACCCGTCGCCCGTCCGAGCGCAGGAGACTTTCCGGGCTCGCCGAGACCAGGGTCACCTCGCCGAGGTCGAGGTAGCCCATGTAGGGGCTCGGGTTCACGGTGCGGAGCGCCCGGTAAATGGCGAACGGGTGCACCCCGAGCGGGCTCGAAAACCGCACCGAGGGCACCACCTGGAAGATGTCGCCGGCGTAGATGTAGTCCTTGGCCCGGCGGACGGCCTCGAGGAAAGCCTCCCGGCTCATCCAGGGCGAAAACGCGTGCTTCCTGCCGCCACGCTCACCGGGAACGCCGGGAAGGGGGCCCTTGAGCCTGGCCTCGGCCCAGGCGAGCTTCTCCCGGGCTTCTTTCTCGGCGCTCGGCCCCCCGCCCACCGCCGGCGCCAGGAGGTGGATTACCTGCATAAAGTGGTCAAAAACCACGGTCACTTCGGGCTCGACGAAGAGGAGGTCGGGGGCGGCGAGGTCGTCCGGGTTTTCCGCCGGAAGCGCTTCGTAGTAACGCACGAGATCGTAGGCCACGTACCCCACCGCACCGCCCGGGAAGGGGGGAAGCGCACTCTCGGCCAGGATCTCGCGGTGGATGGCAGCGTAGAGCGATCGCAGCGGATCCGCCGATTCGATCGCCTCGCCGTTAACGGTAAAAACGCCATCCTTTAGCCGGAAGGTGCGCCGCGCACCTACCCCAAGAATCGAGTAGCGGCTCCAGCGCTTACCCGCCTCCACCGACTCCAGAAGAAAGCTCGGGGTCTTCTTTTCGGCCAGCTTCAGGTAGGCGGTGACCGGGGTCTCCAGGTCGGCGAGCACGGTGCGGCTTACGATCTTGGTCTTCATCGCGTCCTCCCAAAAGAAAAACCCCCGGGCGAAAACCCCGAGGGCCAAACGCCACCGCCCCCGGGGCTAGCCGGGCCACCAGCGGCGGAGGGCGAAGGCCTTCATTAGGGCAAGCTTACGCCCAACCCCGGCCGCCCCGCAAGCCCGCCTCCGGTGTGGTATACTCCCGATTCGGCCCTTCCTGCTTCGGGCTAAGCCCGAAGCCACCAGGCCAAAGGGAGGTGTGGAGTGCCAACGTACGAAGTGGGGATGATCCTGAACCCCAACCTGGAGAAGGAAAAGCTCGATCTCGAAAAGGAAATCATCCAGAAGGCCTTCGAGAAATACCAGGCCGAGGTCAAGGCCACCGATGAATGGGGCAACCGGCGGCTCGCCTACCCCATCGAAAAGGACACCGAAGGCTACTACATCTTCTACACCGTCGAGATGCCCGGGGCCAACGTCAAGGCGCTGGAATCGGAGCTCTTGATCCGCGACAACGTCCGCCGGGTGATGATCGTGAAGGATCGCCCCGAGTGGCGGACCAAGAAGCAGTAGAGTAAGGAAATCATGGCGAAAGGGCTGAACCGGGTATTGCTTTTGGGCACCGTGACCCAAACCCCCGAGCTCCGCTACACCCCGGGGGGGCTGGCGGTCCTCGAGGTCACCGTCGCCGGCCAGGACCGGGTGGAAACCGAGGCCGGCGAGGTGCGCGAGATCCCCTGGTACCACCGGGTCAAGCTCCTCGGCCGCTACGCCGAGCTCCTGGCCGAGCAGCTTGCGGCCGGCAGGCCGGTCTTCGTCGAGGGGCGGCTCGACTACCGCACCTGGGAGACCGACGGCCAGAAGAGGAGCGCCCTCGACGTGCGGGTGGACCGCATCGAGCCCCTCGAGGCCGACCGCGAGGGGCGCACGGTCACCGACGCCCGGGGCCAGGAGCGGCTCACCGACGCCCTCAACCAGGTGGTCCTGATCGGCAACCTGACCCGCGACGCCGAGCTTCGCTACACCCCCCAGGGGACCGCGGTCACCCGGTTCGGCCTAGCGGTCAACGAAACCTTTACCAGCCGCGGCCAGGAGCAGGAGAAGACCCACTTCGTCGACGTCACCGCCTGGCGCGAGCTGGCCGAGTGGGCCGGGGAGCTCAAAAAGGGCGACCCGGTGCTCGTCCTCGGCCGGCTGGTCAACGACTCCTGGACCGCCCAAGACGGCACCCGCCGCTTCGTCACCCGGGTCGAGGCCAAGCGGCTGGAAAAACTTACCCGCGCCCCCGCCGAGGCCGCCAAGGCCCCCCCGGCGGGCGGGGTGGACATCGAAGAGGGTTTGGAGGACTTCCCGCCCGAGGAAGACCTCCCGTTCTAGCGAGGTAAACATGGCCCAGAAGAGCAAAGCCCGTCCCAGAAGGTACAAAAAGCCCAAGGTCTGCCCGTTCTGCACCGGGGAGCTCGAGGTCACCGACTACAAGGACACCAAGATGCTGAGGCGTTTCATGTCGGAGACCGGCAAGATCCTCCCCCGCCGCCGCACCGGCGTCTGCGCCAAGCACCAACGCCGGCTGGCGACGACCATCAAGCGGGCGCGGATCATGGCCCTGGTGCCCTTTACCGAGAAGCTGGTCCGGAAGTAAGGGGGTGCGTCGGTGAAGGTCATCCTGCTGGAACCCATGGAAAACCTCGGCGACGTCGGCGAGGTGGTCAACGTCAAACCCGGCTACGCCCGCAACTACCTCTTCCCCCGGGGCCTGGCGGCGCCGGCCACGCCCTCGAACCTGAAGGCGCTCGAGGCCAAAATCCGCGCCCAGGCCAGGAAGGCCGCCGAGCGCAAGGCCGAGGCCGAGCGGCTCAAGGAGATGCTGGAGCCGGTGATCCTCAAGATCAAGGTCAAGGCCGGCGAGACCAAGATCTACGGCTCGGTGACCGCCCGCGACATCGCCCGCGAGCTCGACGAGCAGCACGGCATCACCATCGATCCCAAGCGCCTCGACCTGAAGCGCCCGATCAAGGAGCTGGGGGCCTACGAGCTGGTCTACAAGCCCCACCCCGAGGTGCCGATCACCCTCCGGGTCTGGGTGCTGAACGAGGAGGGCCGGGGCGTCTTCCTCACCGAGGAGGGCGAGCCCGCCCCCGAGGGAAGCGAGGAAGCGGCCAAGACCGGGACCGGCTCCGAAGAAGGCGAAGCCTAAGGACCGCACCCCGCCCCGGCGAGGCCTTCCCCCGCCGGGGCCTTTTTTGATTAAGCTAAGCCCGGACCCCGGGTGTATCCGCGAGGCGGAGTATGGAAGGTCGGGTTCCCCCCCATCACCTCGAGGCCGAGCAGAGCGTGCTCGGCTCGGTACTGGTGGACAGCTCGGTCCTGGAACGGCTGGAAGGGCTGATCCGGGCCGACTCCTTCTACAAGATCGGCCACCAGAAGATCTGGCGGGCGATGGAGCGCCTGGCCGCCGCCGGCGAGCCGATCGACCTGGTCACCCTCTCCGAGGAGCTCAAACGGGCCGGCGAACTCGACGAGGTGGGGGGCTACACCTACCTGGTGGGCCTGGCCGAGCAGACCCCCACCGCCGCCTACGCCGAGCACTACGCCCGGATCGTCGCGGAGAAGGCCGCCCTCCGCCGCCTCATCGCCGCCGCCGGCGAGGTGATGCGGCTGGCCTACGACGAGGCCGGCAGCCTGGAGGAGATCCTCGACCGGGCGGGGCAGAAGATCCTCGAGGTTCAGCTCGATGGCGGGCGGCGCGACTTCGCCTCCATGAACGAGCTGGTTCATCAGACCTTCGAGCACATTCACAAGCTCTACGAAAACCAGGGGGCCCCGAGCGGGGTACGGACCGGTTTCCGGGAGCTCGACCAGATGATCGGCGGGCTGGAACCGGGCTCGCTCACCATCATCGCCGCCCGGCCCAGCATGGGCAAGACCTCGCTGGCCCTCACCATCGCCCAGCACGCCGCGCTAAAAGAGAAGGTGCCGGTGGGCATCTTCTCCCTGGAGATGCCGGCGATCCAGCTGGTCACCCGGATCATCACCGCTGAGGCCCGCATCGACATGAACCGCCTCCGCCAGGGCCAGCTCTCGGAGCGCGATTTCCAGCGCCTGGTCGATGTGGCCGGGCGGATCTCCGAAGCTCCGATCTACATCGACGACACCCCCGACCTCACCTTGCTGGAGCTTAGGGCCCGGGCCCGCCGGCTGGCCGCCCAGTACGACCTGGGCCTGATCATCGTCGACTACCTCCAGCTCATGTCCGGCGCCGCTGGCAGCACAAAAAGCGAAAACCGCCAGCAGGAGATCGCGGCCATCAGCCGGGGGTTAAAAAGCCTGGCCCGCGAGCTCGACCTCCCGGTCGTCGCCCTGTCCCAGCTTTCCCGGGCGGTCGAGTCCCGCCCCAACAAGCGCCCGATGCTCAGCGACCTTCGGGAGTCGGGCTCGATCGAGCAGGACGCGGACCTGGTGCTTTTCATTTACCGCGACGAGTACTACAACCCCCACTCCGAAAAGGCCGGCATCGCCGAGATCATCGTGGGCAAGCAACGCAACGGCCCCACCGGCACGGTGGAGCTTCAGTTCCACGCCGCCCACGTCCGCTTCAACGACCTAGCCCGGGAAGAGGAGATTTAGCGCGGGGGCCGTGCGGTAACCGCTCCGAAAGCCGCCTTATGCGTATGCTAGGGGCATGAAGGTGGCCCTGGTGGTGCTCGATTCGGTGGGGCTCGGCTACCTGCCGGATGCCCCCGCGTTCGGCGACGAGGGCGCCGACACCCTCGACCACGTGGTTTTAAAAACCGGCGTGCCGCTCAAAAACCTCCCCAAGCTCGGTCTCGGGAACGTGCCCGGGGTGCACGCCCTCCCCGCGGAGGAAAAACCCCTCGCCGCCTATGGGCGGATGCGAGAGCAAAACCAGGGCAAGGACACCACCACCGGCCACTGGGAGTTCGTGGGGATTCACCTCGAGCACCCTTTTCGCACCTTTCCCGAGGGCTTTCCCCCCGAGGTGATCGAGGCCTTCGAAAAGGCGATCGGCCGCGGTGTGCTTTTGAACAAGCCCTACTCCGGCACCGAGGCGATCAAGGACTACGGCGAAGAACACCTGAAGACCGGAAAACCGATTGTCTACACCTCGGCGGATAGCGTCTTCCAGATCGCCGCCCACGTGGACGCGGTGCCGCTCGCGACCCTCTACGCGTGGTGCGAAAAGGCCCGGGCCATCCTTCAGGGGCCCTACGCCGTCGCCCGGGTGATCGCCCGACCCTTCGCCGGCGAGCCGGGGAACTTCTACCGCTTGAACGAGCACCGCAGGGATTTTGCCCTAGAGCCCCCCGAGAACGTCCTCGACCGGCTCCAAAAAGCCGGGGTCGAGGTCGTCGGCGTGGGCAAGATCCCCGACATCTACGCCCACCGGGGCTTTACCCGCGAGGTCCACACCGACGACAACGACGACGGCATCAAGAAGACCCTCGCGCTCCTCGAGGAGGATTTCGAGGGCCTCGTCTTCACCAACCTGGTGGACTTCGACTCCAAGTACGGCCACCGCCGCGACCCCTTCGGCTACGCCGCCGCGCTCTACGCCTTCGACCGGGCCCTGCCCCTGTTCCTCGAGCGCCTGAAAGCGGGCGACCACCTGTGGATCATCTCCGATCACGGCAACGACCCCACCTACCGGGGTACTGATCACACCCGGGAATACGGCATGCTGCTGGCGGCGGGGCCGGGGCTCGCCGGGCGGGACCTCGGAACCCGGGCAACCTTCGCCGACGTCGCTGCCAGCCTGGCCAAGGTTTTTGGTGTTCCGTGGGAAGGACCGGGGGAGGCCTTCGTGTAGATGACCTGGCGCGACGCCCTCGACATCCTTGCGGTTGCCGTCCTGTTCTACTACCTCTACGGCCTGTTTGCCGAAACCCGCGCCCTAAACCTGATCCGGGGGCTGGTCGTCTACGTGCTGGTGTGGTTCGTCGCCGACAAGGCCGGGCTCAAGGCCCTGGCCTGGCTTCTCGGCAACGCCGCCACCCTGGGAGTATTCGCCCTGATCGTGGTCTTCCAACCCGAGCTCCGAGGGGTGCTGGAACGGCTGGGACGGGGGCGCTTGGCCCCCGGGGTGCTACCTTCGGAGGCCAGCGAGGAGCTGGTGCGGGGCCTCGAACGGATGGCCGCCCGCCGCCTCGGGGCGCTGGTCGCGCTGGAACGTCGCACACCGCTCGGCGAGTACGCCGAGACTGGGGAGCTGGTCGATGCCCGCGTCTCCGCCCGGCTCCTGGAAACCATCTTCACCGTGGGCACCCCGCTCCACGACGGGGGGGTGATCGTCCGGGGGGATCGCTTCCTGGCGGCCGCCTGCGTCTTCCCCCTCTCGGAGCGGGAAGACCTCGTCTACCTCGGCACCCGCCACCGGGCGGCGGTGGGGCTCTCCGAGGTTAGCGACGCGCTGGTCATCGTGGTCAGCGAAGAGCGGGGCACCATTCGGGTCGCCGAGCGCGGCGAGCTCTCCCCCAACCTAACGCCGTCCGAGCTCCGGGTTCGGTTGAAGGAGGTGTTCGGTGCCCAGGGCTAGCCTCTGGCAACGCCTGACCCACCAGTGGCCGGCCAAGCTGCTCTCGCTGCTCGCCGCCTTCCTGCTTTGGTACCAGCTCAGGCAAACCGGACCGGTGGTCGAACGGGCGATCGAGCGGCCCCTCGAGATCATCGGCCTGGGGCCCGACCAGGTTGCCGTGGGGGTGCCCGAGCGGGTGCTGGTGCGGGTGCGCGGGGACGAGCGCACGGTCAACGGCCTCAGGCCGGAAGCGGTGCTCGCCTACCTCGACCTCCACGGCCTCAAGGAGGGGCCTTTCAGCAAACCGGTGGTGGTTCAGCTGCCCGCCGGGGTGGTCCTGGCCGCGGTGATCCCCGCAAGGGTCGAAGCCCGGGTGGAGAAGAGCGCCGAGGGGGAGATTCCCCTCTACGCCTTCGCCCCGAACCGCGCCCTGGTTCCGGCCGACGGCCACGTGCGGGTGCGGGGGGCGGCCCCGCTGGTGGCCCGTGCTCGCTACGCGCTGGCGCTGGGTCCCGAAGACCGGCTCCGGGTGGTGGCGGTGGGGGCGGCGGGCGAACCGCTTGCCCTGGAAGTGGAGCCCAAGATGACCCGCGCCCGATTCGCGGGGCCCCTCCTTACCCGGCGGGAGCTCCCCCTGGCCCTACCGGGCCCGCCGCCCTCCCTCAGCGTGAAGCAGGCCCAGCTGCCGCGGGCGATCCCGGTGGTGGGCCCGCCCGAGGTGCTCGCAAAGCTCGCTTTCGTCACCGGCGAGGTGGAGTGGCGCGCCGGAAGCTACGTCGCACCCATCCGGCTAAAGCTGCCCGAGGGGGTCTACGCCCTAAAGGCCCCCTGGGGAAGCTTCGTGGTCGAGCGCGTACAATGAGGGCGTGGCCCAGGTGCTCCCGATTCGCCTTTACGGCGACCCCGTTCTGCGAAAAAAGGCCCGGCCGGTCACCGACTTTACCCGGGTTCCCGAGTTGGCCGAGGCCATGCTGGAGACGATGTTCGAGGCCGGCGGCGTGGGGCTTGCCGGCCCTCAGGTGGGCGAGGCCAAACGCATCTTCGTGGCCGCCCTTTACCAGGACCTCCCCGAGGAGGAGGAGGACCGCGTCCCGCTCAAAAAACGCGTGCGGGAAACCTTCGTTTTGGTAAACCCCCGCATCACCTTTGCCGAGGGCGAAGCGGTGGGAACCGAGGGTTGCCTTTCGCTCCCGGGCCTTTACTCCGACGACGTGCCCCGGAAGTTCCGGGTGCGGATCGAATACCAGGACGAACACGGAGAACCCAGGGTGATCGAGGCCGAGGACTACCTGGCCCGGATCTTCCAGCACGAGATCGACCACCTCGAGGGCGTCCTTTTCTTCGATCGCCTCCCGCCCCCGCTGAAGCGGCGGTTCCTGGAGGAGAACCGGGCCGAGCTCGCCCGCATGCAGCGGGAGGCCAAGGCGATGCTCAAGGAGCTAGCCCCGAGGCGATGAAGCAGCGGCGGGTGGTTTTTTTCGGTAGCCCAGCCTGGGCGGTGCCGGTGCTCGAGGCCCTGGCCCAACGCCACCGCGTCCTGCTGGCGGTGACCCAGCCCGATAAACCCGCGGGCCGGGGGATGAAGCTAAAGGAAAGCCCGGTGGCGGCCCGGGCCAAGGCGCTCGGTATCCCGGTGGAAAAACCCAAGCGGCTCAGGAAAAACTCCGCCTTCCTGGAAAGGTTGCGGGCGCTCCGCCCCGAGGTCGGGGTGGTGGCGGCCTACGGCAAGATCATTCCCCGGGAGGTCCTCGAGGCCTTTCCCTTCGGCATCCTCAACATCCACCCCTCGCTCCTCCCCCAGTACCGCGGAGCTGCCCCGGTGAACTGGGCGCTGATCCGGGGGGAAACCACCACCGGGGTCAGCATCATGCGCCTCAACGAGGGCATGGACACCGGCCCCCTTTACGCCCAGGAACCGATCGCGATAAAACCCGAGGAAACCGCCGCCGAGCTTTCGGAACGCCTCCGCGACCGCGGAGTCGAACTTCTGCTCGGGGTGCTCGATCGGCTGGAGGAGCTAACCCCTACGCCCCAGGCGGGCGAAGCCAGCTACGCCCCCCTCCTGACCAAAGAAGACGGCCGCATTCGCTTCCAGGATCCCGCGCGGGCGATCTATGCCCGCCACCGGGGCGTGCAGCCTTGGCCAGGGAGCTGGTTTTGGCACCGGGGCCGGCGGATCAAGGTTTTAAGAATGCGGCCGGAGGCGGGGGCGGGCGCGCCGGGCGAGGTTCTCGCGGTTGGCCCGGAAGGGGTTCTGGTTGCCGCCGGCGAAGGGGCGGTTCGCCTGATCGAGGTCCAGCCCGAGGGCAAGCGCCCCATGCCCGCCGAAGCCTGGGCGCGGGGGTATGGGGTCACCCTTGGGAGCAGGCTGGGGCAGGAAGGCGGTAACAACGGGGAAGAAACGGCGCTCCGATAGGCCATCCCTACCCGCCTGGGAAGACGTCTTCCGGGTTAGACCACCGCCGCGGCCAACACCGGACGACGCTGGTCGAGCGCCGCGAGGTGCTCGCGTCACCCCGCGCGCCGCGCGGTATACCCTTAGCGCATGACCGACCCCGACCGCCTGCTCGACGCCCTCCTGGATCTACCCCAGATACTCGATGCCGCGCTTGCCGAAAACGGCCGTCTGCTCGCCTGGACGCAGGTAGGTGGCGAGGCCACGCCCCAGGTCTGGGCAAGGCCCGCCGGCGGGAGGGCGGTGAAGCTTTCCCGCGGCGAAACCTTTAACTTCCTCACAAACCTGCTGCCCGAGGCAAAGGGGGTGCTCTACGAAGCCGACCCTGGCGACGAGCGAAGCGCCCTTTACGCCGCAACTTTGGACGGCGAACGCCGGCTTTTGAGCGAACCCCACCCACCCTACTACCGGCGGGGGGCGGCGGTTCACCCGGAAAAGCCCTGGCTTTTCTTCGGGGCCAACTACGACTTCGGGCGGGGGGAGGTCCTCGAGCCCACCTGGATCTGGCGGAAGGACCTGAAAACCGGCGAACACCGCGTGCTCGCCGCCCCCGAGCGGGCCGGGACCTACGGCCTTGAGCTCGCCCCGAGCGGCCGCCGCATCCTCTACGAACGTCGTGGTGCGCACCCGTCGGCGCGGGAGACCTGGGTGGTGGAAACCACCGGCGAAAACGACCGCCGGGTTCTCTCCGCCGGGGAGCGGGGCAAGGTGCTCGCCACCTGGACCCGGGACGAACGGCTCCTTTATATCGCCGAGGAAGGCGAGGCCCGAAGCGTGGGCTTCGCCGACCTCTCCGGCGCGCGCCGGGCGGTTCTGCGCGAGGCCGGCTTCTCCCTCGAGTGGGTTTTTCGCCTCGGGGGCAGCCCCTACCTCGGGGTGCTTGCGGTGGAAAACGCCCGCGGGTACACCCTGGTGCTCTCCCCGGATGGGAAAGTTCTTCGCGAGGTTCGGGAACCAAGCGGTGAACTTCGACTGCTCGGGGTCTTCGAAGGCGAATGGGTGGCGCTTTACCAGAGCAGCACCCACCCCGCCGATCTGGTCCGGCTAAGGGCTGAAGGGCGCGAGAGCCTCACCGGGCTGGATGCCCGCACCCCCGCCGGGCTCGTACCGGCCGAGGATTTCTACTGGCGAGGGAGCGACGGTCTTCGGCTTCACGGGCTTTACTACCGCGCCAAAGGTCGCGCAAAGGGGACGATCGTGCTCGTTCACGGCGGCCCCACCGCCCGCGCCGGGCACCGGCTCTCACCGGAGGTGCAGTACTACCTGGCCCGGGGTTTCAACGTCTTTCTACCCAACTACCGTGGCTCCACCGGCTACGGCCTAGCCTTTCAGGAAAAGATCAAGGCAACCGGATGGGGTGGCCTGGAGCAGGAAGATATTCAAACCGGCATTGAAGCCCTGATCAACGCTGGCCTTGCCGAGCCCTACCGGGTCGGCGTAACCGGCACCTCCTACGGCGGCTACTCCAGCTGGTGGCAGATCACCCACGCCCCCCGCCGGCTGGTCGCCGCTGCCGCCCCGATCTGCGGCATGACCGACCTGGTGGTGGACTACCGCACGACCCGCCCCGACCTAAGGCCCTACTCCGAGGAGATGCTGGGTGGAAGCCCCGATGAGGTGCCCCAGCGCTACCGGGAACGCTCGCCGATTCACTACGTGGACCGCATCCGGGGGGAACTCCTGATCGTCCAGGGGGCGTTGGACCCCAACGTCACCCCAGAAAACGTGGCCGCCGTCCGCGAACGGCTGCTGGCCCACAGGATCCCCCACCAGCTCCTGGTCTTCGAGGACGAAGGGCACGGCATCGTGAAAAAGGAAAACCGTCGGGCGCTCTACCAACAGCTCGCGACCTTCTTCGAACGGGCCCTGTCCGCCGGAGGATGACCGCCGGGGGCCGGATCGCGGGATCCCAGAAAGCCCCACGGCCAAAAGGGAAAAGGCGGGGCCCAAGACCCCGCCCCTGATGGAGCCGGCGGCCGGATTCGAACCGGCGGCCTACCGCTTACGAGGCGAATATGGCGGGGGTCCCATGAAGGCCCAAACGGCGACTATAGCGGTCATAGCGCTATGCTTTCGTGCTCCGTAGTGTCCTCCAGTTTCCAGAAAACACCCCTGGGGCTCACCCTGTAGGTGTCAATAAGGTGTCAAACCAAAAGCTCGCTAAGCCCGATCGCCGCGCGCTTTTTGTCGTCTTCCCGCAACTGCTGGTAGACCTGCAGGGTTAGCTGCACGTCGGCGTGGCCGAGGACCTCGGCGACCACCTTGGGCGGCAGCACCCGCAGGGCCTGGGTCGTATAGGTGTGGCGCAGGCCATGAAGGTTGATGCGTGGCACGCCGGCCTTCTCGATCAGCGTCAGGTAGTGACGCATTAGGTTGCGGTAGCGCGTGGGGGTGCCACTCTGGGTCGGAAAGATGAGCCCGTGGTCCACCCATCCCCTGGTGGCCGAGGCCTCCAGACGTTGCTTCTCGCGGTGCTCGGCCAGCATCGCCTGGAACTCCGGGGCTAAGTAGAGGGTGCGCACGCTGTTCGGCGTCTTCGGCGGACCG
>WFNN01000189.1 GCA_015488545.1 Thermaceae bacterium | reverse complement strand
GGCCGGGCTCACCGGCCGCCCCCCCCTGCCGCCCCTTTGGGCCCTGGGGTACCACCAGTGCCGCTACAGCTACCCCGACGAGGCCGCGGTGCGGGCGGTGGTCCGGGCCTTCAAGCGGCACGGCATTCCGCTTTCGGCCGTCTGGCTGGACATCGACCATATGGACGGCTACCGGGTCTTCACCTTCCACCAAGACCGCTTCCCGAACCCCCGGGCCCTGGCCGAGGAGCTGGCCGGGGAGGGGGTGCGGCTGGTGGCGATCGTGGACCCGGGGGTTAAGAAGGAGGCCGGCTACCCGGTCTACCAGGAAGGGGCCCGGCTGGGCGCCTACGTGGCCGACCCCCGGGGCAACGAGGTGGTCGGCGAGGTCTGGGCCAAACCGGCGGTCTGGCCCGACTTCACCCGCGAAGGGGTCCGCGCCTGGTGGGGCCGGCTCCACCGCTTCTACACCGAGCGGGGCATCGCCGGGATCTGGAACGACATGAACGAACCCTCGGTGTTCGCGGTCGAGGGGGTGGACGGCGGGCTGCCCGGGGTGGGCAAGACGCTTCCCCCCGGCGCCCTCCACGGCAAGCGGAGCCACCTCGAGGTCCACAACGTCTACGGCCAGTGCATGAGCCGGGCCACCTACGAGGGGCTCCGGGCGCTGGCCCCCGACCGCCGCCCCTTCGTCCTCACCCGGTCGGGGTTTTTGGGCATCCAACGGTACGCCTGGGTCTGGACCGGGGACAACAAGAGCTACTGGTCGCACCTGGAAATGAGCATCCCCATGCTCCTGAACCTGGGCCTTTCCGGGGTGGCCTTCGCCGGCGCCGATATCGGCGGGTTCACCGAGGACGCCGACCCCGAGCTCCTGCTCCGGTGGACCTGGCTTGGGGTCTTCTACCCCTTCATGCGCAACCACTCGGCCAAGACCAGCCGCCGCCAGGAACCCTACGCCTTCGGCGAGCCCTGGACCGGGCGCATCGCCGAGGCCATCCGCTTCCGCTACCGCCTCCTTCCCTACGTCTACACCCTGGCCGAGGAGGCCGCCCGCACCGGGGCCCCCCTGATGCGTCCGCTCTTTTGGCACCACCCCGACGAGGAGGAGGCCTACCGGGTCCACGACCAGTTCCTCTTCGGGGATGCCTTGCTGGTGGCCCCGGTGACCCGGCCGGGCCAGACCACCCGCACCCTCTACCTGCCCGCCGGACGGTGGCAGGACTGGTGGACCGGGGCGGTGTACAAAGGGCCCGGGTGGATCACGGTGCCGGCCCCCCTGGAGAGGATCCCGCTCTTCCTCCGGGAAGGCCGGGCGGTCCCCCTCACCGATCCACGGCCGCCGGCGCGGGCGGTTTTTGAACCGCTCGCCTTCCGTGCCTTCGGTGAAACCGCCGAGGGCACCCTCCACGAGGACGAGGGCGACGGCTACGCCCCCGGACGCCGGGGCCGGGTGGTGGTGGAGGGCCACCAGGCCCGGCTGGAAGGGGAACTTGCCGGGCGGAGGGTGGAGGTCTACCGGGTGACCGAGGACGGCCGGGCGGTCCCCATCGCGCTCATGTAGAATGGGAACCAATGGGCCAAGCGAGGGGGCCAAACCCACCGGGCGCGGCCCTTATACCCCTTCCCTTCGAAGAACCGTCCGCTTTGCGGGAAACCAGCCACTTGCTGGTGCAAGGCGACGCGCGAAAGGCCCTAGGTCTGCTGCCCGAAGCCTCGGTCCACCTTGTCCTCACCTCCCCGCCCTACTGGACCCTCAAGCGCTACGACGACCCCCCCGGGCAGATGGGCCATATCGAGGACTACGAAGCCTTCCTCGGTGAACTTGACAAGGTCTGGCGCGAGGCCTACCGGGTGCTGGTTCCCGGGGGACGAATGGTCGTGGTGGTGGGGGACGTGGCGGTGGCCCGACGAAAGTTCGGCCGGCACCTGGTCTTTCCCCTCCACGCCGACATCCAGGTCCAGTGCCGGAAGATCGGCTTCGATAACCTAAACCCCATCATCTGGTACAAGATCGCGAACGCGCGGCTCGAGGTCGAAGGCCGGGGCAGCTTCCTCGGAAAGCCCTACGAGCCCAACGCCATCATCAAAACGGACATCGAGTACATCCTCATGCAGCGAAAACCCGGCGGCTACCGCAAGCCCACCCCCGAGCAGCGGAAGGCCTCCCGCATCCCTAAGGAGCTCTTCCACCGCTGGTTCCGCCAGATCTGGGACGACGTGCCGGGGGCCTCCACCAAGAACCACCCGGCGCCTTTCCCGCTGGAGCTGGCCGAACGGCTGGTGCGAATGTTCTCCTTCGTCGGCGACACCGTCCTCGACCCCTTCGCGGGCACCGGCACCACCCTGATCGCGGCCGCCCGCTGGGGGCGGAATAGCATCGGCATTGAAATTTCAAAAAAGTACGTGGACATCGCGGCCCAACGCTTCTCCGCCGAAGCCCCCGGCCACGTGCTCCGCTTAGAGTACGCGGAGGGAGGGACCCCAGCCTCGGGTGGCTGATCTCGAGACCGCTCTTCTCGAAACCCTTCGCCAGCACGCCCGCGGCTCGCGGCGCCAGGCAGCGCTGGCCGATTGATGCCCGGGTGGTCTCGGGCGCCTTCCCCTCTACGAGCCGGCGCAGCGAGGCCAAGCACGAGGGCTTGCGCGCAGGAAGAACGGGGACGTGGCGGTACTTTATCCCCCCAAGCCGGCCCCAGGGCCAAGCCCCGGCTTCTGATCTCGCTGAAGTCGATCATGCACAACCCTGGCCACACCGTTTCCAACCGACTCGATGACTTGGTGGGGGAAGCCTCTTCCGTTCCGATGCTCCCCTCGAGGGGTAGGCTCCACCGTCGCGCCCCCCACCAAGCGAGGCAACCGGTGGGTTCGGCCCCAAGGGATGGCTCTGGCCCCCCTTTACCAGGGCCTCAAAGCGGGCCTCCGCCGACTTCCGGAGCGGAGGCTGCCGCTTTCTTGCTTGGGTCCTCGAAATCGGCACCCGGCGAGGCGCTTTTTTCAAGAGGAGACGCACCGAGGCCGAAGGTGCGGCCTTTTTCGACCAACGCGTGGCCCTCCTTCGCGAACGCGAGCCACTCCTTTTTCCCTAGGCGGCCACCCTGAGCCCGCCGGGAACCACCCGCACTTCGTAGACCGCGCGGGGCTTTAGCACCTCGCCGTCGGCGTGGGCGGGGGTGGGGCGATCGAAACGCACCTCGAAGGCCGGGGCGGCAAAGCGGCGGACCTCGGGGTGACCGAGGTGGCGGCCCCGCATCAACCGGGGAAGGATCCCCACCACCCCGAGCCGCGTAAACCGCCCGGCCACGATGGCCTCCAGCTGGCCGTCGGCGGGGTCCGCCATGGGGGCGATGGGGAAACCCCCGCCGTAGGTGGGGCCGTTCATGACCGCGGCCAGCAGCGAGGGCCCCTGGTAGAGCAGCTCGCCCCCGGCCGAAAGGCGAAGCTCGGGTAACCGGAGGTGCCGAAGCTCGGCGAAGATGGCGTAGAGGTAGCGGGGCATGCCACGAAGAAGGGGGGGCGCGGTGAGCGCCTGACGGGCCACCCCGGCGTCGAACCCGAGCCCCAGGCTGGCCCCGAAGGGCTCGTCGTCGACGTAGCCTAGGTCCACCGCCCGCGGGGCCGCGGTGAGGGCCCGCTCGAGGGCCGCCCGCCACCCCAGGGCGTGCACCCCCAGCATGCGGGCGAAGTCGTTCCCGCTCCCCACCGGCACCACCCCCAGAACCTGGTCGGGGCGGAGGCCCTTCAGGACCTCGTGGACGGTGCCGTCGCCGCCCACCGCGACCACCCGCTCCTCGGGGGCGTCCCGAACCAGCAGGGTGGCGTGGCCCGGCCCCTCGGTAAGGGCCAACCGCGCCGAAAAACCGGCCAGGAAACGTTCGATCTGGGGAACCAGCCGCCCCACCCGGC
>WFNN01000188.1 GCA_015488545.1 Thermaceae bacterium | reverse complement strand
GTCTTCTTCGGCTGGTTGCAACGGAAGAATCTGCTTAAGGAGGGTTCCGGTAATCCCGGGGCGCTGAACGCGATGCGGGTGCTGGGGGCGGTGCCGGGGGCCATGGTCCTTCTCCTCGACCTTTCCAAGGGCTTTCTGGCGGTGGCCATGGGCGAGGCCCTCGGTGGCTACCCCGGGGCTTTGGTGGCCGGTGCGGCGGCGGTTTGGGGGCACGCCTACTCCCCCTACCTGCTCTTTCGGGGTGGCAAGGGGCTGGCTCCCGCGCTGGGGGCCCTGCTCGCGGTTTCCCCCTGGCTGGCCGGGCTCTCGCTTTTGGTTTTCGGCCTCTTTTTTCTGGCCGGACGACGGCCCTACCGGGCGGCCCTGACCGCGGCGGCGGTCTTCCCCCTCGTCGCCTACGGCTATAGCGGTCGGGTTGAGCTTTTCCTCTTCGGTTTCTTCCTCGCCCTCCCACCGGTCCTTCGCCAGCTCAAGGACTGGAACCGTTAGCCGCCGGGCATGCGCTAAGGTGGGGGCGTGGAGGCGCTCCTTACCGCGCTGTTTATCTTTCTCCTGCGGCTCGTGGACGTGCCGCTTTCCACCGTCCGCATCGTGCTTATGGTGCGGGGGCAACGGCGGGTTGCCACCCTGCTCGCTTTCTTCGAGTCCCTGGTGTGGATCACCGCGATCAGCCGGGTCTTCGCCCATCTCGACGCCCCTTTAAGTATGCTGGCCTTCGCCGCCGGGTTCGCCAGTGGCACCGCCCTGGGGATGACCCTCGAGGCCTGGTTCGCCCCCGGCCAGGTGCTGATCCGGGCCATCGTTCGGGAAGGGGCCGAGGACCTGGTGGCCGAGCTCAGGAGCGAGGGTTACGGCGTGACCGTGGTGCGGGGGGAAGGGCGTGCCGGGGAGGTGCCCATCCTCTTCGTGGTGGTGCCCCGCCGGCGGGCCGAGGCGGTGCTCGCCACCATCCGGCGCCTTGCCCCGCGGGCCTTCGTCACCGTGGAAGGGGTGCAGCGGGCGATCGGCGGCCACCTACCGAGCGTGGGGTTTTTGCCGACGGTGCGACGCTAGCCGCCCGAGGCCGGGCGCGGCGAGGATCAGCCGGTCGTCCGTGACGGCGTGTGGATCTCGCTGAGCGTTTGGGCCAGCTTCAGGGCCGCGCCCTTGTCCAGGTGGCGGTTTTGGTTGCCGCACTTCGGGGAAAGGATGCAGCGGGGGCAACCGGATTCGCAGGGGCAGCTTGCGAGGCGGTCCCGGGTGGCAGCGATCCATTCGGGGAATTGCCTCGCCCCCTCGCGGGCGTAGCCGACGCCCCCGGGGTGGCCGTCGTAGATAAAGATCGTTGGCCGGCCGCCGCCCGAAGGCAGGGGATGAGGGTAGGCGGGGTAGGAGACGCCGCCGATGTCGGCCCGCTCGGCCAGGACGAAAAGCGGCAGCATGCCGATCATGGTGTGCTCCAGGGCGTGGATCCCCGAGGGCAGGAGGGCTTCCATGGCAAAGGCAAGGTCGCGGTCGTCGGCCAGCCAGCCGGGTTCGACGTGGAACCAGACCGCCTCGGTCCGGTAGCGGATTTCGGGCATCGCGAGGGGGACCTCCTCGAGGACCGCCTCGGTGAGGTAGCGCTTTTTTACGTAGCCGACCACCTGCTCGACCAGTTCCACCTTGCCGAGCCAGATTCCCTCCCGTATCTCCTCGCCGGATTCCACCAGGACCTCGGTGGTGGCGAGCGGTTGGGTGTAGTAGTCCTCCAGGCTTGGGAGCAGCTCGATCTCCCGCCGCTTGGGGTCAAACCGCTTGACCAGGTAGCTTTCCCCCATGTGCAGGAAGACCGCTCCCGGGTGGGCTTCCCAGTAGGCTTGGCGCTCGTCCAGGGTTCCCAGGGTGCGGCCGAAGGCGTCTTTAAGCCGGAAGGTGGGCCCCGAGCCCCGGAGGACGATCCGCCGGTGGGGGTCTTTGAACGTGGTGTAGATACGCCCTTCCCGCCGGAGGAAGCCCTCGCCGGCCAGCTCGCCCCGCCAGATCGGTTCGGTCTCCTCGAGGGGCAGCTCGCGGGCGGCGGCGTGGGCGTGGAGGGGGTAGAGGTAGGGGTTGAAGGGGTCGGCGACCGCGGCCTCGGGCTCGCCGCCGAGGAGCCTTTCCGGGTGGTCCTCGTAGTAGGCGTCCAGGGGGTCCTCCCGGGGGATCCAGACGGTGAGCGCGCGGCGCTCCCCCCGTCCGGCCCGTCCGGCCCGCTGCCAGAAGCTCATCATGGAGTCTGGGAAGCCCACCAGTACGGTGGCGTCCAGGTCGCCGATGTCGATGCCGAGCTCCAGGGCGTTGGTCGAGACCAGCACGGTCACCTCGCCGGCTTTGAAGGCCTCTTCCAGCTTGCGGCGTTCCCCGGCGGTGTAACCGGCCCGGTAGGTCCGTATGCGGTCGGCGGCCGGGGAGGCCCGGGTGTATCGGCCGATCAGCTCGACGCTCCGCCGGGCCCCCGCGAAGATCAGGGTTTTGACCCCGGCCAGGGCAGCGTGTTCCGCCAGGAGGGCGGCCTCGATGTTCGGGCTCCTTCGCACCTCGCCGCTTTTGTCCAGCGCCTTGGGGCGCCAGAGCACGAACTCGCGCTCGCTGAACGCGGTCTTGCGCCGGATTTCGCGAAAGGGCAGGCCGAAAAGCCGCCCGGCGTGCTCGGCCGGGTTTTGGATGGTGGCGCTGGCCGCGATCACCTGGGGCCGGGCCCCGTAGTAGCGGGCTAGGCGGAGGAGGCGACGAAAGATCATCCCCACATGGCTGCCGAAGACCCCGCGGTAGTAGTGGAGTTCGTCCACCACCAGGTAGCGAAGCCGGGCAAAAAAGCTCGCCCAGTCGGGGTGGCGGGGGAGGATACCGAAGTGGAGCATGTCCGGGTTGGTGAGGAGGATCCGCCCCTCGGCCCGGGCCCGGCGGCGTTTGGCGGTGTGGGTGTCGCCGTCGTAGGTGTAGCTGTAGCGGCCTTCGATACCCAGGGCCTTTTCCATGGCCACGAGGCGCTTTTCCTGGTCACGGGCCAGGGCCTTGGTGGGGAAGACCAGAAAGGCGGTCCCGCCCTCCAGGGCCGCCTTTAGCGCCGGCGCCTGGTAGACCAGGCTCTTGCCGCTGGCGGTAGGGGTGGCGAGGACCGGGTTTTGCCCTTTCTCCAGCGCCCGGAAGGCCTCGGCCTGGTGGGGGTAGGGGGCGATGCCCAGCACCGCCAGCACCCCGGCGAAGACCCCCCGGTAGGCCACCGGCCGCAAGGGGTCGGCCCGGAGGAGCTCGGCGTAGGCAACCTGGCCGGCGTAGCCCTCGATCGCCTCGAGCCAGGCGCGGTAGCCGCCGTAGGGTTCGACCGCCGGGGGGAGCCTCGCCGCCACCTCCTATTTCTTGAGCGGGATGTTGAGGAAAGGCTTTTGGTGGGGGGTTTCCCGGGGCTTTTGCTGGCTGGCCGCGACGGCCACCCGCCGGGCAACGTTCTCGGCCAGCTCGTGGTAGGCCTCGCCCAGGGGGCCGTCCTCGAGGGCGGCGGGGAACCCCACGTCGCCGCCTTTGCGGATCTTGGGCTCGATGGGAATGGTTCCGAGCAAGGGTTTGCCGACCTTCTCGGCGTAGGCGGCGAGCCCTCCGGAGCCGAAGATGTCGTGCTTTTCCCCGCAGGAAGGGCAGACGAAGTAGCTCATGTTCTCCACGAAGCCGAGCAGCTCGACCTCGAGCTTTTCGAGCATGTTCACCGCCCGCCGCACGTCCTCCAGCGCCACCTCCTGCGGGGTACCCACCACGATGGCCCCGGTGAGGGGCACGAGCTGCATCACCGAGAGCGGGATGTCACCGGTGCCGGGGGGCATGTCTACGACAACGTAGTCGAGCTCGCCCCAGTCGGTTTTGGTGACGAAGTCACGGACGAAGGAGTGCTGCAGCGAGCCGCGCCAGACGATCGGTTGGCCGTCGGGGACCACCAGGCCTAGGCTCACCAGCTTGATGCCGTGGGCTTCGATGGGGATGATCTTGCCGCCCCGGGTCAGAAGCGGCCGGCCCAGGGCGCCCAGCATCCGGGGGGCGTTGGGGCCGAAGGCGTCCGCGTCGAAGAGGCCCACCTTGGCGCCGAGCTGGGTTAGGGCTACCGCCAGGTTGACCGCGGTGGTGCTCTTGCCCACCCCGCCCTTGCCGGCCACCACCGCGATCACGTGGTCGACCCCGGGCAGCGGCTTTTGCTGGATCGGGCTTTCGGCGGTTTGGGTGATGGCGACCTCCCTGGCACCGATCGCCTTCAAGGCCTCTTCGGCTTCGCGGGTGAGCTGGTCCTTTAGGGGGCAGGCGGGGGTGGTGAGCTTCAGGGTAAAGGCCACCCGGTCCCCTTCGATTGCAAGGTCCTGGACGAACCCGAGGGTGACGATGTCCTTCTTGAAGTCGGGGTCGATGACCTTTCTTAGCGCGTCAAGTACCTGGGCCTCGGTCAGCATATCCCCTAAAGAATACCCCCAAAGCCAGGGGCAAAAGTCGGGTTTGGGCTGCATTTGGCCGGCGTATGATGATCTTGTGGCGGTGGACGAACGCGAGTTGATCCTGGAGCTCTTCCCCGGGACCGACCCCGACCTCCTCCCCCCGGGGGAGGTGCTCTACTACCGGGAGGGGGCGCAGGTGGTGATCGAGGAGCCCCCCTTCCGGGTGGTCCTCGATCCTTTGCCGCGGCCGCCCCTGCCCCGTCCGGCGATCTGCGAGGCCTGCGGGCGCCCGCTTGGCGGGGCCTTCGCGCGCTTTTTCCGGATCCGGGTGGGCGGCGACGGCCCCGAGGTCTACCGCTACGTGGTGCTCTGCGAGAACACCGAGGCCTGCCGCGAGCGGGCTCGGCCCGAGGTTTTGAGGCGAATTCTCCGGAAGGGTATACTTCGCTAGTTGGAGGCGGTATGGCGCGTGAAGTAAGGCTGACCAAGGAGGGGTACCAGCGGCTTAAGGCCGAGCTCGAGAAGTGGCAGAAGAAGCTCGAGGAGATCACCGTGATTCTCCAGGAGCTAATGGAGTCCTCCGATGACTACGACGACTCCGGGTTGGAGGACGCCAAGCGCGAGAAGGCGCGCATCGAAACCGCCATCGCCCAGCTCGAGGACGTCCTCTCCCGGGCCACGGTGATCGAAGGAGCCGAGGCCAAGGGCAAGGTGGCCCTCGGGAGCACGCTGGTGCTGCAGGACACCGCTACCGGGGAGAGCTACGAGGTGCGCATCGTGGCCCCCGCCGAGGCCAGCGTCCTTGAGGACCCGATGAAGATCTCGGATGAGAGCCCGGTGGGCAGCACCGCCTTGGGCAAGCGGGCGGGGGACACCTTCAAGGTGGAGGTGCCCACCGGCGAGGTAAAGGAATACCGCGTCCTCTCGATTCTGGAGTAGCCCGTGCCCGACTGGAGCGAACAGACCCGGGAGCGGCTTAAAAACCTCGAGGCCCTGGTTGAGGCCGGCTTCGAGCCCTACCCCTACCGTTTCGAGAAGGATACCAGCGCTCGGGAATTGCAAGCGCGCCATCCGGACCCCAAGCCCGGGGAAGAGTGGCCCGACGAGCGGATCCGGCTCGCCGGCCGGCTGGTTGCCCTGCGGCGCATGGGCAAGGCCAGCTTCGCCCACCTGCTGGACGAGACCGGAAAGATTCAGCTCTTCTTTTCCCGGAGCGATACCGAACGCTACCCCCTAATCAAAAAGCTGGACGTCGGTGACCTGATCGGGGTCGAAGGCACGGTCTTTGTAACCAGGACCGGCGAGTTGACCGTTCGGGTTGAACGCTGGTTGCCGCTGGTTAAGGCCCTCCACCCCTTACCCGACAAGTGGCACGGGATCCGCGACAAGGAGGTCCGCTACCGCCAGCGCTACCTTGACCTGATCGTGAACCCCGAGGTGCGGGAGGTGTTTCGGAGGCGGGCCCGCATCGTCGGCTTTGTACGCCGCTTCTTCGAGGACAAGGGGTTTTTAGAGGTCGAGACCCCGGTCATCCAGGCCACCGCCGCGGGGGCCGAGGCCCGGCCCTTCGTGACCTACCACAACGCTCTCGGGCGGGCGTTTTACCTGCGGATTGCCCTCGAGCTACCGCTGAAAAAGCTGCTCGTCGGCGGGTACGAGAAGGTCTTCGAGATCGGCCGGGTTTTCAGAAACGAGGGGATCGACGCCCAGCACAACCCCGAGTTCACGATGCTGGAGGCCTACTGGGCCTACGCCGATTACAACGACGTGGCCCGGCTCGTCGAGGAACTGCTTTCGGGTTTGGCCAAGGAACTCTACGGCGGGTACCGGGTGCCCTACCAGGGCCGGACCCTCGACTTTACCCCGCCCTTCAAGCGCATTCGTTTTGTCGAGGCCCTGAAGGAGAAGGCCGGGCTGGATTTCGACCCCCTCGACCTGGAACGGCTCAGGATCTGGGCCGACGCCAAGCACCCCGAACTCATCGACGTGCCCGCCTACAAGCTTCTCGATAAGCTTTTCGGGATTTACGTTGAGCCTGAATTACAGGACCCCACCTTCGTCTACGACTTCCCGCTGGTCATCAGCCCGCTGGCCAAGAAGCACCGAGCGGACCCCCGCCTCACCGAGCGCTGGGACCTTTACGTGGCCGGTTTGGAGCTGGCGCCGGCGTATTCTGAGCTGAACGATTCGCTGGACCAGCGGGAGCGCTTCGAGGAGCAGGCCCGCCGGCGGGCCGCCGGCGACGAGGAGGCCGCCGAGATCGACGAGGACTTCCTCACCGCTTTGGAGTACGGCATGCCCCCAGCCGGCGGCCTGGGCCTCGGGATCGACCGACTGGCAATGATCTTCACCGATCAACCGACGATTCGGGATGTCGTGCTCTTCCCGCTGCTCAGGCCCAAAAAGGCCGAGCCCGTGGAGGCCTCCGAAGGAGGCTAGCCCTTGCCGGGCCTCAGGATCGCGTACTGGACCCTCCTGGTGGGGGTCCTCACCTTTTTGGTCAAGTTGCTCGCTTACCGCGTCACCGGATCGGTGGCGGTGCTATCGGACGCCCTGGAGTCGTTGGTGAATCTGGCGGCGGGGGTGGGGATGCTGGCTGCGATCCGCTACGCCAATCGCCCCCCCGACGCCAGCCACCCCTTCGGGCATACCAAGGCCGAGTACCTCTCAGCGGTGGTCGAGGGGGTGCTGGTGGTTCTGGCGGCGGGGGTGATCCTTCATTCGGCTGTGGGCCGGCTCTGGCACCCGGTGGCGGTTGCTCGTCCGGAGCAGGGGCTTTTCTGGCTGGCCCTGGCGGCGCTCGCCAACGGTGGCTGGGCGACCTACCTGATCCGGCGGGGGCGGGCGCTCGCCTCGGCGGCGCTGGAAGCCGACGGGTGGCATCTGCTGGCCGATTCCGCGACCTCGCTGGCGGTAATGGCGGGCCTGGCCCTGGCCTGGCTTACCGGCCTTCCCTGGATCGACCCCATCTTTGCCCTTCTGGTTGCGCTACACGTGCTTTGGATCGGTGTTCGGATCGTGCGGCGTTCGGTGGGCGGTCTGCTCGACGAGGCCCTGGATCCGGCCACCCGGGTGGCGATCGAGCAGGCTGTGGCCAGCGCGATGCAGGGGGCGATCGAGGTCCACGACCTCCGGACCCGGCGGGGGGGGTCGCGGGCCTTCGTGGAGCTGCACCTGGTGGTACCCGGCGCCATGTCGGTGGAGGAGGCCCACGCCATCGCGACCCGCATAGAGGAGGCGGTCCGTAAAGTTCGGCCGGGTGCCGAGGTGACCGTGCACGTGGAACCGGAGGGTGAGCTCAAACACCGGGGCATCCGGCCCGCCTCGCCGGGGTTAGGCGAGCACCGCCCGTAGCTGATCGGGGCTGAGGTTGCCGCCCGAGAGCACCACCGCGACCTTCTTGCCCTTAAAGCGCTCCCGGTAGCGCGCCGCCGCCGCCAGGGCGGCGGCCCCTGCGCCCTCGGCCAGGTTCCGGGTGTGCTCGAGGCAAAGGCGGATCGCCTCGTCGATCTCGTCGTCGCTCACGAGGACGAAGTCGTCGAGGAGCTCCAAGAGGATCTGCTGGGGGAGCTCGAACCCCGTCCTGGTGGCGAGCCCCTCGGCGCGGGTTCGGGCGGGGGCACTTTCCACCCCTTTTTTCCTTCCAGGAGCGGTAGGCGGCGGGGGCGGCCTCGGACTGGACCCCGATCACCTCTACGTGGGGGGGCAGGGTCTTGGCCACGATGGCGCTGCTGGCGGCCCCGCTTCCGCCCCCCACCGGTACTACGAGGGCCTCGAGCTTGGGGAGGTCCTCGAGGATTTCAAGCGCGTAGGTGCCCACCCCAGGCGATTAAAAGAGGCTCGTTGCCGGAGTGGATGTAGGGCATCCCGGTTTCCTCGGCGAACGCCTCGGCGGCGTGCCGGGCCTCGTCGAAGCTCTCGCCCACCGCGCGGAGCTCGGCCCCGAGCAGTTCCATCGCCCGGAGTTTCACCAGGTTCGCGTCCTCGGGGACGAAGACGATCGCCCGCACCCCAAAGCGCCGGGCGGCGAAGGCCACCAACTGGCAGTGGTTGCCGGTGCTCACCGCGACCACGCCGCGCCGGCGCTCGGCCGGGGACAGGTTGGCGAGCAAGTTGACCCCGCCCCGGACCTTAAAGCCCCCACCGGCTGGTGGTTTTCGTGCTTGACCCAGAGGGCAAGCCCGGTGGCGGCGTCGAGGCTGGGATAGGAGAAGAGCGGGGTGGGGCGGAGGTGGCGGTAGACGTGACGATGGGCCGTTAAAACGTCGGTGAGGGGACTGGAAAGGCCATGCCCATTCTGTCACGGGGTATCAGCGGAGCCTGAGCGTGCCAAGTGAGTGCACGCCGTTTTCGAAAGGAAGATCGCTCGCGAGGCGGATCGCGTAGCGGGGGTCGTCCCTTAGCCTTGCCGATTTGTCCGGGAACCATAGCCCGATCCGGACCGGGCCCTTTAGGCGCGGCGCGAGGAGCTCTAGGCGCCAGCTTCGGGTCTCGCCGGGGCCGACCGCGGTGAGGTCCAGGGCAAGGGGCACGTTCTTACGTTCGCCGCCGTCCTCGAAGACCAGGAAGGCGGGGCGCGCCCGTTTGAGCCGGGCAAAGCCCGTGTTCTTGAGGGTGAGCTCGAGCGTAAACGCGCTCCCGGCAGGCACTGCCTCGGGCCAGCGGGCCCGGACCAGCGAAAGGCGGTAGCCGAGCCGGGCGGCGAAGGCGGCGTAGGTGCCGTCTTTTTTCCACGCTCGGATCAGGCCGTCGTGGTACTCGCCGTTCAGGTAATCGAGGTGGGCGCGCGCGCTTTCTCTGAGGGCGTTTTCGCCGTCCGTGCGGGGCGGGTTTAAAGCGCAGGTCTCGCCGCCGTAGGCGAGGCGGTCGTTTTCGGCGTAGACAAAAGCCCGCCAGGCCTCGGGGTCGTCTTCCGGGTAGGTGCCGGTGTCGGTGGGATCAGCGAGGTAGCAGTCGTTGTGATGGACCAAGCGCCGGGCTGTCTCGCCCTCGAGGGGGGCAGCCGGGGGGGTGCTTGTGTCGAGCCCCAGGTAGCGGAGCTTATCCGGCGGGTAGCGGATGGCGATGGGGAGCTCGGGGGGAAGGTCCGCCAAAAGCTCGTCCAGAAGCCAGGCCTTGATGATGGCGTCGTCGTGGCAGGTCGCGGTCGCGTGCCAGCAGTGCCACTCCCCCCAGCGGCCGAGAAAGCCGGCCTGGAAGACGTAGACGAGGTCGGCGTTCTCGCTCACGATGGGGAGGAGCTCGCGCACGTGACGCTTGATGAGGTCGAGGTCGGCGTCGCCGTCCTCGCCGTAGCGGAAGCGGAGGATGAGCTTGAGCCCGTGCTTCTTCACGAGCCGGAAGGTGGCCTCGAGGTTCGCGAGCTCTTCTCCCGAGAGTGCCCGGTCCCGGGGCAGCCAGCCCGCGTAAGGGTAGACCAGGGTAAAGTTTTGGGCGATCTCGACGAGGTTAGCTTCATCGGGGTGGAAGGGGTCGAGGTCGGTGGCGTAGAAGCCCCGCTCGGGGTTTTTGAGGGGCGCGGTGAGGGGC
>WFNN01000187.1 GCA_015488545.1 Thermaceae bacterium | reverse complement strand
GGTTTTCTCCATACTTGGAGTATACCATATATGGCTGACATCGATATCGGCGGTTCGCCCGCTTCCCGCCGGCTGGGGTGGAATAGGCTAGGAACGATGAAAACCCACCTGCTTCGTCTCAAGCCCCGGCTCGTCCCCCGGGTTTGGGGCGGCCGTCGCCTCGCCGAGCGCTTCGGGGCCCGGGATGCGGAGCCGATCGGCGAGGCCTGGATGGTCTACGACGAAAACGAGGTGCTGGAGGGCCCCTTCGCCGGCCGTCGGCTGAGGGACGTGCTCCCCGCGCTGGGCCCGGGGTTTTTAGGGGATAGGGCCTTTCGCCGCTACGGCCTCGAGCTGCCCCTGCTCGTTAAGCTCCTGGACACCGCCGAGTGGCTTTCGGTTCAGGTGCACCCGGACGATGCCTACGCCCACGCGGTCGAGGCCGGCACCGGTTTTCACGGCAAGAACGAGGCCTGGGTCGTTTTGGACGCCGACCCGGGGGCCCAAATCGTCTACGGCGTCCGCCGCCCGGTTTCCCGCGCCGAACTCCGGGCGGCGGCCGAGGACGGGAGCATCTTGGAACTTTTGAACTTCGTGCCGGTTGAGCCCGGCGACGTGATCTTCGTGCCCGCCGGAACCATCCACGCCCTCGGGCCCGGGATGCTGCTCTACGAGGTCCAGCAGCGCTCGGACCTCACCTACCGCCTCTTCGACTACGGCCGGGGGCGAAAGCTGCATCTGGAGAAGGCGCTCGACGTGGCCCGCCTCGAGCCCACACCGGTGCAGAAGACGCGGCTTCGCCCCGGCGCCTTTCTTTCCACCCCGTTTTTCACTCTTTCCCTGATCGAGGAAAGGGCCCGGGCTCCGGAAGAAAGCTTTTTGACCCTGGTGCACCCCGAGCGCGCGGAGCCCGGCACGGTCCTCGCCGCCGGCGGGGAGGCCGCCCTTCCCGAGGGCCCCTGGCTCGCCGCGAGCCTTTGAGCCGTGCACGCCTGGCCGGCTATGGGGTGTTTTCGTTTCGGCCCCAGAGTGATGCCCCCGGAGCTCGCGGCAATAAAAGGAGCCCGTGGTCGTTCCTTTTGTCATCTATTTGACATCCATTTGTCGCACGGCTAGGCTGAGCTATAGAGGAGAGAGCCATGGCGGTCAAACCCATCGAACACGCGGGTATCGTGCTGCTGCCCCAGGTGCGCGACCCGGAGACTGGCCGAATCGACGCCGGGAAGCTTGCCCGGGCCATGGGTGTGAAGAAGGCCCAGCTTGCCCGGGCTCTGGGGGTCGACCGCCGGCTCCTCAGCAGCAAGCCGACGCTGCCTAGGATCCAGAAACGGGCGGCCATCCTTGAGCGTGCGCTGGCCATCCTGATCGACTACCTCGGCGACGAGAAGACCGCACGTATGTGGTTTCACACGCCGCACCCGAGCTTTGAAGGGCACACGGCGTGGGAGGTGTGCGAGAACCGCGAGGCGTTTCCCAAGGGACTTGAGACCGTTCTACGCATGGTCGAGCGGGTTCCGGAAGGGATTCCCTCGTGAAGAGTATCCGCGCACTGAAGACGGCCCTGGGGAAGATCAGGGCCGTCTTCCTTGAGGGCACGGCGGTTCGGCTGGTGGACGAGAAGTGGGCTTCCCCCGAGGACGTGGTTTCGGGAATGGGCGCGTTTCGTAAAGGCGGCCGCTACAATGCCGCGGGCAGCTTTCGGGCGGTCTACCTAACCGAGGACGTCCGGGTGGGCCTTACGGAAGTCGGTTTTCCCATCAGCATGGGTGGTCGCTTCCACCTTGAAAGCGCCGGGCGTGTCACCGTGGTCCCGGTTCGGTTCCGGCTAAAAAGGGTCCTGGATCTTTGCGACTATCGTGTGCGCATTGCGCTCGGGACCGACCTCGAGGAGATCGTGCAACCGATCGAGCCCTATGAGGCACGTGGAGAGGGCGCGCCTACACAGGTGCTCGGACGCGTTGCGTGGCGTCTTGGTTTTAGCGCCATCCGCTGTCCGAGCAGACATAACATCGCGGTCTGCAATCTTGTGGTTTTTCCCGATAACCTCAGACCGCCGGAGGAGTACCTGAAGCCCGCGCCCCTTGAAGGGAAGATCCCCTGACGAGGGCCGGGCGCCCGCGGGGTTAAAACGATAGCGCCTGCCCCCCGCTGGCTTACCCTCGTCTGTTGGGAGGAGCCCTGCCCTAGGCCCGAGCGCGGAGCTGGGCACGTCCTCGCCGCCGGCGGGGAGGTCGCCCTTCCCGAGGGCCCCAGGCTCGCCGCGAGCCTGTAGGGGCCCCGGTGTGGCGAGGGTGATTTCGGGGGTTTAAGGTCTCGCCCCCGGTGGGTTCGAAATGCCTGGCGTGCCGGGTGCCGGTACAGCCTCGTGTGGGGGCATCGGGCGTCGGCGGCGTGGGTGGGCTGGCCGTGATTTTCGCCTTCCCCTGGGGGAGGGTTGGGGAGGGGGTGGAACC
>WFNN01000186.1 GCA_015488545.1 Thermaceae bacterium | reverse complement strand
CTCGGCCCAGACCGAGCCGTAGCCGACGTAGACCACCTGGTCGGGCTCAAGGGCTTCCAGCACCTCGGGGCGGTGGGTGGCGGCCACCAGGGTGATTCCCGCCTCCCGCACAAAGCGGGCGAGCCCGCGGGCCACCCGGCGGGCGGTGGCCTGGTCCAGGTGGGCGGCAAGCTCGTCGATCACCAAGAGCGCGGGCCGCTCGGCGAGCAGAAGCGCCAGGCGGAAACGCTCCTTCTGGCCGGTGGAGAGTTCCCTGGGAAGGGCCCGCCAAAGCACCGCGTCAGAAAGCCCCACCCGGTTCAACACCTCGATGGCCGCGGTCACGTCCCCGAGCCGGTCGAAGACCGCCGCCAGCACCGCCCGCTCGCCGAGCTCGGGCTCGACCTCGCCGGGGAGAAAGGCGGCCAGGCGGGCCTCCGGGAGCCGGACCTCGCCGGCGTCGGGCCTCTCGCCGAGGAGAAGCCGGAGCAGGGTGGTCTTCCCCGCCCCGCTCGCCCCCCAGAGCACGCTCACCGAGCCAGGCGCAAACCGCACGCTGGCCCCCCGGAGGACCCGGCGCTCGACCACCCGGCGGCGGACCCCGAAGGCCTCGAGCACGGCGCGCAGGTTCTCGGGTAGGGCCTCGAGGTCCAGCGTGCTGCGGTAGCCCCTTTCTACCTCCACGAGCTCGATCGGGCCGGCGAGCGGTTCGACCCGGCCGTAGCGGGGCCGGTAGAGCCTCCCCCCGTGGGTTCGGGCCACGGGATCCTCGTTCAAAAAGCGCTCCAGGCGTTCTTGGGCCTCTGGGGTGAGGGGGTAGGCTAGCACCGGCCGCCCGGAGGCGGTGTCCCAGAGGTAGCGAAACCCCACCTTTTCAAAGAAGGGGTGGAACCGGGCCATTTGAGCGATGGTGCAGACAAGGTGTTTTTCCCGCCGCATCTCGGGAACGCGCCGGTCCCGCACCCACTCCAGGGCCAGCCGAACCAGAAGGGCCCCCAGTCCATCGGAGCGGTAGTCGGGGTGGACCACCACCCGGGCGATCCGGGCGGCGGCGGTCTCCACCCGGTCGAGCACCGCCTCCGAAAGCGCCCGCCAGTCGGCCTCGGTTAGCGTTCCCTCGATCTGGGCTTCCTGGAGTGCCTCCTTGAGGTCGAAGGTGGGGTGGAACCAGTCCCGGGGAAAAACCTGCTCCCGGATGTCGCGGTCGACGCCGCCGCCCGGAAGCCGCCGGTGGACCCTGGGTATGGGGGGATCGATACGGACGTACCCCACGATGCGGGGTTCGAAGGGGAGGCGTTCGGCGAGCTCGAGGATCAGAAACCGGCTGGCCGGCGTGGAACCACGAATCTCCTTGAGCCGCGCCTCCCCCTCGGGGCAGGTGGGCCGGGCGTTGGCGGCGATGACCTCGCCCCCGGGGCACTGCCAGAGGGCCACGGTGGCGTGATCCGAGGCGTAGTGGAACTGCTCGAGCTCGGCGATGGCCTCGTAATCGAAGGCAAACCGCGCCTCCCGGGCCACCAGGCGGTAGGCGTAGAGCACCCGGCTGGAAAACCCCTGGCGGGGGTGCTCCACCGTGCGGGCAAACGGCGGCCAGAGCGGGGTGCCGTCGGCGCGGAAGAGCTCGAAGTCGTCCCAGTCCAAGACCCGGCTCTTCCGCCGGGTCCTTAGCTCGAGCGCCTCGCCCTCCCGCACCCACTTGGCCACGTCCCCGGAGAGCAGCAGGCGGCGGTCGTCTTCAAGCCGCAACCAGCCGTACCAGCGATTCCGCACCGCCCGTTCGATCGCCCGCACCTGCATAAACCCACTTTACCCCACCGGCATCGCAAACCTTGACATTCCAAGAGGCCGGTGCTAGATTCAAGGCTGCCTGGGCGGTTAGCTCAGCTGGCCAGAGCGCCCGCCTCACACGCGGGAGGTCACTGGTTCAAGTCCAGTACCGCCCACCAAAAAGACCGGGGATCCCCGGTCTTTTTTTTCATTGCTGGCGGTCGGGCCGCCAGAAAAGCAGGCCCAGAGTGGCCAGGAGGGCGAGCCCCCCGCTAAAGAAAAAGGGGGCCTGGGGGCCGAAGGTGTCCCAAAGCACGCCGGCGATGAACGAGGCGGGGAACGCCATGACCCCCACCACGGTGGCGTAGGCCCCGTAGGCGGTACCCCGCGCCGTCTCGGGCACCAGGTCGGCGATCAGGGCCCGGGTGGTACCGTAGGCGACCCCGTAGTAAACCCCGTAGGCGGCGTAGACCGCCCACATCGCCGTCGCCGAACTGGCCAGCCCGGCCCCGAGGTAGACCAGGGCGTACACCAGCCAGCCCAGAAGGATCACCGCCTTGCGCGGCCAGCGGTCGGAAAGGGCCCCGGCGGGGGTAGAGAGCAGCGCGTAGACCAGGTTAAAAAGCGCCAGCATGGCCAGGATCCCGACCACGCTAGCCCCCAGCGTTTGGGCCCTCAGGGCCAGGAAGGCGTCGGCGGAGTTGGATAGCTCAAAAACCCCCACCAGGGCGAGGAAAACGCCGAACCCGCGCCCCAGGACGGGGGCGCGGGCCGCCGGCGCCTGGCGCTCCACCTTCGCCCGCCGCCGGGGTTCCTCGGCCCAAAGCGCCAGCACCGCCACCGCCAAAAAGGCCGGCACCAGGCTCCAAAGGGCCACCCGGTGGAAGGTCCCGGCCAGCAGGAGCGCCCCCTGCCCCTGCACCCGTTCGACCACCAAGAGCGCCGCCAGCACCCCGAGGAGGGCGCCGGCGGTGTCGGCCGCCCGGTGGAGGCCGAAGGCGAGGCCGCGCCGGGAATCGTCGACGGCGTCCGCGATCAGGGCGTCCCGGGGAGCGGTGCGAACCCCCTTGCCCAGCCGGTCGCCCCAGCGGGCCAACGCGGCGTGGGGCCAGGCGGTGGCCAGTACGAAGCCGACCTTGGCCGTGGCGGAAAGGAGGTAGCCGAGCACGGCCAAGCCCTTGCGGCGCCGGAGGCGGTCGGAGAGGTAGCCCGAGGCCACCTTGAGGAGCGAACCCATCGCCTCGGCCACCCCCTCGATCAGGCCGACCACCGCGCCCCCCGCCCCCAGCGCGTTGGCCAAGAAAAGGGGCAAGAGGTTTTGGACCATCTCCGACGAAACGTCGGTGAGGAAGCTGGTCAGGCTGGCCGCCCAGACGTTCCGGGGTAGACCCTTTAACATCGGCTACACCGGCCTCCCCGCCATTCCGAAGCTGGCGGTCATGCCGCCGTCCACCGGGAGGACGGCGCCGGTGATGAAGGAGGCCGCCGGGGAAGCCAAGAAAAGAATCGCCTCGGCGACCTCCTCCGGCCGCCCCAGCCGCCTCAGGGCGTGGAGATCCTCCCAATCGCGGCGGGTCTCCGCGGGGTTTTCGCTTTGGGAAAGGGCATCTAGGAGCCCTTCGGTGGCGATCGCCCCGGGGGCCACCGCGTTGACCCGGATGCCCCTTGGGGCAAGCTCCAGCGCGAGGACCCGGGTAAGGTTGACGAGCCCACCCTTGGAGGCCGCGTAGGCGGCGTTTTCGGGTTCGGCGAGGAGGCCCTGGACGCTGGCCACGTTCACGATCGCCCCGCCCCGCTGGCCCGCCACCCGCGCGAAGAGGGCCGCGAGGTGGTAGGGGGCGGTGAGGTTGACCTCGAGGACCCGCCGCCAATCGGCCAAGGCCACCGCCTCCACCGGCCCGGGGGCGGCGGTGGCCGCGTTGTTGACCAGCACATCCAACCGCCCGAGCCGGCGGGCGGCCGCCTTGAAGGCTTCCTCCCGCTCGCCCTCGTCGGCGAGGTCGACCCGAACGAAGATTCCGCCCAGCTCCTCAGCGACCGCGGCCCCTTCCCGAAGGACGTCGAGCACCGCCACCCGGGCCCCGCTGCGGGCGAAGGCCCGGGCGATCGCCCGCCCGATCCCCCGGGCGGCACCGGTGACCAGAACCCCCCTGCCAGCGAACATTTGCCCCCTAGCCTAACCGACTATCATGGGAGGGCATGGAGGCCTACGCGCCTATCCTCGCCCAGCTCGGCTTCGGCGGCGTGGCCGGGGTGGTGAGCGGCTACACCCTGAAGAAGATCGGCAAGCTCTTCGCCCTGGTGGTGGGCTTCCTCTTCATCAGCATCCAGCTCCTGGCTTACGCCGGGTACCTCGAGGTCCACTGGACCCGCATCCAGCAGGATGTCGAGCCCCTCTTCCGGGGCCCGACCCTAAAGGCCCTCTGGCAGCGCCTGCTCGAGGTCCTCACCTACAACTTCCCCTTCGCCGCGGGCTTTGCGGGGGGAATGCTGCTGGGGTTTAAAAAGGGGTAGTCCCCGGCGACCCCGCGCTTACCCCGATTCCCGAACCAACCGAAGGGTGACGATCGCCCAGGGCCGCACGCGGAACGCAACCGTGCGGTCTTGCAACAAAAGCGGCTCCCGCGGCGCCTCGGCCAGGTCCGCGAGGTAAACGCGGTCGGGAACGATCAGGGCGAAGCGGACCCGTGCGGCGAGCTCACGGGGGGTGGGGTTGTATAGCCGAAGGATGAGATCCTCGCCATCTTCGGCCAGCTTCAAAGCGCTGAGCATCAGGTCGGCCGGCTCGATCGTCAACCAGGACGCCGACGGCGGTAGCCGCCGCTCGGCGTCCGCGCTTGCCCCCTTTAGCCACCAGGCCCTGGCCGGGGCGTGGAAACCCAGGGCCTCCCGCCAGACCCCCTGCCACCCCGCGTTCGGGGTGTAGGGGATGAGGGAGAACTCCAGAAGGAGCGGACGCAGGCACTGCGCTTCCGGCGTGGGGTAGGCGGGGCCCGCGTGGCCCGGTCGCACGCTAAGGTCGTCCCGCGACAACCACCCCACGCTCCGGACCAAGGTAAGGTACAGGACGCCCGAAGGATCGAACGCGTACTCGTGCAATCCCCGGGTGGCCACCGCCAAGCCCTTCTGGGCATCCTCCACCGCCACGAAGCGGCGCAGCGGCTGGTCGGGGCTGGGCGCCTCCCGCCACCCCGGCGGGGGAACCGGCACGAACGCACGCGGCGGCCGCTCCACCGAGCCGAACGCGGTCTCGGCCACCGCGCGGCGCCCCCCCGGCAGCGGGAACCTTACCCGGAGGCGGTGATCCCGCACCCGGTTGGTGAGGGCCACCTGCACGTCAAGCCGGGGAACCCCGCGCACCAGGGTCAGGCGGACCGTAATCGGTTGCCGCACCCGCCTCGCCGACCGGCTCCGGCGGTCGGGCGCCAGCCCCTCGGGGAGCGGCCAGTCCAGCTGCAGCGTAACCGTGGCCCAGTCCCCGCCGCCTTCCTCCACCTCGATCCGCGTGCCGGCCTCCTCGTCGGAACGCAGCGGGGGCTCCCCCAGCACGGGCATGAACGTGTACTCATCGCCCCGATCGCCCTCGCTCTCCAGGACGAGAAGATCCCGGTAGCGGTGCCCGCTGCGGCGGTCCAGCAGGTGGAGAACCCCCCTCCGGTCGAGGGTGGCCTCGAGGAACTCGTTACGCATCCACACCCCATCGCCCTCACGCCCCGTCTCAACCCTTCCGGGGGCAGCGTCCCCGCCGCCGGATCGCACCGGGCGGTAAACCCGGTAACCCAGCGGGGGCACCTCGGCGTAGAAAGCTACCCGCGTATAGGGGACGTGGCGCACGCCGCGCAACACGTCCTCCGAGCGCAGCACCTTTTCAACCGGACGGAGCGCCTGGTCGCGCCCCTGCTCGTCCCGTACCGCAGCGGGCACCCCGCCGTCGGCGCCCGGTACCAGCGCCTCGACCCGCCCCCGCCAGGGCCAGGGATGGGGGTTGTACACCCAGAGGGCGCCGCCCTCATCCCCAAGCCGCGACGCGAGGGCCTCGACCTGCCGGTCGAGCATCCCCTCGGCGATCTGCTCGGCCCGGTCAAACCGCACCTCGACCTCCCGGTGCACCGGGTCCACGGAACACCCGCCGATGGAATCGTGGGCATGGTTCAAAAGCAACAGGCGCCAGGCGGCGGCGAGGAAGGGGCGGGGGTCCGCCCCACCGAGCCAGCGGCACCAGCCCGACACCGGTTCCGCGTACTGCTCCAGCAGGGCCTGCACGCGATCGTTGGCCCGCTTCAGGTACACGCGGGCAGAAAGCACGTTGCTCAGAAGGAAGGCGTGGCGCCCTTCGCGCAGTTCCCCGCGAACCGACTCAAGATCCGGCGACTGGGCCATCACCCGGTTGCGGTAGTCGGCGAGCGTACCCAGGCGAAGATCCACGCCGAGTTCGGCGGACAGACGCCGCAACCGCTCGACCACATCCGGCCAAGGCGCGGTGTGATCGGTACCGTGCATCCACAGCACGGTCCGGGTGGTGGCCACCGCGCCCAGCCGCCGGGTCATCGCGGCCAAGCGGGCCGCGTCCTCCAGGTGGGCGGCGTTGCCGTATTCCTCCGGAAAACGGTGCGTCCAAACCCTGGAACCGTCAAGGCCCTCCCACCAGAACTCGCTTTTGACGGGTTGTTCGCCCACGCCCCGCATCAAAAACGCGCTTTCAATGCCGAAACCGCGGAAGATCTGCGGGAGCTGGGCCAGATGCCCGAAAAGGTCGGGGACGTACCCCTCGCGCATCGCCCCCCCGAAACGCTCGGCTTTGCGCAACCCGTACAAAAGGTTGCGCACCAGGGCCTCCCCCGAGACCAAGAACTCGTCCGGCTGGGTATACCAGGGCCCCACCAGCAAGCGGCCTTCCGAAACGCGGCGCAGGAGCTCCTCCCTGCGATCCGGACGAATGGCCAGGTAATCGTCCAGCACGGCGGTTTGACCGTCGAGCAGGAAGACGAACTCCGGGTAGGCCTCGAGCATGGCCAGCACGCGGTCCACCAATTCCACCAGAAGAATGCGGAATTTTTCGAAGGGAAGGTACCATTCCCTGTCCCAGTGGGTGTGAGCCACAACGATTGCCTCTTGGGGTTCGGGCATGGGCGTATCCTCCTTGACGGATCAGGACTTGGTCGCGCCGCCTAGCAGCCCCGCTATCAAGTAGCGCTGAGCGAAGACGATAAAGAGCAACACCGGGGCCATGCCCACCACCATGGCCGCGGTTAGCTGACCCCACTCGATGCGGTGCAGCTTGACGAACTCCATGATGACAAGTTGAACGGTCTTCAGGTCTTCCCTTAGCAACAGGGTGAGGGCCATCACGAACTCGTTCCACGAAAAGATGAAGGCGAAAATGGCGGCGGTGGCCAGCCCGGGAAGGGCCAGAGGGAGGGTGACCCAGCGCAACACCCCCACCCGGCTGCAACCGTCGATCATCGCCGCCTCCTCCACCTCGACCGGGATACCTTCAAAATAGTTCTTGAGCATGAAGGTAAGCAGGGGCAGCACCAGGGACTGGTAAGCCAACGCCAGGCCGAAAAGGTTGTTCAGGAGCCCTAACTTACTGAAAAGCAGAAACAGGGGGATGATACCGATTAGCGGGGGGATCAAGTACAGCCCCAGAACGGTTCCCATAAGCACGCCCTTCCCCCTAAAGCGGAAGCGCGTAAACGCGTAGGCGGCCAGGGTCGCGATGAAAAGCGCCAGCAAGGTGGCCGAGGAGGAGACGATAAGGCTGTTGACCACCCCCCTGGCCAGCCGGGTCTGGGTAAACACCGCAACGTAGTTCTCCAGCGACAGCCGGTGCGGTAGGAGCGTCGGGGGAAAGGACATGACCTCCTGGGCCGGTTTGAACGAGGTGGCGAAGACCCAGTAGACGGGAACGATCGTGAAAAGCAGGTAGGCCAGTAAAAATCCGTAGACCGGTAAAAGCGCGAGCCACCGGGCTCCCCGGGTTCTCCTCATGATACGGCCGCCTTTCCCACCGTACGGACGTAAAGCAGGGCCATGGCCCCGTTAATCGCCAACATCACCAGGGCAATGGCCGCCCCGTAACCGAAAAGGCCGTAGCGGAAGGCGATCTTGTACATGTACATGGCGGTGGTAAGGGTAGCGTTGGCCGGGCCGCCCTGGGTCATGACCAGGATGGTGTCAAAAAGGTTAAAGGTCCACATCGTAACCAAGATGAGGTTAATCGCCACGGCCGGACGCAGCATGGGAAAGGTTATGTGGCGAAAAACCTGCCACCCGCTTGCGCCGTCCACGTAGGCTGCCTCGTAAAGCTCGGGCGGAATGTTCTTGAGGGCGGCCTCGAGAAAGAGCATCGTAAAGGGCGTCCCCCGCCACACGTTTGCAATGACCAGCGCCCAAATCGCCATGGAGATATCGTTCAACCACCGCACGGGGTGCAAACCCACCGCCCGTAAGGCCAGGTTGATCAGGCCAAAATTGTAGTTGTACATCCAGATCCAGCTGTACCCCACGATGATGGCCGATAAGATCCACGGCAGGATAAAGACCGGGCGCAACCAGCGGGCAACCGCCGGCATGCGGTGAAAGATCAACGCGATCAGAAGCCCCAGCATGAACTGCCCGAGTATGGAGCCCACCACGAAGTACAGGGAAACCCGCAGCGAATGGTAAAACAGCGGATCATGGAATAGCTTTACATAATTGCCCAACCCCACGAAAGGAGCCCCGCGGAGGATGTTGGTGGTGCGAAGGTCCTGCAGGCTCACCCAAACATCCCACAACAGGGGCAGAACCGAAACCGATAAAAGCGCAAGCGCGAGCGGGGCGACGAAGGCGTAGGGCATCCAGGAAAACGGCCTGGGCCGGGGGCCAGGGGGCGCGAGGCGCGCTTCCCTGCCCCCCCGGCCAGGCTTCGGGCGATTAGGCGTCACTAGGCGACCTTTCCGTATCCGGTTCCCGACCTAATGGGCCAAAATCTGCCGCACCTGCTCCGCCGCCTTTTCCAAGGCCACCTTGGGGTCCACGCCCTTGAAAACCGCGTCCCCCATCGCCTGGAAGATGGCATCGGAAACCTGGGACCACTGCGGGATCGCCGGCCGGACCCGGGCCACCGAGGCCAGCTTGGTGTAGAAGTCGAAGAACTCGATCTTCTGAGAAAGCGTCTTCCGGTCCACCCCCGCGCGCACCGGCACACGGGCCAGCGCACCGTAATAGTCGGTCATAACGTCGGAGCGTAGGAAGGCTTGCATAACCTTGACCGCACGATCAAAGCGATCGGGCGCCTTGCTCTGCAGCACCGCGGGGACCGACATGATCCACCCGCCCGCCAGGGTCACCGGCACCTTGCCCGGGGCCGAAACCGGCAGGGGTAGCGCGGCAATCCGCTGCTGGCGTTCCCTGGCGGTGGTCTTCGGGAACCGGCTTTCGCTGGCGGCCCAGTTGCCGTGGGGGTAAACCGCCCACTTCTTCTGGGCAAAGTCGTTGCCCCAGAAGGTCTGCGTTTGGGGGTCGATACCCGCCTTCACCCGGTCCACCAGGAACTGAAGGGCCCGCACACCGGCCTCGCTCTGGAACGCGGGCACATACTTACCGTCGCGCTTCTCGAGGATCTTGCCCCCTTCCTGCCACAGGTAAGGGAAGAACTCGAAGTCCGGGGCCCAACCGCCGGCCATATCCAGCCAGCAACCGCCGATACCCTGGTCCTTCAGGGCCGCCTTTAAATTCTTGCAGGCCGTGATGTAGGTGTCCCAGTAAAGAAGGTCACCGGGGTTGACACCCGCTTTCTGGAGAAGACCCGGCCAGTAGAAGGTCAGGCGAACGTCGGTGTCGTACCAAAGGCCGTAGTACTTCCCGCTCGCGGGCGGCCACTGCGAACCGTTCCGGAACGCCGGGTACCAGTCCTTGGCCACCCCCGCCACCGCCTGCGTGAGGTCCGCCAGGTAGCCCCCGGAAACCAGTTCACCAAGCCAGATCGAATCGACCATCACGATGTCGGGCGCCACCCCAGGGTCACCGGTGAGCAGGGTGGTCTCCAGCTTGGAACGGAGCTCGCCGTAAGGGAAGTCGCGGATCTCAAGCTGCAACCCGGTGAGCTGCTCGACCCGGTCCTTAACCGCTCCCAGGCCGTACCCTTCGGACTCCCAAACGACCACTTTCTGCGCTACACTGATAAAGGAAAACGCGGTGAGCAGAGCCGTGGCCACTACGCCACGCCAGATCCAGCCACCATTTCTCCTCATTGCCTTGCCTCCTTCTCCCTATCCTCGACGCGACCTATAGCCGCAACCGTTCAGCCAAGCCGCCGGTGCTACGCGGATCGCTACCCGCTTTCACCCCCTTCCCCAGGATTCCGCTCCGGGTCTTCAGGAGCGCAGCCGCAGGATTCCCGGATCACGAGCGAGCTCGGAACCCTCGCCTGCCAATCGGCACCGGCCGCGGCCGAAACCCCGCCCTCGATCTGCCGGAGCAGCATCTCCACGCTGAGGTAGCCGAGCTTTTCCTCGTGCAAATCGATGGTAGCGATCGGGGGCTGGTAATAGCGGGTAAGCGCGGTGTTGTTAACCGCGAGAACCGCCACGTTCTCCGGTACCGATAGGCCATGGCCGCGCAGCGCCCGGAGCGCACCGACCGCCTGAATGTCGCTTGCGCAGAAGATCGCGCTGAACGCGAGGCCGGAAGCGAGGGCGGCCACGACCGTGGAGTAGGCGTGCTCCTCGGTCAGGTCCGAAGACCAAACCAGGTCCTCGTCGAAGGGAAGGCCGTACTCGAGCAAGCCCCTGCGGTACCCCTCGAGGCGATCCCGGCTGAACGTAAAGCGATTGGGGCCGTTCAGGAAAGCGATGCGCTTGTGCCCGGCGGCCGCCAACTGGCGCGCCCCCAACCGGCCCACCTCCACGTTGTCGTTGTCCACGTAGGGGAAGTCGGATTCCTCGGGCCGTCCAACGAAGACCACGGGAATCGCCGCCCGGCGGAGTTCCCCCAGGTAGGGCGGGTGGACCGTGGGGTTGGTGATGATCAGGCCGTCGCTCCGCTTGCTCCGCACGATCGTCCGAACCCGCTCGGCGGTTTCCTCTTCCGACTCCACCACGTGCAGCGAGAGGTGGTAGCCGCGCTGCAGGGCGGCCCGGTGCATGCCCTTAAGGAGCCCGCCGAAGAACCCCGCCGAGGAAAACAGGTGCTCCAGGGTCACGGGGATGAACAGGGCCAGCACGCGGGTGCGGCCGTCGGCCAGGCTCTTGGCCACCGCGTTGGGGTGGTAGTCCAGCTCCCTCGCCGCCTGAAGGACCCGGCGACGGGTTTCCTCGCTCACGAGGGGCCTTCCGTTTAACGCCAGGGAAGCGGTGGAAACCGAAACCCCCGCCCGCTTGGCTACGTCGCGAATCGTCGCCATGATCGATACCCGTCCGCCGCGAATCGAACCGGTTCGATTTCGGGGACTGGAAAACCTAAAAGAGGTCGGCGTGAAAAGCGGATTCGGGATCGAACCGGTTCGATCCCACTATAGCCCGCCCCCAGGCGAGCGTCAAGCGGCCGGGGGCGGGCGGCCCCCGGCCGCGCGTCAACGCACCACTACGTTCAGCAGTTTTTGGGGTACGTAGATTTCCTTGACGACGGTTTTCCCCTCGAGGAAGCGGCGGACGTTCGGGTGCGCCT
>WFNN01000185.1 GCA_015488545.1 Thermaceae bacterium | reverse complement strand
GTGTATAAGAGACAGAAACAAGTATATTTGGGTTGCCGGAGGAGGCTCCGGTACAAGGAGGGGTAGAGCGGGAAGCGCAGGGGGAGGGGTTCCCTCCTCACGAGGTGGCGGACCCCGGAAGGGGATAACCGGCCGCGCGGCCGGGAAAGGTCGAGGGATTCCGCGGATGCCGCCAGGGCTGGCCCGGCCCTCCCGCCCCTACAAAGGGAAGCCCGAGGGGAAAGCCGCCGCCGTGAGGCGGGGACAACCCGAGGGTAGGGCGAAGGCCCTCCTTGTGGTCCATTGGTTTTGGCGGAGGCCCCGGACGGGGCCGGGGAGGGTACCGATGTGTGGAATCGTCGGCTACGTGGGGTTTAGGGACGCGGTTGACGTCCTGATAGAGGGGCTCAGACGGTTGGAGTACCGGGGCTACGACTCCGCCGGGGTCGCGGTCCGCACCGGGGACGGGCTGCGCGAGCTGAAGCGGGCCGGAAAGCTCAAGGCTTTGGCCGAGGCGCTGGCCCAAAGCCCGCTTTCGGGCACGGTGGGGATCGGCCACACCCGGTGGGCGACCCACGGCCCGCCCACCGACGAAAACGCCCACCCCCACCGGTCGGGCAAGCTGGCGATCGTCCATAACGGCATCATCGAGAACTACCTCGAGCTCAAGCGGGCCCTTTTGGAAAAGGGCTACACCTTTACCAGCGACACCGATACCGAGGTTCTTGCCCACCTGATCGCCGAGCACTACCGGGGCGACCTCGAGGCCGCCCTGCGCGCGGCTTTGGCGGAGGCCCGGGGGGCCTACGCGGTGGTGGCGATGCACCAGGACGAAGACGTGTTGGTGGCGGCCCGCACCGTGAGCCCCCTGGTGGTGGGCCTGGGGGAAGGCGAGAACTTCCTGGCCTCGGACGTCCCCGCCCTGCTCCCCTACACCCGACGGGTGGTGTTCCTCGAGGACGGCGAGATGGCGGTGGTGCGCCGGGAGGGGGTCGAGGTCAAGGACCTCGCCGGGAACCCCCGCCCTCTCCGGGTGACCGAGGTCGACTGGTCGCTGGAGCAGGCGGAAAAGGGCGGCTTTCCCCACTACATGCTGAAGGAGATCATGGAGCAGCCCTGGGTTCTGGAGAACACCCTGGGCGGGCGTTTGGACGAGGCGGCCGGCGAGGTGCGGCTCGAACTCCCGCTGGACCCTGGCGCCTTCGAACGGATCCACGTGGTGGCCGCCGGCACCGCCTTCTACGCCGGGTGGGTGGGCAAGTACCTGATCGAGAAGCTTGCCCGCCTGCCGGTGGAGGCCGAGATCGCCAGCGAGTACCGCTACCGCGACCCGGTGGTGGATGGAAAAACGCTATTTATCGCCGTTAGCCAGTCGGGGGAGACGATCGACACCCTCGAGGCCCTCCGCGAGGCCCGAAATCGGGGGGCCGCTACGCTGGGGGTCATCAACGTGAAGGGCTCCTCGATTACCCGCGAGGCCGATGCCACCCTCTACATCCACGCCGGCCCGGAGATCGGGGTGGCCTCGACCAAGGCTTACCTGGCGATGCTGGCCGCGATGGTCATGCTGGCGGTCTGGCTGGGCCGGGCCCGGGGCACCCTGGATCCGGCGGAGGCCCGGGTCCTCCTTCACGAGATGCGCAAGCTGCCCCGGCTGGCCGAGGCGGTGCTTAGTCGCCGCGAGGCGGTAAAGCGGGTGGCCGCCAAGTACCACCAGGCCACCGACTTCCTCTTCCTCGGCCGCAACCTCCACGCCCCCACCGCCTTTGAAGGGGCGCTTAAGCTCAAGGAGATCAGCTACATCCACGCCGAGGCCTACCCCGCCGGCGAGATGAAGCACGGCCCCATCGCGCTCATCGACGAGCACCTGCCGGTGGTGGTGGTGAGCCCCAGGGGCCCCTGGTACGAGAAGACCCGCTCCAACATCCAGGAGGTCCGGGCCCGGGGCGGGCGGGTGATCGCGGTGGCCACCGACGGCGACGAGGCGATCCGGGAGCACGCCGAGGAGGTGCTCTATATCCCCGAGGTGCACCCCCTGCTCTCGCCGATCCTCGCGGTCATCCCGCTGCAGCTTTTGGCCTACGAGACCGCCGTCCTCCTCGGCCGCGACGTGGACCAGCCCCGGAACCTGGCGAAGAGCGTCACGGTAGAATGAGGTAAGTGCTTTACACGCCGGATTTCCTGGACTTCCTTCGGGCGCTCAACCGGGAGGGGGTGCGCTATCTCCTGATCGGGGGCTACGCCGTGGCCTTCCACGGCTACCCCCGGGCCACCAAGGACCTCGACCTCTGGATCGAGGCCAGCCCGGAAAACGCCGCCCGGGTGCTCGCGGCGATCCGTTCGTTCTTCGGCGAGACGTTGGGCCTGGTGGAAGAGGACCTGGCCACGCCGGGGGTCGTTCAGCTCGGCTACGCCCCAAACCGCATCGACCTGGTGATCCTGCCCGACGAGCCGCTTTCCTTTCGGGAGGCCTACGCGCGGGCAGAGGAAACCCGGGTGGAGGGCATCCCCGTGCGGGTGGTGGGGCGGGAGGACCTCTTCACCCTGAAGCGGGCGTTCGGCCGCGCCCAGGACCGGGCCGACCTCGAGGCCCTGGAGGAGGAATGAGGCGCGTGCGCCCGGTGGCCCGCAAGCGGCCGCTCTCGGCCTCCCGGAGGGGCGAGCGCTCGGAGTGGCTCCGGCTCTCCCCGCTCGAGCGCTTTTTGGCGGTGGAGGAGATGCGCCTTTTCTGGTGCCGCCAGCAGTCCCCGCCCTGCCAGCTCGGGAAGGTGGCGCCGGTGGCCAGGAAGCGCCCCCTGAAGGGAGCTAGCGCCGGCCCTCGAGCGCGGCGACGAAGCCCTTAAGGGCCCCAAGGTACGCCCCGGGGTCGGGGTCCCAGATCTCGTGGCCGGCGTCGGGGAAGGCCAGCACCTGCGCTTCCGGAAGCGCAGCCCGCATTGCCTCCGCCTCCGCCTCGCCGAGCCGGCCGCCCCGCTCGGGGTTGCCCCGGAGAATAAGCACCGGCGCCCGCACCCGCGAAAGGAGCGGACCCGCGTCGAAAGGGCCGAACGCGGATCGGATTCCCAAAAGGGCGGCCTCCGGAAGGTCCGGCCGGGCCTTTCGCATCCGCCGGACCCAGTCCGCCCCCGGCCGCCCGACCCGGGGCGGGTGGTCGATCAACAAGAGCCCCCGCACCCGGTCCGGGTGCCGGGCGGCGTAGGCCAGGGCGAGCGGCACGTTCGCCGAGTATGCGGAGAGTAGAAACTGGGGAGAGTCCAGCCGCTCGACCAAAAACGCGAGGTCGGCGAGAAAGTGCTCGAAGGTCCAGCCCCTCTCTGGCGCACCGCACCCCGGGCTGCCCCGAAGCCCGAGGGCGGCCACTGGGCGAGGGCCGAGGGCAAGGGCCTCCGTCCGGTAGGCCTCGGGCGGGCCCAAAAACCCGGGGAGGAAGACCACCGGAAGCCTTGCTCGTTCTCCCGGCCAAACGAGCGCCCGAAGGCGCACGCCTCCCCTTTCGAAAACCCGCTCTTCCATACCCTAGGTTAAACGCACCGTGCTTCGGGTGGCCCCCGCAGTAGGCTGTAGCCATGCTGGCCAGGGCGCGGACCTTTGCCCTTTGGGGTCTGGAGGCGGTGCCGGTGACGGTGGAGGTTGACGTCAGTCCTGGGCTCCCCTCCTACACCGTGGTAGGGCTTCCGGACGCCGCGGTCAACGAGTCCCGCGACCGGGTGCGAGCGGCGATCAAGAACGCCGGCCTCCCTTACCCCCAGGCCCGGGTGGTGGTCAACCTGGCCCCTGCCGATCTCAAAAAGGAGGGTCCGCGCTTCGACCTACCCATCGCTCTCGCGCTTTTGGCGGCCCAGGGGGAGCTGCCGGCGGAGGCCCTCGAGGCCCACTGGATCGCCGGCGAGCTGGGGCTCGGCGGCGTGCTCCGGCCGGTGCCGGGTGGGGTGAACATGGCGTTTGCCGCCCTGCGGGAGGGCCCCCGCTCGATGGTGTTGCCTCCGGAAAGCGCCCGCGAGGCGGCCCTGGTCGAGGGGGTGCAGGTGTACGCCCCCCGAAGCCTTGAGGAGGCCCTGGCCTTCCTTCGGGGAGAGCGGAGGCTCACCCCGGTCGAGCCCGGCGAGCCCGACGAAGACGAGCCCCCCTACCCCGACTTCGCCGAGATCAAGGGCCAGGCCAAGGCCCGGCGGGCCGCCGAGATCGCCGCCGCCGGGTTCCACCACCTCCTGATGAGCGGGAGCCCGGGCTCGGGGAAGACCATGATCGCCCGTCGCCTTCCCGGTATCCTGCCGCCGCTGGCCCGGGACGAGGCGATGGAAGTGCTGGCCGTTCGCTCGGCGGCCGGTTTGCTGGCCCGGGGCCTGCCCCGACGGCCGCCGTTTCGCGCCCCTCACCACACGGTCTCGGACGTTGGGCTGGTGGGTGGCGGGGCGGTGCCCCGGCCAGGCGAGGTAAGCCTGGCCCACCGGGGGGTGCTCTTCCTCGACGAGCTGCCCGAGTTCTCCCGCCGGGCCCTCGAGGTCCTGCGCCAGCCCCTGGAGGACGGGGTGGTGACGATCGCCCGGGCGCGGGCGAGCTTTTCCTTCCCCGCCCGGTTCCTTCTGGTGGCGGCGATGAACCCCTGCCCCTGCGGATGGTACGGCGACCCCGAACGGGCCTGCACCTGCAGCCCCCACCAGATCCGCCGCTACCGGGCGAAGATCTCGGGGCCTTTGCTCGACCGCTTCGACCTCTTGGTCGAGGTGCCGAGGCTCCTCCCCGAGGAGCTCGCCCGCGCCCCCGAAGGCGAGCCAAGCGCGAAGGTCGCCGAGCGGGTGGCCGCCGCCCGGGCGCGGATGCAGGCGCGCCAGGGCAAGCCAAACGGCCTGCTTGAGCCCAAGGAGCTCGGCCGGGTGGCCGCGCTCACCCCGGGGGCCGAGCGGCTCCTCCTTTCCGCCGCCAAAAAGCTCCTCCTCACCGGCCGGGCCTACGACCGGGTGCTCCGGGTGGCTCGCACCGTCGCCGACCTCGCGGGGAGCGAGCGGGTGGAGGAGGTCCACGTCGCCGAGGCCCTCACCTACCGCGACGCGGGGTTTTTCCTCGAGGTCTAACGGTCGTAGACCCAGACCTTGAGGTCGAGGTTGTAGCCGTAGTTCACCACCTCGACGATGACTGTGTGCCCCTCGTTGGTCTTCCCGCAGAGGTACGTGCCGCTCGGAATTCTATTGGAAGGGCCAGCGCTCCCGTTGATTTTGGTTTCGGTGAGCGCCGCCCGCTGGCAGTCGGCCAAGTCCGGCCGGGTTGTTCCGAAGGCGGTGAACTTGGCCCCGTTCTCGGGCACCCAATAGCGCTCGGTGGTCGTAACCTGCTCCCACCAAACATCTGAGCCCAGCTCGCCCGGGCCAATCTCCTGGGCCCGATCGAGGTCGGCGTACCAGGTCCCTCTCAGGGTGAATGTGGCCCCGTCTACAAGCAGTCTCGGCCCAGGGTTTTCGCAGCCTGTAAGCAGCAAGAGCACCGCAACCAGGACTGCCCCAGCAATCCATAACTTAGAAAGCGACCGGCTTCCGGACAGCATATCGCGCCCCCTTTCCGTTGTTTGACAGGGATCATCCTATCACGCACCAAGGGCAAACCTGCAAACTCAAGGGGTAAGGGCATCCACCTATGGACGGCCAATGCACGGAGAGACATCACCGGCGGGCGTAGCGCCCGGGGTCGTCGCTGAAGACGGCGAAGACGCAAAGGTCCCGAAGCGCTCGGTAAAGCTCCTCCGGCCGCCCCACCCGGTCCGTTCCAGGATCCAGGGCACCAACCTTAGCCCCGCGCGGCACGCCGCCCGGGCGTAGGCGGTGGGGCGAAGCTGGCCGTTTCGGTTCGCGAGCAGGTAGCGGATCGGCGGGCCAAGCGGGCGAAGGCCGCCGGCCACCAGCACCGGCATTGTGGGGTTCCAGGTGGCGGGGTCCGCCGAGTCAAGGCGCCTGCCGTCCAGCCAGATGGCGTTCCTCGCGTAGGCCGGGGCGTGGGTGCGCCAGAAGCGGAGGTCCTCGGGATCAAAGCTCTGCAGGAAGACCCGCGCTGGGGGCACGCCAGCCCTTTGGTAGGCGTCGACCAGGGCCCTTCGGAGCTCGTCCCGGGTAATGCCCTGGGGGAGCTTTGGGGTCGCCTTGAGCTCGGGGAAGTAGGCCACCCCGAGGGGCCTTAGCACCGGCACGAAGCCGGCGTGGTCGAGGGTGTGGGCGGGGGCTTCTGCGAGCGCGGCGGTGGGCGCGATCGTTGGTGCCTTTGGGCCAGGCCTCGAGCGCCAGGAACGCTTGTAAAGGGAGATCCACCGTGAGGCAGCGGGCCCGGGCCCCGGCCAAAAGCCGGGTGGGGCGGAAGGGTCGGCGGCAGGTCCCCGCCCAGGGGCTTTTGAGGATGTTGGTGGTGCTGGCCAGGTCGTCCTCGGCATGGCGGCAGACCAGAGCGCCCTCCCGGGTGGGCACCGCGTCGCACTCGACCCCGTAGGCCCCGAAGCCGGCCGCCGCCAGGGTGCCCTCGAGGCTTTCCTCGGGGTAGTGGGCTGGGGTCCCGCGGTGGCCGATCGGCCGAAGGGGCAGGGCCAGCGCCAATGATCCGGCCAGGAACAAAGCGAGCACCCGGAAGAGGGGCGGCACGGCCCCAGGCTACACCGGTGGTTTCCCAAAAGCTGGGAAACCTGCTAGACTAAGCCTTTGCATGGAAGAAGCCCTGGCGCGGCTCGACTTCGAACGGGTGCGGGAGGCCCTGGCGGCGCGGGCCCAGACCGGCTTCGGCGCCGAGCGGGCCCGGGCCCTCGCCCCCACCACCCGGGACGAGGCCGAGGCCCGTCTGCAGCGGGTCGAGGAGGCCGGCGTCTTCCCCATAAGGCTCGGGGGGGTGGTGGACCTCCGCCCCCTGCTCGCCCGGGCCCGGCGGGGGGAGGTCCTCGAGGGGCCCGAGCTCCTGGCCGCCGCCGGCACCCTGGAGCGGGCCATGGAGCTTCGCCAGGGGATCGAGGGCACCGCGCTTTCGGCGCTGGGAAAGGTAGCCCAGCTAATCGGCGACCACCGGGCCTTCGTCCGCGCGGTGCAGAGGGCCCTGGACGAGGAGGGCGGGGTAAAGGACGACGCCTCGCCGAAGCTCAAGCGTCTCAGGGCCCGGATTGCCCCCCTAAAGCGGCGGATCCAGGAGCGGGTCTACCAGCTCATGGAGCGCCACGCCGAGGATCTTTCCGACCGCTTCGTCACCCTGCGGCGGGGGCGGTACGTCCTGCCAGTGAAGGCCGACCGGGTCCACCGGGTGCCGGGGGTGGTCCTCGACCGTTCGGGCTCTGGCGCCACCCTCTTCGTCGAGCCGCTCTCGGTGGTTCCCCTAAACAACGAGCTCGCCCGGCTGCTCCTGGAGGAGGAGGCGGAGGTCAAGCGCATCCTCGCCGAGCTCACCGCCCGGCTCGCCGGCGACGCGGGGGTGGAGGGCACCCTCGAGGCCCTCGCCGAGCTGGACTTTACCGAGGCCGCCCGCCGCCTGGCCGAGGACTGGCGCCTTACCCGGCCGGTTTTCGGGGCGCCGGGGCGCTATGCCCTCGCCGGGGCCTTCCACCCCCTGATCCGGAATCCGGTGAAAAACGACCTGGTGCTCGACGACCGGCGACGGGTGCTCCTGATCTCGGGCCCCAACATGGGGGGAAAGACGGTGCTCCTGAAGACCCTGGGCCTGGCCCAGGTCATGGCCCAGTCGGGGCTCTTTGTGCCCGCCGAAGCCGCGGAGATCCCCTTCGTTCGCGTGGTGCTCACCGATATCGGCGACGATTCCGACATCCTGGCCGACCTTTCGACCTTCGCCAGCCACCTGGAGCGGCTTAAAACCATCCTGGCGTCCGCCGGTCCCGACACCCTGGTTCTCATCGACGAGCTCGGCACCGGCACCGACCCCGAGGAGGGGGCGGCGCTGGGCCAGGCGGTGCTGGAAGCGCTGCTTGAAAAGGGCGCCCGGGCGGTGGTGACCACCCACCTTGCGCCCCTAAAGGCCTTTGCCGCCGGGGCGGAGGGGATCGAAAACGCCAGCATGGCCTTCGACCTCGAGCGGTTCGCCCCCACCTACCGGCTGCTCCCCGGGGTCCCCGGGCGGAGCTACGCCTTCGCCATCGCCGAGCGCCTGGGGTTCCCCGAAGGGCCCCTCCGCCGGGCGCGGGCGCTTTTGGGGGAGGAGGCGAAGACGGCGGAGGCGCTGCTCGCCCGCCTCGAGGAGGAAAAGCGCGCCCTCGAGGCCGAGCTCAAAAGGACCGAGGCCGAGCGCCGGGCGGCCGAGCGGGCGCGAAAGGAGCTCGAGGCCCGCCTAGCGGCGATCGAGGCCGAGCGCCAGCGCGTTTTGGAGGAGGCCCGCGCCGAGGCCGACCGGCTCCTGCTCGAGGCCGAGCGGCAGATCAAGCGGGCCAAGGAGCGGGCCCGGACCGAGGCGGGCAAAAAGGACGCCCTTCGCCGAGTGATCGAGCTCAGGCGGCAGGTCCGCCCCGCCCCGGTGCATAACCCCTACCCCGACCTCAAGCCGGGTACGTTGGTCGAGGTCCCCGACTACCGCGCTAAAGGGCGGGTGCTCCGTCTCAAGGGCGGCGTCGCCCAGGTGCAGATCGGGGCGCTCAAGGTCGAGGTGCCCCTCGAGCGCCTAAGGCCCCGGGACGAGGGCGCGCCCCGCCCCACCGAGGCGGTGGTGGTGAAGTCGGGCTTCGAACCCGAGCTAAACCTCCGCGGCCTTACCCAGGCCGAGGCCCTTTTGGCCCTCGAGGAGTTCCTGACCGAGGCCTACGCGCTAAAAGAGACGCCCGTTCGCATCCTGCACGGCAAGGGCACCGGGGCGCTCCGCACCGCGGTTCGCCAGGCGCTCAAAAGGGATAAGCGGGTGGAGCGTTTCCACGACGCCATGCCGTTCGAAGGCGGCCACGGCGTGACCGTGGTTCACTTAAAGGAGGCACGATGATCGAAGATTGGCCGACCCGGTTTGTATGGATGGAGCCGCTTCCCCATCCCCGGGAATGGGAAAAGCCCGGGATCGTGATGTTTTTTAACCTCGAGTGCCCGGGGTGCATTGGCCGGGGAATTCCCTTTTTGAAATCGCTCTACCGCGAGCACGGGGACCGGCTCCATTACCTCACCGTCCACACCGCCTACGGCCACAAGCGCTACCCCGAGGAGGAGGTGGCCGAGAAAGTTCGCTACTTTGCCCGGGACTTCGCCAAGCTCCCGTTCCCGGTGGCCCTCGACCCCACCGGCGCGCTGGCCGAGCGGCTCGGGGTGGAGGGCACCCCCCACTGGCTGGTCTACGCCCCCGGCGGCGAGCTGGTGCGGAGCATTTACGGCTCCCAGGACAACGCCCGGACCCGGCTGGCCTACCTGATGCTGGAGCTGACTCAGACCGAGGCATGAGGCGTTCGATCCTGGCTCCCAAACCTCCGGACGAACTGCCTGGGGAGGGTTACCGCAAGCGCCAGATCGCGGCCTGGCTCTACAGGAAGGGTGCCCGCGACTTCGACGAGATGACCGATCTCCCCCGGGCGCTGAGGCGCGAACTGGCGCAGAACTGGCGGATCGCCGAGTTCGAGCTCATCCAGGCCTTCCCCTCGGCGGACGGCTCGGTCAAGTACCTCTTCACCCTTTTGGACGGGAAGCAGACCGAGGCGGTCTACCTGCCCTACAAAGACCGCAAGACCGTCTGCCTCTCCAGCCAGGTGGGCTGCCCGGTGGGCTGCACCTTCTGCGCCACCGGGGCGTTGGGGTTTGGCCGCAACCTCTCCCCCTGGGAGATCCTCGACCAGCTCCTCGCCATCGCCCACTACCAGGGCATTCCCCCCACTGAGATCCGGAACGTGGTGCTCATGGGCATGGGGGAGCCGCTTTTGAACCTCGAGGCGGTGGCCACCGCCGTCCGCCGCATGGTGGATAAAAACGCCCTCGGCATGAGCCCCCGCCGCGTCACTCTCTCTACCGTGGGCATCCCCAAGGGCATCCGGCGGCTTGGTGAGGAGGACCTCGGGGTCAAGCTCGCCTTAAGCCTGCACGCCCCTGACGACGCGACCCGAAGGAAGATCATCCCCACCGCCAAGGCCTACCCGGTGGAGGAGATCATGGATGCGGTGGCCGAGTACTTCGAGAAGACGAAACGCCGCGTGACCTTCGAGTACGTGATGCTGAAGGGCGTCAACGATGCCCCCGAGCAGGCCCGGCGGGTCGCCCGGCTGATCAAGGACCGCCGCATCGTTGCCCACGTCAACCTGATCCCCTTTAACCCCTGGGAGGGGGCGCCGGTCGAGGGCACCTCGCGGGCGGGGATCCGGCGGTTCGCTGGAGTTCTCGAGGCCGAGGGCATTCCCACCACAATCCGCTGGAGCCGGGGGGTGGATGTCGGCGCCGCTTGCGGCCAGCTCGCGCTCAAAGAGGCCGGTCCGCTCACCTTCCACCCGGGGCGCGTTTAAAGCCCTGTGGGCTCCGCTGCGGCAAGGTCGGGGTTCTAGGAGTGGGCGCCCGGTACCCCGGTCAAGGTCGGCTGGCCGGGAGCCCTCCGGGGCGCGGTGGCGGCCAAGTGGGCGTCTGGAAGGGCCCGGTCAAAGGTCCGGCGTTCGAGGTGGGCCAGGATCCCCGGCCGGCGTTTGCGCCCGGGGCGGTGCGTGCCAACGCGAGGCCACGGTATATCTTGGGGTGGATGAAAACCCCTTCCCTGCCCGGGGACGCGGAGACCGTCGTCCTCGCTTTCCCCGACCTCTACGGCCGGCTTGTCGGCAAGCGGTTCACCGCATCCTTCTTCGAGGAGGCGGTGCGAAGCCGGGGTACCCACGCCTGCAACTACCTTTTCGCGGTGGACATGGAGATGAACCCGGTCCCGGGCTACGCCTTCGCCAACTGGGAGCGGGGGTTTGGTGACGTGCACCTTGTCCCGGATCTCGCGACCCTGCGCCCGGCGGCCTGGCTGGAGAAGACCGCCATCGTCCTTGCCGACGTTCACGACCAAGCCGGGCGGCCGGTGGAGATTGCCCCCCGGCAGGTTTTAAAGCGCGCCCTGGCGTACGCCCGGCGGCTTGGGTTTCGCGTGCGGGCGGCCTCGGAGCTTGAGTTCTACCTCTTCGAAACCCCCTACCGCGAGGCCGCCCGGCGGGGGTACCGGGGGCTTGAGCCTGCGGGGCATTACCTCGAGGACTACCACGTTTTCCAGGGCAGCCGCCACGAGCCCCTTTTGGCTGAGCTCCGCCGGGCGCTCCTCGCCTCCAACATCCCGGTGGAGAGCACCAAGGGCGAGTGGGGGGTGGGCCAGCACGAGGTCAACCTGCGCCATGCGGAGGCCCTAGAGGCCGCCGACCGCCACCTCCTCCTGAAGGAGGCGCTCAAGACCCTGGCCGACCGGATGGGGAAGAGCGTGACCTTCATGGCCAAGCCTTTTGGTGGCCAGGCGGGTTCGAGCGGCCACGTCCACCTCTCCCTCTGGCAGGAAGAGCGCCCCGCTTTCGCCGGCGACGAGGCCTTCGGCCCTGTCCGGGGCTCCCGCGTTTTCGGGGCCTTCCTCGCCGGGCTCCTAAAGTACGCCCGGGACTTCATGGTCTTCTTCGCCCCCACGGTGAACAGCTACAAGCGCTACGAGGACGGCTCCTGGGCCCCCACCCGGATCGCCTGGAGCTTCGATAACCGCACGGCCGGCTTCCGGGTGGTGGGCGCGGGGGAGAGCCTCCGGGTGGAAAACCGGATCCCGGGGGCGGATACGAACCCCTACTTGGCCTACGCCGCTATGCTCTTCGCCGGGCTTCGGGGCGTCGAGGAGAGCCTCGCGCCACCGCCCCCCTTCGAGGGCAACGTCTACCAGGCCGAGGCGCTTCCCCGCGTGCCCTATACCCTCGAGGAGGCCACCCGCGAATTTGCGAAAAGCTCCCTTGCCCGCGAGGTCCTCGGCGAGGGGGTGCACGACCACTACCGGCACTTCTTCGAGAGCGAGTGGGCTGCCTACCGGAGCGCGGTTACCGACTGGGAGCGGGCGCGCTACTTCGAGCGGATTTAGTCGTGCGCGGCCTTGCGTTAATTCCCCTCTTCGCCCTTTTGACCTTAGCCCGGCCAGCGAACGCCTACGTTGGGCACATGGGTGTTGGGGTAGACGCCAACTGGGCCACCTTCCGGTGGGAGATTGCGGCCTTCGACGAAAAAATCCCCCGGGACTTCCGGGCGATGGGCTTTACCCACGTCCGCATCCGCGCCAAGGGGGTCGGCGCCCCGGACAGGGCCTACCTCGACCACCTCGAGCGGGTGGTGCGGGCTTCGCTCAAGGCCGGGTTGATTCCGGTCCTCGCCTACTCGGGTGGCGCCTTGAACGAAAAACCGGGTGAAGCAGCGATCGAAGACGCCGTCGGCTGGTGGCGTGCGGTGGCCCGGCGGTTTGCCGGCTACCCCGAGCCCCTTGCCTTTGACCTCTTCATTGAGCCGGCAAAGAGGATCAACGACCACCCCGAGGTGCTCCTCGCTTACTACGAGCGCACCCTCGCCGCGATCCGGCCCCTCCACCCGCGCCGGGTGGTCTTTTTGGCACCGCGCTACGCGGCCAAGCCGGCCTACCTGCCCGAGCTAGAACCACTGTTTTCCAAGGACCCTTTTGCGGCCGCCGAAAGCCACTTCTTTGCCGCTGGCCCCTCGAAGACGAGCCTGAACAAGCGCTGGACCGCCGGCACGCCGGAAGAAAAGGCCCGCATCCTCGGTTATGTCCAGGAAATCGTGGCCTGGCGGGAGAAAACCGGCGTCCCCGTCTGGCAAGGGGCCTGGATGCCGGGGAACTACAACAAGGGGAACGACTATAACGTCCTCGAGCAGGTCAGGTTCGCCACCTTCATGTCCTGCGCGCTGAAAAAGGCCGGCATCCCTTACGCGGTCAACGCCGATCACAAGTTCTACGACCCTCGGGATAAGGCCTGGCGGCCGGAGATGCGGCCCGTCCTCGGGGCCATATTGCGGCCTCGGTGCACCGGCGGTCGGTGAACCGCCTTAGGGCCAAACGCCAGGGGCCTGCCCATGTAGGCTGGGGTATGGCTCACGGAAGGCTTAAAGGCAAGGTCGCCCTGATTACCGGGGCGGCGAGCGGGATCGGCAAGGAGTCGGCCCTCCTCTTCGCCGAGGAGGGCGCCAAGGTGGCCGTGGTGGATATCAACGAGGAGGCCGGTCGCGAAGTGGTGCGGGCGATCCAGCAGGCCGGGAGCGAGGCGATCTTCGTCCGGGCCGACGTCTCGAGGGCGGAGGACGCCCGCCGGATGGTGGCCGAGACCGAGGCCGCCTTCGGCAGGCTCGACGTGCTCTTCAACAACGCCGGGGTCATGCTGCCCGGCGACGACGACGCGGTAAACACCCCCGAGGAGGTCTTCGACAAGACCTACGCCATCAACGTCAAGGGCGTCTTCCTCGGGTGCAAGTACGGCATCCCGGCCCTCCGCCGGGCGGGGGGCGGCTCGGTGATCAACACCGCGTCCTTCGTCGCCACCCTGGGCGCGGCCACGCCGCAGATCGCCTACACTGCGAGCAAGGGGGCGGTTTTGAGCCTCACCCGGGAGCTCGCGGTGATCCACGCCCGGGAGAACATCCGGGTGAACGCGCTCAGCCCGGGGCCGCTTCGCACCGAGCTCTTGATGAAGTTTTTGGACACCGAGGAAAAGCGAAACCGCCGACTCGTCCACATCCCCATGGGCCGCTTCGGCGAGGCCCGGGAGATGGCCAGGGCGGCGCTCTTTCTGGCCTCGGACGAATCCAGCTACATGACCGGGGCCGAGCTCAGGGTGGACGGCGGCATCACCGCCGCCTACGTGACCCCGGAGTAAAGGAGGCGACGTGAAGACCTTTAAAGTGATCAGCCCGGTGGACGGTTCGGTTTACCTGGAGCGCCCCTACGCCACCGCCGAGGAGGTTGAGGCCGCCCTTGCGCGCGCCCAGGAGGCCCAGCGGGCCTGGCGGGAGCTGCCGCTGGAGGCGCGCCTATTGCACCTGGAGCGGATGGCCGGCTGGGTGGTGGAGCACGCCGAAAAGCTCGGCGAGGAGATCACCTGGCAGATGGGCCGGCCGATCGCCCAAAGCCCCTGGGAGCTCTCCAGGAGCTTTAAAGAGCGGGCCGCCTACATGCTCGAGGCCGCCCCGCGGGCGCTCGCCGACTTCATCCCCCAAGGGGCGCCAGGGATCAGGCGGGCGATCCGACGGGAACCCGTTGGGGTGGTGCTGGTGCTCGCCCCCTGGAACTACCCCTGGCTGACCTCGGTGAACGCGGTGATCCCGGCCCTGGCGGCGGGCAACAGCGTGATCCTCAAAATCTCCTCGCAAACCCCCCTGGTTGCCGAGCGCTACCTCGAGGCCGCGCGCGCGGCGGGGATTCCGGAAGGGGTCTTTCAGTACCTGCACACCGACCACGAAACCGCCCTCAAGATGGTCCAGGAC
>WFNN01000184.1 GCA_015488545.1 Thermaceae bacterium | reverse complement strand
TTCGGAGGGGGGGGATGGGGCGCTCTTCGAGCTGGGGTTGGCCCTCGAGGCCGAAACCCCCGTCCACGTGGTCTCGCTCTCCACCCACACGGTGATCTACAAGGTCCGGGGCTCGGCCGAGATCCTAAAGCGCTACTACCCGGAGCTGGCCCGCGCCGACTTCAAGTCGAGCCTGACCCTGGGGCACAACCGCTACTCGACCAACACCCTTTCAACCTTTGAGCAGGTTCAGCCCTTTTCCCTGTTGGCCCATAACGGGGAGATCAACACCATCGAACGGCTCCGGCGCGAACTCGATATGCTGGGGGTGCCCCGCACCGGGGGCAGCGACTCCCAGGATTTGAACCGGCTGCTCTCGGCCCTGATCTTCCGCTTCCGGCGGTCCCTTCCCGAGGCGATCGATCTGGTCTTCCCCCCGGTTCTAGGGGAGATCCGCCATTACTCCACCGCGCTCAAGGACCTTTACATGGGGTTCCGGGAGCGGCTCGGGCCCCTCGCCCAGGGGCCCGCGGCCTTGGTCACCCGCTACGCTGGCGAGGCGGTGTTCGCCACCGACGCCATGGGCCTGCGGCCGCTGTGGTTTGTAGAGACCCCCTACGAATACGTCTTTGCTTCCGAACGGGGGGTTTTTACGGTTGAGGAGTTCGTTCGGGAGCCCCGACCCCTGGCCCCCGGCGAGCGGATTACCCTGCGGCGGGAGGACGGAGGCTACCGGGTCTACCCCTACGACCGGCACCAGCGGCTGGTGCTGGAGCGAACCATCCGAAAGAACGCCCTGGCGGAGGGGGCCGGTCGCCGCCTGGCCGGGCCCGGGGCGGTGCCCGGGGTCTCGGGGGGAAGCGCCGACGGCGGCAGCCTGACCCACGCCCCTCCCTCGATGGGGCTTAAGCGGGCTTTTGGGTGGGACCGATGGGATCAGCGCTACCTGGCCCACCTTACCAAGACCGGTCGCGAACCGGTGGGGAGCCTGGGCTGGGACGCCCCGCTGGCCGCGCTCGATCCCGAGCGACCCAACCTCGCCGAGTATTTCAAGGAAACCGTGGCGGTGGTCACCAACCCCGCCCTGGACCGGGAGCGCGAGGTCGAGCATTTCTCGACCCGGGTGGTGCTGGGGCGGCGGGCCCTGGCCGACGGTCAGGGCGGCGGGGAGGTGCTGGAGCTTCTAACGCCGCTGGTGCTCGAGGCCGGCTTTCCGGCGGCCCGGGAAGTCGCGGCCGGGCGGGGGACCGTGGTCCTCGAGGACCTGCTGGACCGTTTTGCCCACCGGGTGCTGGTACCGCGGTTCACCGTGGAAGAGGGGCTCTTGGCTGGGCTCAAGCGATTGGGGGATACCGCCGTCCAGGCGGTGCGCGAGGGTGCCGAGCTTTTGGTCCTCTCCGATCGGGAGGCCTTTGCCGGTGGCGTGTGGATTGATATTCACCTGGCCCTGGCCGAGGTCGAGCGCCGGCTCATCGAAGCCCGGGACGCCGCCGGGGTGTCCCTGCGTCGCCGAACCTCGATTGTGGTCCACTCAGGGGGTATTCGAAATTTGCACGACCTGATGCTGGCATTGGGCTTTGGGGCGGACGCGGTGGTCCCATGGTTGATGCTGGAGGAGGCGCTTGCCGCCGGTGGGGTGGAAGCGGTGCTCAACCTGCTCGATGGCCTAAAGAAGGGGGTCGAGAAGGTAATGAGCACCATGGGCATCCACGAGCTTCGGGGGTATGGCCGTATTTTCTCCAGCATTGGCCTTGCCCCCGAGCTGGCCGAGCGTTTTGGGGTCCGAAACTTCTTTCCTGGTAGCTACGGGCTTTTGGAGCTCGAGCGCACGCTGCTTTCACGCCTAGATTTTCTGAGCCAGCCAAAGCCCCGCCCACCCCGCGAGTTCCGCTTTAACCCCAGGATCTACAAGGCCGCCCAGCAGGTGGCCATGGGCCAGGCCCTCTTTGAGGACTTCGAAGAGAAGGTCCTGGCCCTGGAGCGCGAAGCCCCGGTGGCAGCCCGTCACCTGCTAACGGTGCGTTTCCCTGAGCAAAGTTCGGTCGCCCCCGAGGAGGTGGATCTTTCGGTTGGCGGCCACTCGCTGCCCTTCGTGATCAGCGCGATGAGTTTCGGGTCCCAGGGGGAGACCGCTTTCCGCGCCTACGTCGAGGCCGCCCGCGAGCTGAACATGATCGCCATGAACGGCGAGGGCGGCGAGATCCCCGACCTTCTCGGCAAGTACACCCGCTGGCGGGGGCAGCAGGTGGCCTCGGGGCGGTTTGGGGTCCACGCGCCGATGCTGAATTCTGCGGCGGTAATCGAGATCAAGATTGGCCAAGGGGCGAAGCCCGGCGAGGGCGGCCACCTCCCGGGTCGGAAGGTTACCGCCAAGGTGGCGGCCGCGCGTAACGCGGTGCCGGGGGTGGACCTGATCAGCCCCTCCAATAACCACGACCTCTATTCGATCGAGGATTTGGCCCAGCTCGTCGAGGAGCTCAAGACCGTGAACCCCGAGGCCAAGGTCTCGGTCAAGGTCCCGGTTATACCCGGAATCGGGACCATCGCCATTGGAATCGCCAAGGCCGGGGCCGACATCATTACCCTTTCGGGGTTCGAAGGCGGTACCGGCGCGGCCCGGGAGCACGCGCTAAAGTACGCCGGCCTACCGGTTGAACTGGGGGTCCGGCGGGCCCATCGTGCCCTGGTGAGGGCGGGCCTTCGGGATAGGGTGGAGATCTGGGCCGACGGCGGCCTGAAGACCGCCTACGATGTGCTGCGGATGGTCCTGTTGGGGGCCAACCGGGTGGGCTTCGGCACCATGAGCATGGTGGCCATTGGCTGTACCATCTGCCGGGGCTGCCAGTACAACACCTGCCACGTGGGCATCGCCACCCAAATTCAGGACGAGGAAGAGGCCCGTCGGCTCGGCCTGAAGCGCTTCGTGCCGCGGCGGCTCGATCCCGCGGTGGAGCACCTGGTGAACTTCTTTGGCGGAATGGGCGAGCAGCTCCGTCGCCACCTCGCCCGTTTGGGGGTGCGGAGTTTGGGGGAGGTCGTGGGCCGCAGCGAGCTTCTGGCCCAGGCCGCGGGGGAGGATCGCCTCGACCTCGGCTACCTCTTTGAACCGGTGTCGCCCCCCGAATGGACTCGGGAACGCGGTGCCCGCTTGCTGCGCCGGCCGCTCAACGAGCTAACGCGCTCGATCACCCGGGTGGTGCTCGCCGCCTACGAGCGGGGCGAGCGCGAGCTCGTCTTCCAGGAAGGGCCGGTGGGTTCCGCCGACCGGGCGCTCGGCACCCACCTCGCCGGCGAGATAGCCCGGCGGAAGCTTTACGGTAAGGGCTTCGACGCCGAGGTTGAACTTCGCTTCGACGCCGGCAGCGTGGCCGGGAACGGCCTAGGGGCCTTCAACCTGGACCCCCTTCGGGTGGTGGTGGAGGGCGGTGCCCAGGACGGGGTGGGCAAGAGCGCCTTCGGTGGCGAGGTCTTCGTGTTGAAGGGGAAAAACCCCTACGGCGTCTACGTGGACGGTTCGGTGGGCAAGTCGTTTGCCTACGGGGCGATCCGGGGGCTTTTCATCGTGGAAGGCAACGCCGATAGCCGTTGCTGCATCCGGCTTTCGGGTGCAGACGTGGTGCTGGCCGGCGAGCCCGAGCGACCCCTTGCCGATGAGCTCGGCAACCTCGGGGCGAGGGCCAACCTTAAGGGGTTTGCCTTCGAGTACATGACCCGGGGGCGGGCGGTCGTCCTCGGTGATCCTGGCCCCTGGATGGCTAGCGGCATGACCGGGGGCCGGGTCTACCTCCGCCTCTGGCCCGAGATGGGGCTCGACGAGGCGGCCTACCGCCGCCGGTTGGCCAAGGGCGCCAAGGTCCGCCTGCTGCCCCTTGACGCCGAAGGGGAGGCCGATGTGCGCGAGCTCCTCGGCCGCTACGAGCGGGTGCTCCGGGAGGCGGAGCGGGCCGATCGCGCGGACCAGGTGGCCTTGCTTGCCGCCGACCCCGCCCGCCACTTCCTTATGCTCCTGCCCGAACGGGCCCAGGAGGACCAGGAGGTAAGCACCGAGTAGCCGGCGGGGGTTAGCCGTCTTCCTCCGGCCAGAGTTTTAGGATGGCCTCGCGGATACGGCTTTTCCTGAGGCCCTCCGCTTTCAGCCCTTCGGCGTAGCGCTCGCGGTCCAAGAGACGGGCGAGCACGGTGAGCTCGCTTTTCGAAAGCTGCGCTCCCCCGAGCACGTGCTCCTCGAACGCCGCCCAGGAGAGCGGGACTTTCGCCTGGACAATCTTGGCTATGGCCCGCGCGTATTCCCGGATCTCGAATTGGGCGTGAGGGTCGAGGCGGAGCTTCAGGAAGTGGAAGAGATTGTGGAGGTCCTGCTTGAAGTAGAACTCGGTGTAAAGACCAAGCGGCAGCACGATCCGGGCCTCCTCCCGGGCAACGCCCCGTTTAAGGAGTTCTTGGTAGGCGCCGTAGGCTTTGCGGTAGGCCTCCTCGAGGAGGCGATCGGCTTCGGGGTCTTTGTGGCCCCCTTTTGAGCTTTGGCGGTTCACCGTGTCCTGCCGCCGCCAGGCCGCGGGGCGGTAGAAGCGCTCTTCCAGGACCGAATAGCGGCCGGAGATCTCGTTGTAGCTGGCGGTGCGGTGGCGAAACCACTGGCGGGCGACAAAGATCGGGGCCCGGATATGAAAGGTGAACTCCACCATTTCGAAGGGGCTGGTGTGGCGGTGGCGCATCAGGTAGTCGATGAGCGCTGCGTCCTCCCGGACGGTTTTGGTGCCCTCGCCGTAGGAGACCCGGGCGGCTCGGACCACCGCCGCGTCCGAGCCCATCATCTCGACCAGCCGGACGAACCCCTGGTCGAGGACCGCCACCTCAGTAGACATGGAACCCCTCCAGTCCGGCGGGCTCGGACCAGCTCACGTCTACCGCGGCCACCTCGGCAAGGCGAGGGCCGCGTTTAAGGAAGTGAAGGAGCAGCTTTAAATCCTCCTCCTCGCCCTCGGCCACCACCTCGACCCGGCCGTCCGGGAGGTTTTCAGCGTAGCCCGCAAGCCCGAGTTCCTGGGCCTTTCGGCGAACGAAGGCCCGGTACCCCACCCCCTGCACCTTGCCGCTGATGAGCGCGACCATCCGGCGCTTCATAGGGCTTAATCTATCCCACCGGTGGCGGCGGTAGGCTGAGCGGTCGTGCGCCGGCTCTGGCCCCTGCTCCTCTTGATCGTTTTCATTTTACCCGGGCTGCCCCCGTTGCTTCGCCTCGGGGTCGAGCGGGCGCTTCCCGCCCTAGGGTTCACCGGTCACGTCGGGCGGGTGAGCGGGTACGCCCTTTTTGGACTGACCCTTTTCGACCTAGATCTTCAGGGCCAGGGTATCCGGGTGAAGGCCCGAAAGCTTCGGATCGGCTACCAGCTCCTCGGCCTCTTGGCCGGTAAGCTTCCGGTTTCGGTGGAGCTCGAGGACGCCCGGGTCCGGATCGACTGGAAGCGGCTCCTGGAGGGCGGCGCCAGCGGGGGGGGCGGCCCGACCCCGGTTCTGACCGGGCTCCGCCTAAAGGGGGTGCGGCTCGTCCTCGATGAGGACCGCGATATGGCCCTGCCCCCGCTGGTGGTGGATCTCGAGGGCCATGGCCCTTACCGGGTCAGCGCCTCGATCGCTGGCCAGAAGGCGATCGGCGAGCTGCGCCTTGGCCCCCGGCCGGTCCTGCGTTTTCGGGCGCCGGTCGCGGCCCTCCGCTACTGGTACCCTGGGGCGCAGGCAGGGGTTATAACCGGGCGCCTGGCGTTGGGCGACAAGGGGATTTTTGGCCGGGCCCGGCTGGAAGGCGGCGTGTTTTCGGTGGTCGGTTTCCAGGTCGAGGCGGTCAACGGCTCGATTGCGCTCGATGCCGACCGCCTTGCCGCCGACCTCGAGGGCCGCGGCCTGGAGGGCCCGGTGCGCGGGCACCTGGACCTGGATCTCGCCGCGCCCACCTACCGCTTCCGGGTCGAGGCCGCGCCCACCTGGCGGGCGGTGGCCCGCCATTTTGGGGCCGATCTGCCGCTATCCGGCCGTGGCCGGCTGGTCCTCGAGGGCAGCGGATGGGACCGGCTTACGCTCAGCGGCCGTTTCGCGGGCGAGCCCAGGCTTCTGGGTTACTCCCTCAAAACCCAGGGCACCTTGCATTACGACGGGGTTTTCCGCCTGGAGGCCCGGAGCCAGGGGCGCTTTTACGACCGTCAGGTGGTCCTCGGCTTCGGCCTGACTGGTACCCATTGGCGGCTTGATTACCGCGACGACCGGGACGGCCGGTTTACCCTCGCCGGCCAGGGCGACCAGGCCCGGGGCGAGGGGCGGCTGGCCTGGCCATCCCCCTTGGTCGGCGAGGCGCGATTGACCGCGACGATTCGGGGGGCAAGGTGGCGGGTCGCGGTGGCGTCGGAAGGGGTTCGGCTTCCGCTCTCCCGATCTTTCGCGCTTTCCGGCCAGCTGGCCGGCGTGGGGCCGCGGGTGGAGGGGCGGCTGGGACCCCTTTGGCTTAGCGGGCAGTGGTCGGACCTGGACCTTCGCCTCGATTCCCTGCCCATGGCGGTGGGGGTTGTTGAGGGTAGCGGACGGTACCAGGGAACCCTGACCGCCCGCCTCCTCTACCGTTCCCCCTACGCCCGCCTCCCGGTCGAGGTCGCCGGCGACGCCGGCGGGTTTCGGTTTCGCACCCCTTACGGCCAGGGTCTTTACCGGGCAGGGCGTTTTTGGGTTCATCTTGCCGGGGTGCCGGTGCGCGCAGGGGAAACCCATTTTTTAGAGGCCGAGGCTTCCTTCGAAGGGGGGCGTTGGCAAGGGACGTGGGCCCTGGACGGCCCCCACCTTCGGGTGAAGGGGACGCTAGAGAACCGGTCCACCCGCTTCGCCGGAGCCTTCTTCGGCCCCTACGGACCTTTGGCGTTCGGGGGGCGGGCCGGGGC
>WFNN01000183.1 GCA_015488545.1 Thermaceae bacterium | reverse complement strand
GCGTCAGATGTGTATAAGAGACAGCCCCCGGCGTTTTCCCCTCACCGGCGCCGGGGAGGAAGACCGTCGGCCGCTTGCCTCCGAGGACGGGGTCGCCTTCCGGTACGACCGCGGCGCGTTCTCCGTCGGCTACGGCAGGGGCCGCCTACCCTCCACCCTTCTGGGCCTCCCCCCGGCCAGCGCCTTGGCGGTGGAGTACCGGGGGCCGGTCAAGCTGGCGGCCTTTGCCACCCTGCTCCCTTCCGGGACGCGAACGTTGCGGATCCAGCCCGACGGCGCCCGCGTCTATCGCCTCGGGGGGGCCGTCGCGCCGGGAAGCGAGGCGGTCTGGATCGAAGGGGTGGCCGGGCGCCGGCTGCTCGAACCCGGACGCGACTACGTGCTCGACTACCCTAACGGCCTCCTGTACCTATCGCGCCCGCTCTGGCCCACTGGGGCGGACCTAACGCCCCAAACCCTGGTGGTTTCCTTCGCCCCCGCCGGAACCCCCCGCGACCTGGCGACGATCGGGGCATCGGTCTCGCTTGAAAGGGGCGGGTTCGGGCTCAGCATAGCGGCCGCCGCCCAAGAGGGCGGGCTGCGCTTCGGGCTCACCGCCGATTACCGGTCGAGTGCGCTTTGGCTCCGCTCCACCTACCGGTACACCGGCGCCCGCCACGAGCTTGCGCTCTCGGCCGAAGGCACCGAAGGCCCCGTCTCGGTCGCCGGGGACCTACGCTACGCCGGGGCCCTGGTGGGGTCCGGGCGGGTCGCGGTGGCCCTCGGGGAAGGCAACCGGCTGGTCCTGGACCACCGGGGCGACGGCCGGGAGGAGGCGACGGGCCTGCTCCTCGAGCACCTGTACGGGCAGGGCTTCCTCGCCGGCCTGGGGGTGGGCTACGACTGGGTCCGGTCGTCGTTCGCCCTGCTGGGGCGCGCGGGGTACCAGCAGGCAGGGGCTTCGGTGCAGCTCACCCACGTTCAACCGATCGCGGGGAGCCCGGAAAGCCGCCTGGAGGCAACCTACGGGCTGGACGAAAACCTGTTTTTAACCGGCGACCTTCGCTACCGCTGGGGCACCGGCCTCGACGGCACGCTGGCCCTGCACCAGAAGCTGGGCAGCGCCAACCTCGCCCTTAGCTACCGGCTTCCCGGCGCCTCGGGCGAGGGCAACCGGGCGCGTTTTGGCATCCGGGCTCCACTGCCGCTGGGAAACGGCTGGGGTCTCGACCTAAGCGCCGGCTACGAACGATCCTTCGCCACCCGCGAGGTGCTGGTGGGCGCCGGCCTGGGGGCCAGGTACACCGGCGAGGCGGTATCGTTTGCCTTCGGCCTGGAAGGCTCCACGGGCTCGTCGGGGACCCGGGTCACGCTGCGCTCGGGGGCGGCCGGGCAGCTCGATCGCCGCCAGGTCGTGTCCTTCGACGCCAATTACCAGCTGCTGCCGGAAGTCGACGGTGCCCTGGACCTGGCCTACGCCTACCGCGGCCGTACCCTCCAGGTGCTCAGCTACCACCGCCTGCGCTCCGGAAACCGCGGGGCGGAGGTACGAGGCGAGCTCGCGGCCGCCTGGCAACCGTCCCCGTGGTTCCAGATCCGGCCCGGGTTCGCCTACCGGTCGGATTTTCCCGGGCACAGCAGCGACCTCTACCAGATAGGGCTGAACTTCAACTACTTCCTGACCCCCAGCCTGGGGCTGGGGGTCGGTGGCTACTACGTCTACCAACCCGCCACCGCCAAGGGCCGCCCGGGCTTCTCGGTGGAGGGGAACGCCCGGCTCCTGGGGCCGGTCTGGTTGAGCATCGGCTACACGTTCGGCCAGACCGAAGGGGTGACGGAATCGGCCCGCCCGGGAATCTACGCCCGGCTAGACGTATTCGGATGGCGGCAGGAAAAGGCCCCCGCGCCACCGGCTTCCAAAGGAAAAGGCCCCCGATAGGGGGCCTAGGGTTTGGAGCGGGAGACGGGACTCGAACCCGCGACCCCAACCTTGGCAAGGTTGTGCTCTACCAACTGAGCTACTCCCGCGCTCAGCAAGCCAAATGCTACCACACCCAACCCGGCGCTTCAACTCCCTGTACTCGGCCAACACATCTGAGGCTCCCGG
>WFNN01000182.1 GCA_015488545.1 Thermaceae bacterium | reverse complement strand
GAAGGAGCCCAAGACCAAGCCAAAGCATCCACCATCGCCTGTGCCGCACCCTCATCACCTCCCCGAACAGGGGCGGGCGTCGGTCAGGATGCCCGCCGCCTTGCGGGTCACGATCAGGCAGACCACCCCGAAGGGCCCCCGGTAGCCGGGGAGCCGAAAGACCTGGCGGTCCTCGCTGACCCCGGCCGGGGGCTCGCCGGGGCCGGCCACCGGATAGACGCGAAGCCAAACCGCCCCAGTCCCCCCCACCGCGAGGCCGACCGAGCGGGGACGACGGTTCTCGTTGGGGTAGCGGAAGTTGTGGAAGCGAAGAAGGAAACCCCGGCGACCGCGAACGAGCTCCCCCCAGACCTCGAGGTACCTCCCGGGCTCGGGGCGGCGGTCGAAGACCTCGCCCTCGAGAAGGAGCGCGTAGCGGGGGCCCGCGAGCACGCCGTCCACGGCCTGGGTGGTGGGGAAAAAGGCCAGGTAACGGCCAAAGACCCGAACCCGGCCGGTTGGGGCCCGCCCCAGCGCCACCTCGGCGACGGAAACCGGTCGGTAGCCGCCGGCCAGGGCGAGACCGAAGAGCAACCCTACCCACAAGTACCGGCGCACAATCCCTCCTAGTAGGGCAACGGCCCGTTGAACCGGACCACCGCCACCCGCATCTCCCCCGGCCAGTCGGCGGTCAGGGTAACGGTGGCGTCGGCCCCGGTCCCCCGGCCCAGATAGAAGGCCATCGACCGGAGGGAAAGCCCGCTAACCGTCGCCAGCGGGTGGTAACCGAGCTTCTGCCAGCGCGCGTCCCGGAGGTTCTGCCCCGTGTACTCGTACCCCGAGAGCAGACCAGTCTCGTCGAAAAGCAGGGTAAGCGCCCAGTCGACCATGAGGTCGGGGAAGGCCTTCTTGGTGCGGGCCTCGAGGTTTGCCACCCCGGTTTGCCCGCTCTGCACCCAGGCTTTCCAGAACCCCGCCGGCGCCTGCTCGTGAATTCGCCAGAATAGCAGGAAATTGAAACCATACATCGCCCGCTCGGCGGCAAGGGACGCCGGACGGCCGGCGTAGACCACCCGGAAGTTTTCGGGCGCGGCCAGGGCGTCCTTGGCCCGATCGAGTATCTGCCCATGGACGGTGCCGTAACCGGCGAGCTCACGGGAAACCTCGGCGGAGGGTTCCTCGGCCCAAGGTTCCTCGAGCGGTAGGTTCTGGCTCACCCGGTAGCCGGTTGCGATCAGGTGCTTGAGCTCGTGGGCCATGGTCCCCGGGAGCACGTAGCCGAGGAAGTCGCCGCGGGGCCAGCGGTAGGTGCTCATCGCCGGTCCCGGGGTGGTGGCGTAGAAGATGTCGCCCTCGTTGCTATGCACCCCAGAAACCGTTCCGTCGGGGTATAGATCGGCCGAATACACGTAACCGAAAAGCCCCCCCTGACCCACCACCGGAGAAAGCACCACGAAGATCTTGCCGTTACTGTCGAAATCTTGAAAATTGCCGAAGGCACCGGTCACCGCGCCCACAATCCCGCTCTCGAACTTGGTCACCAGCGCATCAAGCTCGGCCGCACTAAGGACGTCGTCCCCGCTCAGCCCGTCCTCTATAAACCAAACCGCGTGCTGGCTAACCCTTTGCACGGTGGCCGAGATCTGCACCTGGGTAGGCGGGCTTGTTGACCGGTCCGAGATAACCCAGAAGCTGCACTGCGTCGAGCCCACCGTGTAGGGCCCAGGGCATTTCCCGAAAGCCTGGGGTCGCACGCCGGCCCCGAGCGCGCGGGCCCTGCGAACGTAGTCGCGGCTCGCCCGAACCACCGGGAGGTCGCTGGGTACGCGAGGCCCGGTTGCCTGAATCCGGGCCGTCCGGGGGAGGCTGGCGGGCTGAACGTTCTGGGGGTTCAAGCTTATGGTGACGTGGTCGATGGTGGTGGACTGGCTGCCGAACACCGGAATTACGGCCAGGTACTCACCGGTCTTCAAGTGCGGAAGGGAGATCGTAAGGCTCTTGCCCACGAAGTCCCCGGGCCCGTAAACGGTGAGTTGACCGCTGGCCAGCGCCTGGAAATTTGCGGTCACCTGCTTATCGGCGTCCATCGTTAGTCGGCACGGCCCGGTCCCGCTGCAATCCCCCTGCCAGCCGATAAACCGCGAGCCGGAATCGGGGCTCGCGGTAAGGGTGAGCGAAACCCCCTGGTCCACAGGGACCTGGAACGGGCCTTTTCGGCTTTGGCTTAAGGGGCTGACGGTCACGGTTCCGGCGCCGCTACCGGCGAAGTCCACCGTGAGGGTGAACCTGGGCGACCGACCCGCTTGGTTACAGGCGCCAAGCGTAAGGGCAAGAAACACGAGGAAGCCTAAATATCGCATACCACCCTCCTGGCTTGCATTCGGGCCCTAGGCTAGGAACAATGACCTTAACGGTCCACGAACACGGTCCGAACGAGGAGGGGGTAGGGGTTGCGGCTACGGACGCTGGGCGGGCTCGATCTCATCGGGGCAAAGCTCACGCGCCCCAAACCCCTGCTGCTCCTTGCCTACCTCGCGCTAGAAGGGCCCAAGGAGCGCCGCTACCTCACCGAGCTCTTCTGGCCCCGCGCCAAGAACCCGGCGGACAGCCTCGCGGTCGCCCTCTCCCAAATCCGGCGGGGAGCACCCGGGGCGGTATGGGAATCGTCCGGCCGGATTGGCGCTGAGCTCGAGACGGACGTCGAGGCCCTCGCCCAGAAGGTCGCCGCGGGGGCCTGGAAGGAGGTCATCGAGCTGGCACCGGGGCCCTTCCTGGCCGGTCTGCGTCTCCGCCTCGATACCGAACTGGAGGAGTGGGTCTACGCCTGGCGGGAGCGAATTGACGGGTGGGTTGCGGAAGCCCACCTTGCCCTCGCCGAGGCTGCCCTCGCCCAGGGCCGGAAAGCCATCGCCCAAGGTCATGCAGAAGCCGCCTACGTTCGTCTGCTTGGCGGGAGTGCGCCCGTTCCCGAGCGCGTGATCAAACTCCTGCGCGCAACCGGTAGCGCCCTAGTTCAAGGTCCGGCCACCCC
>WFNN01000181.1 GCA_015488545.1 Thermaceae bacterium | reverse complement strand
CTCGTCCAGGTGGACACCCTGACCGTGACCCTGGGTCCTGGGGAGGTCATCAAGCACTTCTCGGCGGTGGACCTTTCCACCCGCTTCTCCCTGGCCGAGGTGCACACCCGGGCCACGGCGAACCTGGCGGCGGGCTTCCTGACCCACCTCATCGCCCACGCTCCTTTTCCGGTCAGGGCCATTCAGGTGGACGGGGGCAGCGAGTTCATGGCGGAGTTTGAAGAGGCCTGCCAACGCCTGGGCATTCAGCTCATCGTGCTACCGCCCAAGAGCCCCAAGCTGAACGCGCACGTGGAGCGGATGCAGCGGACCTTCAGGGACGAGTTCTACACCCGGCCGTTGCCGACAAAAATCCCCGAGCTTCAAAGGGAGCTCATTGCGTACTTGGACTACTACAACCGCGAACGACCGCACCGTGCTTTGAACGGTCTGGCGCCCCTGGAGTTCCTGGCTATGATGCAAGCGGAGTCGGTCCCCCAAAGAGTCTCAGATGTGTTGGCCGATTACATGCCCTAGGCAATCTCCGGGTTGCGTGCTAGAATACCCACCGCGCGGGGGCCGTTAGCTCAATTGGCTAGAGCACCGGTCTCCAAAACCGGGGGTTGGGGGTTCGAGTCCTCCACGGCCCGCCATCCCTGCCCGGGGCAACCCGGGCGTTTTATTTTGGTCTCATGGACGCCTCCAAGAAGGCGCGGGAGGTCCTCGAGGCCGAGGGCTGGAACCTTCGGGTGCTCGACCGGCCCCTCGCCTACCCCGAAACCCGCCCCCTCACCAAGGGTCGGGTGCGGGGCACCCTCTACGGGGTTGCCATTGGCGACGCGCTTGGGGCCCCGAACGAAGGCAAGCGCCCCGGCTGGATCAAGGAGCCCACCCGCCGCCTTCGCCCCCACCACAAGCACCCCGCCGGCACCGTCACCGACGACACCGAGCTCACCTTGGCGCTGGCCGAGAGCCTGCTCGAGCGCGGTGGGCTCGACCCCGAAGACCTGGCCCGGCGCTTCGTCGAACGCGGCCGGCGCATGGTGGGTGGCGGCCGGGCCACCCGCGCGGCCCTGGAACGCCTGGCGGCCGGCGTTCCCTGGTGGCGGGCGGGCACCCCCTCGGCGGGGAACGGCGCGGCCATGCGGGCCGCCCCCGCCGGCCTCTTCTTCGAAGACGCCCGCGAGGCCCGGGCCGTGGCCCTGGTGCAGGGGCTACTTACCCACCGGGACCGCTCGGCCCTGGCCGGAGCCATCGTGAACGCCCTCCTGGTGGGGGCCCTCGCCCGGGGGGCACCGCCCGACCCCGGCCGGCTGCTCCCCTGGCTGAAAGGGGCGATCCTGGACCTCGAGGTCCCGCTAAAAAGCCGCCGACGCCCGAGCTGGCGCTACACCCTGGCCGAGGCCCTGGACCTCGTCGCCGATTTCATCGGAAAGCCGGAGGAGGCCTTTCGGCTATTCGGCACCGGTGCCTTCGTGCTGGAGACCCTGCCCTCGGCGCTGGCGCTCTTTTTTAGCTACCCTGAGGAGCCCGAGAGCGCCCTCCTCACCGCCGCCGGTAACGGCTTTGACAGCGACACCCTGGCCAGCCTGGTCGGGGGCTGGCTGGGCGCCCACCTCGGCGACCGGGGGCTTCGCTCAAGGACCCCCTCCGACTGGTGGGAGGTGAGCGTCAAGGAAGAAATCGAGCAGCTATCCAAGCTTGCCCGTTAATGGGCCCCGCAACCGCAACCGCCCTGGCCAGCCTGCTCGGGGCCGCGAATCACGAATCCCCCGGTGCCGTTCTCCTCGAGAAAGTCGATCACCGCCCCAAGCAGGTGGCGGGCGGCCTCGGGGTCGGCAACGAACCGCACCCCACCCACCTCGACCACCCGGTCCTCGGGGGTCACCCGGGGGTCGATCGCCATGCGGTAGCGGGAGCAGTTGCAACCCTTCAAGTTAACCAGCACCCGGACCGCCGCTCCCTGGGCCCCCATCTGCTCCAGGACCTCCCTCGCCTTGGTCGCCGCTCGCTCGGTTACCTGCACCATCGCACCCCTCCCTACCTCTTAGTTTGAGAGTATTAGGGGTAAGCCAGCAGGGGTTTGCGCCCCGGCTTACACTGGGAGGGTGGATGAACGAATCCCCGCCGCCCTTGCCGAGATCGGGGCCGACGCCTGGCTGGCCTACGACTTCGCCGGTAGCAACCCGCCGGTACGGGAAGCGCTGGGGCTCGCCGGGGTTCACCTAACCCGGCGTTTTTTCTACTTCGTGCCCCGGGAGGGGGACTCCTGGTTGCTGGCCTCTGCCCTCGAGGCCGACCACCTGGCCCACCTTCCGGGTAAGGTCACCCCCTACCGCCGCTGGGAGGAGCTCGTCAGCGCCCTGGGTCGGGCGGTGGAGCGCTGGCCACGGCTAGCGGTCACCCTTTCACCCGGAGGGCACGTGCCCTACCTCGCCCGGCTCGACGCCGGGACCGCCGACCTGCTCCGCGGGCTGGGCGCAGTGCTTCTAAGCGACGCCCCGGTGCTGCTGGCGCTGGCCCGCTGGAGCGCCGAGGACTTGGCCGCCCACCGCCGGGCGGCCGCCGGCCTGGCCGCCGCCCGCGACGCCGCCCTCGCCTTCCTCCGCGCCCGGCTGCCCGACGCCCCACCCACCGAGCTAGAGGTGCAGGCGGTGATGGTGCGGACCCTGAAGGCGAAGGGGCTGGCCTTCGACCATCCCCCCATCGTGGCCTTCGGGGACCATGCGGCCAGTCCGCACTACGCCCCCGACCCCGCCACCGACCGCCCGCTGGCCCCGGGCGAGGTGATCCTCCTCGACCTTTGGGCCCAGGAACCCGGCCGCCCCTACGCCGACATCACCTGGATGGCCGGCTGGACCCCACCGCCCGAAGCCCACCGGGCCTTCAAGGCGGTGGCCCGGGCCCGCGACGCGGTGGTGGAAGCCTTAAGGAAGCGATCGGGGTGGCGGGGCTTCGAGATCGATCGCCTGGCCCGGGGGGTCCTCGAGGCTGCTGGCTACGGCCCCTACGTCCTCCACCGCACCGGGCACAGCCTGGGCCGGCGGAGCCCCCACGGCGACGCCACCCACCTCGACGACCTGGAAACCAAGGACACCCGCCCGCTACCCCCCGGCCTGGGTTTCACCGTCGAACCCGGGGTCTACCCCGGCCCCTTCGGCGTCCGGAGCGAGATCAACCTCTACCTAACCGAGGAAGGGCCCCTGGTCACCACCGACGTCGAAGCAAAGCTCGAGGAACTCGTACCGCCCTGAGCTCGATCCGCCGGCCGGTGGCCCCGCGGTAGAGGGCCTCGAGCAGGAGAGCGGCCGCGAAGGTCACCCAGGTCGTGACCAACGCCCGGGGCTGGTGCAAGTACTGGTAGTACTGCAACACGAAGAAGGTCGAGAGCACCAGGACAAAGGCGAGCAACACGAGCCCGCCCCGGCCCGGCGCCTCCCCCCTCCGCCAGAGCCGGTAGTGGGAAAAGATCACGAAAAGGTAGATCACGATGAAGACCGAGCTGGTCACCGCCGCGATCCCGCCAAGGCCCAGAAAGAGCGCGAAGAAAAGCCCCAAAAGGGCGGTGGCGTAGAGCCCTTCGGTGGCCCCGAACCAAACCTTGCGCTCAAACGCCTTAGGCAGGTGCCCGTCCCGGGCCAGGGCGTAGGCCACGTTGGCGCCGCCGTAGAGGGTAGCGTTGAGCGCCGAAGAGATGGAAAAGAGTGCCCCCAGCGAGACCAAAAAGTAGCCGAACCGCCCCAAGAAGGGCTTCGCCGCCTCGGCCAAGGCGTAGTCCTCGGCGCGAACCAGCTCAGCCAGGGGCAGGTTCCCTACCGCCACCACCGCTACCCCCACGTAGACCAAACCCACAACCAAAATCGAGAGGTAGATGGCTCGGGGCACGTTCCGCTCGGGGTCCTCGATGTCCTCGCTGGCGTTGGTAATGAGACCAAAACCCATGTACGAGAGGAAAAAAACCGCCGCGGCAAAAAGCATACCCCGCACCCCGGCGGGGTCGAACCGGGGCAGAATCCATTCCGGCCGGACACTCCAAATTCCCAGCAGGACGAAGAACCCCAATACCGAAAGCTTGACTAGAACGATCCAGAACTCGGCCCGTCCCACGGCCCGGGCGCCGAAGAAGTTGAGGGCGGTGAACGCCGCCACCACCAGCACCTCGACCACCCCGCTGCCGAAAGGGGTGATGGAAAGCCCCAGCAGCGGGAGCAGATAGCCGGCAAACCCCTTGGCAAAAAGGGCGATCGAGACTACGTACGAAAACCACATCAGGATCGCAAGGGTGCCGGTAACCAGCCCATCGCCGATCCCCCGCACGATGAACTCGATCGGCCCCGCATTGGAAACGATCCGGGTACCCAGGCTGGCGTAGGAGTACCCCACCGAAAAGGCCAGCAGGCCCGAGAGAACAAAGGCGAAAGGTAGGTTGTGACCGGCGATTTTGGCCCCAAGCCCCAGCATGGTGAAGATGCTGGCGCCGATCATGGTGCCCACTGCCAGCGCCACCGCCTCCCAAAGGCCGATTTTCTTTCCCGACGGGTCCATGCCCTGTTTATATCCGCTCCCGGCCGAAAAACGTCCCGAAAGCAAAGCGGCCCGGCCGAAACCGGGCCCCAGTTGGTGGAGGCGGCGGGACTCGAACCCGCGTCCGAGGCACCCTCCAGTGGGCGTCTACGGGCGTAGTCCGTGTTTTAGTGGTCTCCCGAGCTTGGCCCACGGACAGGCGGCTCGGGACCAGCCCCCTTTGGGTGTCGGCGGGGCTTAGGAGGCATCGCCCCACCCAAGCCGGATTTGGGTCCGCCTGCTAGCCGAGCCTCCGGCGGGGCTGGCTAGGGCGGTGGCGGGGATTAAGCCGCCAGAGCGTAGTTGGTGTCGGCAGTTATTGCCGTTTGCGGGTTTTTTACGAGGCCACCCGCACCCTCGGCCCGCAGCCGCACCTTCGGCGTACCCCGTCGAACCCAACTTCGCCCCCTCGTTTTCGGCCCGGTCAGGGTTTAACCTCCCGGGCACAAGATATTTTAGCACAAGGAGTGCGTCCGGTCGAGGCCGGGGACCGCCGGTGCCCGTATAATCCCAGCCATGGAACGCTTGAACGTCGCCCTTTTGGGGGCGGGCACGGTGGGAGCCGCTTTCCTAAAACTCCTTTCGGAACGCCGCGAGCGGTTCGAGGCGCTGGCCACCACCGTCAACCTGACCGGTATTCTGGTCCGCGACCCCACCCGGGAACGCCCTGAGTGGGTTCCCAAAAACCTGCTCACCACCGACGCCGAGGCGGTTCTCCAGGACGCCGAAGTGGTGGTCGAACTCATGGGCGGGCTCGGCCGCGCCTTCGAGCTTGTGGAATACGCCCTGGGCGAGGGAATACCGGTGATCACCGCTAACAAGCACATGCTCGCCGAGGCCTGGGACGACCTCAGACCCTACGCCGAGGACGGCATGCTCTACTACGAAGCGGCGGTTATGGCCGGAACCCCGGCGGTGGAGATCCTAGCGGGGGCCCTGCGCGGCAACTACCCGCTCGAGGTCCACGCGGTGCTGAACGGGACCACCAGCTACATCCTAGCCCGCATGGAGGCGGGGCACAGCTTCGGCGACGCTCTGGCCGAGGCGCAGGCCAAGGGCTACGCCGAGGCCGACCCGCTCTTCGACGTGGCCGGCATCGACGCGGCCCACAAACTCACCGTGATTGCCCGGCTGGTCGCTGACCCGGAGTTTCCCTGGGAAGCGGTTCGGGCCAACACGCGGGGCATCACCCACCTGAAGGCCGACGAAGTCATGCGGGCCGCCGACACCGGCACCCCCATCCGGCTGGTGGCGAGCCTATTCGGCGAAGGCGGGGCGTGGCGGGCGGCCGTTCGTCCGGTCCGGGTACCCAAGGGCCACCCTCTCGCCACCCCCGGGGTGCAAAATGCCCTCCTCTTCCGGGGTGACGCGGTGGGGGAGGTAGTGCTCACCGGGCCGGGGG
>WFNN01000180.1 GCA_015488545.1 Thermaceae bacterium | reverse complement strand
TCTACGTTCGGGTTCTCCGCCGCCGCCGCAAACGTGATCGCCGCCGTCAACGTCGTCTTCCCGTGGTCCACGTGGCCAATCGTCCCCACGTTCACGTGGGGCTTCGTGCGCTTGAACTCCTCTTTCGCCATTCTTCTTCCTCCTTGCAGTCCAAACCCGCCCGCAAGATGCGGGCGCGGCCTGGACGCTTCGTCCTTGGAGCTCGCGGCCGGACTTGAACCGGCGACCTCTCCCTTACCAAGGGAGTGCTCTACCTGCTGAGCTACGCGAGCCCGTGGAGCGGGAGACGGGACTCGAACCCGCGACCCTCGGCTTGGGAAGCCGATGCTCTACCAACTGAGCTACTCCCGCGCGTGGTGGGCAGGGTGGGACTCGAACCCACGAAGGCATACGCCAACGGTTTTACAGACCGCCCCCTTTGCCACTCGGGACACCTGCCCACGACTCCTGGAGCCACCCAGGGGAGTCGAACCCCTAACCCCCCGATTACAAGTCGGGTGCTCTACCGCGTTGAGCTAGGGTGGCACCCTGGGGGCTGGGCCGGGGGTTGGGACCCCTGCCCGAAGAGCCAGCCTAGCATAACCGGAAAAAGGGTGTCAAGCAAGGCTCTTCCCTTGCCTATCGCCCTTTTACCCGCTTTACGGGCGGTTCCTGCAGACGTAGCCTAAGCGCCCTGGGGGTGACCTCGAGGACCTCCCCCTCCACCAGGTACCCCAACGCTTCCTCGAGGGAAAACCGCCGGGGTGGGGCCAGCCGAACTTGCTCGTCGGATCCAGCCGCCCGCATGTTGGTGAGCTTCTTATTCCGGGTTACGTTGACCCCGAGGTTGCCGGAGCGGACGTGCTCCCCCACGATCATTCCGGGGTAAACCGCCTCCCCGGGAGCGATGAAGAACCGCACCCGGGCCTCCAATTTCCCGAGGGCGTAGGCGTAGGCCCGGCCCCCCTCGGTGGCGTAAGCGCTACCGGTGGCGCGGCGGGCCCGTCCGCCAGCGAGGGGGCCGTAGCCATCAGCGCTCTGGGCGTAAAGCCCCTCACCCCCGGTAAGCGCTAGGTACTGGCCCTTGAAGCCAAAAAGCGCCCGCGCCGGCAGCCGGAAGACCGCCCGCACCCGCTCCCCCTCCTGGGCCATGTCCAGGAGCTCACCCCCCCTTTCCCCGAGGTGCGCGATGACCGCGCCGAAACGCTCCCGCGGAAGGTCCAGTTGCAAGCGCTCGTAGGGCTCCTCCTCCCCCCGCACCAGGACCTCGGGCGGGCCCACCACGAAGGCGTACCCCTCCCGGCGCATGCTTTCGAGCAGCACCGCAAGGTGCATCTCCCCGCGCCCTTTGAGCAAAAAGGCCTCGGCACCAACACGCTCTACCTGAAGGGCCACGTTGGTATCGAGCTCCCGGTCCAGGCGTTCCCCAATCTGGCGCGCGGTGACCCGGGTCCCTTCGCGCCCGGCAAAAGGCCCGGTATCGGGGAAGAGGCGGAGGGCCACCGTGGGGGGGTCCACCGCCAACCGGGGCAACGGCCCCACCTCCCCCTCCACCGCCAGCGTGTCTCCGATCCCGACACCTTCTACACCGGCCAAGGCGACGATGTCGCCCGGGAGGGTTTCCTGAACCTCGCGCCGCCCCAGGCCCTCGAAGACGAAAAGGGCTTCCACCCGGCCCGCTTCCTGGGCTCGCCCGGAAAGAACGGCCACCCGGTCGCCCTTCCGCACCCGCCCGGCGTGCACCCGCCCGATGGCCATCCGTCCCAGGTAGGGGGAACGGTCCAGGCTCGCCACCCGCATCCGGAAGGCGCCCGCCTCCACCGCAGGCGGGGGGACGTGTTCCAAAACAGCATCCAGCAGGGGCGCGAGGTTTTCGGATACCTCCCCCTCCCGCCAGGCGCGGCCCTCGCGGGCCACGGCGTAGAGGTAGGGAAAGTCGAGCTGGGCCTCGGAAGCCCCCAGATCGATCATCAAGTCGAAAACCTCCGCCAGCACCCGATCGGGCCGGGCTTCAGGGCGGTCCACCTTGTTCACCACCACCAGCGGCCCGAGCCCGGCGGCCAGCGCCTTCCTGAGCACGAAGCGGGTCTGGGGCATAGGGCCCTCTGCGGCATCGACCAACAGCAAAACGCCATCGACCATGGCCAGTGCCCGCTCGACTTCCCCGCCGAAATCGGCGTGCCCGGGGGTGTCGACGATGTTGATTTTGACCCCTTTCCAAAAAAGGGCGGCGTTTTTGGCCAGGATGGTGAGCCCCCGCTCGCGTTCCAGCACTTCCCGGTCCAGCAGGCGATCCTGGAAGACACCTCGAGGCCGGAACCCGCTTTCCCGCAGCATGGCATCAACCAGGGTGGTCTTGCCGTGGTCCACGTGGGCGATGAGGGCGAGGTTGCGCAGATCCATAAACAACCCATCCTACCCCAACCCGGGAGCCTTCAGCTATCATGGGGGAACCATTGGAGGCGATATGCAAGGGCAGATGATGCACTATCCCCTTACCATCGGGCACTTCCTCGAGCGGGCCGAAACCCTCTTTCCCAAAGTCGAGGTGGTGAGCCGGCTACCCGACAAGTCGCTCCACCGCTACACCTACGGCGAGTTCGCCAGCCGCGCTCGCAAGCTGGCGAGCGCCCTCTTGAAGCTCGGGCTAAAGGACGGCGACCGGGTGGGGACGCTGATGTGGAACCATTACGCCCACCTCGAGGCCTACTTCGGTATCCCCATCGCTGGTGGGGTGTTGCACACCCTGAACCTGCGCCTTCACCCCTCGGACATCGCCTACATCATCGGCCACGCCGGCGACCGGTTTGTAATCGTGGACGACATCCTCCTGCCCCTGTGGGAAAAGGTTGCCCCCCTCGTCGAGAACGTAGAGAAGGTCATCGTGGTGCCCCTCACCGGGAAACCGGTACCCGAAGGTTTCCTGGATTACGAGCAGATGATCGCTCCGGCCCCGGAGCTCGACACCTTCCGCATCGAAAGCGAGGAGCAGGCGCTCGGCATGTGCTACACCTCGGGGACCACCGGCCGGCCCAAGGGGGTGGTCTACAGCCACCGGGCGGTGGTGCTCCATTCGCTGGCCTCGGCGTTACCGGACGCCCTCAACCTTTCCCAGCGGGACGTGCTCCTCCCGGTGGTGCCGATGTTCCATGTCAACGCCTGGGGCCTCCCCTTCACCGCCACCATGACCGGGACCAAGCAGGTGCTCCCCGGCCCCTACCTGGACCCGGAGAGCCTCCTGGACCTCTACGAGCGCGAGCAGGTCACCGCCACCGCCGGCGTGCCCACGATCTGGTTGGGCATCCTGCAAGCGCTCGAGAAGGCGCCGAACCGCTGGAAGCTGGTGCCCGGAATGCGCATGGTGGTGGGCGGCTCGGCGGCCCCAGAAGCGATGATCCGGGCCTTCGACCGGTTCAACCTCCGGGTCATCCACGCTTGGGGCATGACCGAGACCACCCCCCTGGGCACCGTGAGCTACTTAAAGAGCTACCTTGAGGACCTTCCCGAAGACGAGAAGTACCGAATCCGGGCCAAGCAGGGGCTACCGGTCCCGCTGGTGGAGATCCGGGGCTGGGGCGAGGAGGGCGAGATCCCCTGGGACGGCCGGACGATGGGCGAGCTCCAGGTCCAGGGCCCCTGGATCGCTGAAAGCTACTACAACCTCCCCGAGGGCGCCGATAAGTGGACCGCCGACGGCTGGTTCAAAACCGGCGACGTGGTCACCATCGACGCCGAGGGCTACATGCAGATCGTTGACCGCACCAAGGACCTGGTGAAGTCGGGCGGGGAATGGATCAGCTCGGTGCAGCTGGAAAACGCCCTCATGGGGCACCCGGCGGTGGCCGAGGCGGCGGTGATCGCCGTCCCCCACCCCAAGTGGCAGGAGCGGCCGCTGGCGGTGGTGGTTTTGAAGGAGGGGGCGAGCGCCACCGAAGAAGAGCTCAAGGCCTTCCTCGAGCCAAGGTTCGCCAAGTGGTGGATCCCCGACCGCATCGTCTTCGTCGAGGAAATCCCCAGGACCAGCGCCGGCAAGTTCCTGAAAGCCAAGCTCCGCGAGCAGTTCAAGGACTTTAGCTGGGAATAGGGCGGGGGGCCAAGGCCCCCCGCCCTACTTCAGGGTGACCGTACCGTCCTCAGGCACCTTTACGAAGGAGTATTCCTTAGTGTACCCGGTGCCGGAGACGTAGAAGTAGTACTCCCCGACCGGGAGGAGGAGCTCGTAGGCGCTTCCCGTGGTGGTGAGGAGGTAGCTCCCGCTGTAGCAGGTTCCGCCTCCGCCGCCGCAGCTCTTCTCGTCCATCACCATCACATCGAGGCCCCCCGTGGGCGCGGGGGGAATCGGGAAGACCACCTTGCCGATGAGGGACTTGACGTGCAGCCGAAACTTCCGGTGGGGGTTGGCCAGGGGCTCGGCGTCGTCCTTGGCCACCCCCAGGTCGACGTTGGCGGCCAGCGCCCCGCTCTGGAAGCTCTGGCCGGGGGCCACGGTGATCTCCACCGGGGGCTTTTGGAAGTTGCAGGCGAAGGACCCCCGGTCCACGGTGGCGCGGTCGGTGGAGCGGAGGGCAGAGTTATCGGAAAGGGTGAACCAAATGCGCCAGGTTATCGGGAAGAATCGATGGCTTGGTAGGAAAAAGGTGAAGACCGACCCGTTCAACGCCTTACGGCTGTAGTCGTGATCTTTCCAGACCTCCTTACCGATCACCCCGGATACCGAAACCACCTTTTTCACCGTGTTGGCGTCCGGCCGGCAGGCGGTCGCCGGACGGGCGGTGTGGGGCCCCTTCACGTAGGTTTGGTCCTTGAACCAGTGCCAGTACTCGTCGGCCAGGCCCCCGATGGCGGCGTCGGTGCCGGCCAGGTTCATCCCCTTTTTCATGTAGGCGTCCATGGCGGCGTCGAAGGCAAGGCCCTTCTCCCTCAAGACGTGGTACCAGAAGTCCTGGGTCCGGTAGTGGACGCCGCTGCCAAACGCCGCCAGCGCCCGGCGGTCCTCGCGGGCGCTGTAGTCGGGGGTGAGCTGGGGCTTATAGGCCGGGTCCTGGATCGAGTTCTCGGCCAGAGCGGCGGTGCTCTCGGCCCACCAGAGAACGCTCTTACCGTAGCGCTCCTGGACCGCGTGGAAGAGCTCGTGGACCAGCGTCCGGCGCATCAACGCCGACATGGAGCCGTCCTTGGGCGCGCAGACGACCAAAATATGGGTCGCCGGCTCGTAGTACCCGAGGGTGCCCGGGTCGCACTCGCCCACTCCCTGGGGCATCATGTAGAACCCGTACTTGGCCTGGGAGTAGTCCATCTTGATGGGTTTGCCCTTTCCCTGGACGATGGCCTTCGCCCCAACGGTCTGCATCACCGGGGGCCGGAGCTTGGACTTCGCATAGAGGCCGAGGACCTGGTTGAAGGCGTTTTGAAACGCGGTCACTGAGGCGCTATTGAACGCATTCTTAGGGGTCACGATCGCCCGGCCCTGACTGAGCCAGCGCTGCCCTAAGAGCCCGCTGGGGGAAAGCCCTTCTCCGGCCGGGGCAGGGAGCTCGGTGGCGGTGTCGGTGGCCAGCAGGAAGACCAAGCCGTCCTTCGGGACCGAGGCCACCGGAACCAAGAAGGCGCCCAGGGAAGCGGCCACCTGGCCGGTGAGCCGGAACCACATCGGCTTGGGCACGTGGGGGACGCCGCCGGGGTGGTAGACCGCCAGGACCAACGTGGCGGGGTCCACCCCCTTGGGGATCGGCACCACCAGCACGAAGGGCTCTGCGGTGGGGGCGTCCTCGCTGGCCGACAGGCGGTACGCCCCGCTTACCGCTTGCATTCCGCTGGGAAGCGGCAGGCTGGGGGTCGTGGTTGGGGTCAGGAAAAGGGTTACCGTGCGGTCCAGCCCGCCCGCCGCCATGGAGACCGCGAGCCCGTCCGGACCGTCGAGCCAACCCCCGGAGGCGCCGAGGCGGCCGATCCCCCCCGGGCCCGGGCCCC
>WFNN01000179.1 GCA_015488545.1 Thermaceae bacterium | reverse complement strand
GCCTCCCCCCCTACGCCCTATACCGCCGGCATCAAATACCCCTGGCCCTGGGAACCGACTCCGCCCTTTCCGGCGGCAGCCTAGACGTTTGGGACGAGGTCCGCTTCCTGCTTGAACGGGGGGAACCCGCGGCCGCAGTGCTCCACGCGGCGGTGGTCGTAGGGCGGCAGGTGCTGGGGCTACCGCCGCCGTCGATTTCCCCCGGCGACCCTCTGGACCGCGTCGTAGGCTGGTAGCGTGGCCCGGGCCCTGTTGCTCTACGCCGTAGCGGGCGGCGCCTCCGGTCTGTTAGCGATCATGGTCGCCGGCGGAATACGCCTCCTGTCCGCATTCTGGCTCGGCCAGACCCTCGGCTACTTGCCCCCAACCCCGAGCAGCGAGGGCGGACTTGGCCAAGTCTTCGCCGAGCCCCACCCCTGGTTGGGGATCCTCCTCTTCCCCGCTCTTTACGCCGCCGCCTCGCTGCTGGGATCCAACCGCGGCCTCTCCCGGCTAATTCTGGCTTTTAAAACTGGCGAGCGGGTCCGCCTCTTTCCTCAGCTACGTTACGTTCTGGGCAGCCTTATCGAGCTTCCCGCAGGGAGCCCGCTGGGGCGCGAAGGACCGATGGCGGTGCTCGGGGATTGGGCCGGCCGCCGGCTTGGGGTTCTTCTTGCCCCGGAAGAGGCGCGCGCGATGGGGCACGCCGGCCTGGCCGCCGGCTTTGCCGCCGCCTTCCACGCCCCGCTAGCGGGCGCGCTCCTCGCCACGGAAATCTTCTACCGCGGCCTCAAACTGGAAGCACGGCACCTCACGCCCGCACTGGTCGGAAGCTTTTCAGGTTTCACCCTGTATGGAGCAGTATTCGGCTACGGTCCATGGCTAGAGCTTCACCCGGGTCAAGGCGGTTCGGAAGAACTCTGGGCCGCGGTGTTCGTTGCGCTTCTAGCCGCTGCCTTGGCCAACCTCTGGGCCCTCCTCATTCGATGGACCTTTCAGCTGGGCCAGCGCGTCGCCTACTGGCAACGCCACCTCGCACTGGGGCTGCTCTTGGGAGCCATTACTTTCCTGGTGCCCGAGGTCGCAGGCGACGGAGGCGGATGGCTGGAACTCGCCGCTTCGCCCCTCTTGGGCCCGTCGTTCCTGCTGGTGTTTTTTCTATTGCGCTTTCTTCTTACCGGCGCCTTTATCGGTCTGGGTGGCTACGGCGCTCCCCTTACGCCAGCGATTGTTCTGGGCGGCAGCCTGGGGCTTTTCCTCGCCCGCTCCCTGCCCTGGCCTGCCGACCCGGTCACCCTGGCCCTAGCCGGCATGGCCGCTTGGCTAGCCGGTTCGGCGAGGACGCCGCTAGCGGCAGTGGCGCTGGCCAGCGAACTCGCCGGCTACCGCGTCCTTCCGGTAGCGGTTCTCGCCGCCGGGGTAGGCTACGCGCTGGTGCACTGGTCGCTCTTCTCCGAGCAGACCGAAGAATAATACAATCGCGGCATGGTGCGGGGCATACGCGGCGCTATCACGGTGGATGAGGACACCCCAGAAGCTATCCTCTCGGCCACCCGGGAGTTGCTCCAGGCCATACTGGAAGCCAACGGTATTCGGAATCACCAGGAACTAGCGGCCATCGTCTTCACCGTCACCGAAGACCTCGTTTCCGCGTTTCCCGCCGAAGCCGCCAGGCAACTCGGCATGCACCGCGTGCCCCTGCTCTCCGCTCGCGAGGTTCCGGTCCCCGGCAGCTTGCCCCGCGTAATCCGGGTTCTTGCGCTATGGAACACAGAAAAGCCCCAGGAAGAAGTCCGGCACGTCTATCTGCGGGAGGCCACCCGGCTCCGCCCGGATCTCGAAAGCGCCCAGTAGGCTTGACGCCTGCACGCACAAGCGCATAAGCTTGCGGCGAGATGCGTAGGGGCCGTAATAACAACGCGTAAGGGGGGAGCAGCTTGCGCCCCCGGTCCACCTGCGACCGGGGGTTTTTTAAGGCCCCGGGAGGTGGAGATGCGGGTCCTGATAGCAGAACTACCCGAACGGGAAGGGGAAGAGGTCGAGGTTTGGGGCTGGCTGCACTGGCGACGCGACCTCGGGGGGGTGCAGTTTGCCTTGGTACGCGACCGCACGGGGGTGGTCCAGGTGGTGCTTCCGGGCGGCGGCAAACTCCCCCTTCAGGAATCGGTGGTCCGCGCACGGGGGAAGGTCGTCCAAAGCAGCAAAGCCCCAGGGGGGTACGAGATCCACAGCCAGCGGCTCGAGGTCCTGGCCGCTTCCGAAAAACCCACCCCGGTCGAGATCCCCAAGGAGGAGTGGCGGGCGAACCCAGAAACCTTGCTCACCTACCGCTACGTCACCCTGAGGGGGGAAAAGGCCCGGGCCCCGCTCAAGATTCAAGCCGCCCTGGTCCGGGGCTTTCGCAAGTACCTGGACGCCCAGGGTTTCACCGAGGTATTTACCCCGAAGATCGTCAAAGCCGGGGCCGAAGGGGGCTCGAACCTCTTCGAGGTGGATTACTTCGGCGAACCCGCCTACTTGGCCCAGAGCCCCCAGCTTTACAAGCAGATCATGGTGGGGGTCTACGAACGGGTCTACGAGGTGGCCCCGGTCTGGCGGGCCGAGGAGCACGCTACCAGCCGGCACCTAAACGAATACCTCTCGCTTGACGTGGAAATGGGCTTCATCGAAAGCGAAGAAGACGTCATGGCGCTGGAAGAGGAGCTCATTCAGGCCATGCTCGAGGAGGCCCGCCTGAGCGCCGCCCGCGAAATCGAGCTCCTTGGGGCCAGCTGGCCCCGGGTGCCGGCGAGCTTCCCTCGGGTCCCCTACGCCGAGGCCAAACGGATCGTCCAGGAGCTCGGCGTGGGCATGGGCACCGACTTAAACGACGCCGCCGAACGGGCGCTCGGCGAGTACTTCGCCGAGAAATACGGCACCGACTTCGTCTTCGTGGTCGACTACCCGGAAGAGGTTCGACCCTTTTACACCATGCCCAAGGAAGGCGGGCTGACCCGGGGCTACGACCTCCTGTTCCGGGGGCTTGAGATCACCTCCGGCGGGCAACGCATCCACCAACCCGACCTTCTCGTCCAACAGCTTTCGAAAAAGGGTATGAACGTCGAGGCCTTCCGGGACTACATCGAGGTTTTCCGCTACGGCATGCCCCCCCACGGCGGCTTCGCCATCGGGGCCGAGCGGTTTACCCAAAAACTCCTGGGCCTGCCCAACGTCCGCTACGCCCGGGCATTCCCGCGCGACCGCCACCGGGTCACCCCTTAACGCCGAAGGTCCAGGGGGACCCCAAAAACCCGGGCCCAAAAGAGGAAGGCCAAAAGCCCGCCCAAGCCACCCACCCCCAGGGGTAACAGGCTTGCGATCGCCCCGGAAGGCGGCCCCGCTAGGGCGGCGAGCACGCGGGCGGGCAGGTAGGCGAGGGCGGCGGCCAGCACGCCGGGGGCGAGCCGGGCCAGGACGCCCCTCGGTTCCAGCCCCCCGGCCCGAACGGTACCGTAGCCGAGAATCCCAAGACCGACCCATCCCACCGCCACCGTGGCCAGGTTTAGGGCAAACATACCCCTTGGCGCCAGCAGGTAGTAGCCCAGGGCGTTGAGCAAGAAAAGCCCCACGCTTACTCGTACCGCTGGCCAAATCCGCTCCCTGGCGTAGTACCCGCGCAGCAAAAGCGCGTAAAGCCCCCAGGGGAAGACCGCCAGGGAAAGGGCGAGTAGCGCCTCGGTGGAAAACCGAAAATTCGCCTCCGAAAACGCCGGGGTCCAGGCGAAAAGCACCGCCACCACCCAGGGCGCGAGCGCGAAGGCCAGAGCCGAGGCCAGCGAAAGCAAAAGCCCCACCCGAACGATCGCTCCCCCCAGCAGCCGGCGGAAGGCCGGCACGTCCCCCGCCGCCGCGTACTCTGCCAGCCGGGGGTACAGCGCCATCGCCGGGCTCACCGAAAGCAGGCCGAGGAGCATGAGGTAAACCATCTCGGCGTTGTAAAAGCCGGTCACCGCCGCGGTGGGGTAGGCGGTCAGCAGGGCGGTGAGCACCACGTTAACCACCTGCCGCGTCGAGGTGGTGAAAAGGAAGGGGGCCATCAACCCGAAAGCGCGCCGCACCTCCGGCGAGCCCCGGAACTCAAGCCCAAGCCCCCGGAGAAAGGGCCATTGCACGGCGGCCTGCAGGAACCCACCGACGACGTAGGCGAGGGCCAGCATGGTGGCCCGCTGGGGAAAGGCCAGCATTAGGGCGATGGCGGCCAGGTTAAAGGCCACCGGCGCGAAGGCCGGGGCCAGAAAACGCTCCTCGGCCTGCAGCAAGGCAGATAGGAGCGCCGAAACGCTAATCGCGAGCAGGAAGGGGGCAACCAGGCGGATCAGGAGGGTGACTAAGCCAAGGTCGAGCCGGGATCCGCGGGCCACCAGGAGGTCGGCGAAAAAAGGCGCGAACAGCTCGATGACCCCGAGCACCGCAAGGTTAGCCCCAAGGAGGAAGGCGAAGAAACGCCGTTCGAACGCGCGGCGCGCTTCGCCCTCGAGGCCCTTCAGGACCGGAATCAAGGCGTTGGTCACCGCGCCCTCGGCAAGGATCTCGCGGAAGAGGTTCGGCACTCGGAAGGCCACGTTAAAGGCGTCCTTGGCCAGGTCGGGGTAGAGGTTGTTGAAGACCGCCTGCCGAACAAGCCCGAAGGCCCGCGATAGCAGCGTGCCCGCCATCATCAAGGCGGTGTTTTGGCGGATCGAGCGGGCCACGGCTAGAGTTTACGGGATCGCAGAAACCGCCCCGGCACTCTAGGGCGCGTGGCCCGGGTTCGGCTTTCGGTAAACGGGTTCTCGGCGCTTTCCTTCTCGACTCGGTGATCGAAGGCGGCGAGGAGCAAAAGGGCGCGATCGTCGTCACCGGTTCCCACGACGGGCTCTCGGCAGCCCGCTACGCCCTCGCCTACCGACCTCTCCTGGTCGTTTCCAACGACGCCGGGATTGGCAAGGACGAGGCCGGGGTGGCGGGGCTTCGGGCACTCGAGGCGCCCGGCATCGCCACCGCCGTGCATCACACCTCGGCCCGGATCGGCGAGGCCCGGGACAACTGGGAAAGCAGCGCGATCAACCGAGCGTACGCCCCGCCCGGGCGCTTGGGCTAAAGCCGGGCCAAAAGCTTCGTGAGGCCATTCGGTCGCTTCGGTTCCCTGAACGCCGGTAGAATCTGAACGTGGTTCCAGCTTGGCTAGCCGCCGTAATCGCAGAGAAATTTCTAGATGCCAGCGTTTTACATGCGCAAAACTTGCTCAAAAATCTTCCCCCGAGCGGGGAGCAAATCAAAAGCTATCTGCATCACACTACGCGGCAACTGGAGACCATTCCCTACAAAATTCAATGCCCCGCCAGGAACGCTGGGCTCGCCGTGGAGACGTTCTTTCTCTGGCCGCAACTTGACGTTGCGAGCCAGAGGAGGGAAAACGAAGAAGAGCCCAAAAGGAAGACGCTTCCTGAGCGAATCCTCGCCCAGGACCTGCTATTTTCGCCTCCGGCCGGTAAAAACCTCTTCGCGGTGGAAGGCCCCGCCGGGGTCGGCAAAACGACCCTTGCCCGAAGCCTGGTCTACTGGGCCGCGACGGAAACCCTTAAGTTTTTGGATAGAAAACTCGAACCCCCAAGGCTGGCGCGGCCGCTTTTGCCGATCTACCTGGACGCCGGAGACCTCGCGAAGATCGCCGAGGGGCAAACCCGAAGCGGGGTCCTTTGGGAAAAGATCCCCGGAAACTGGGGGCTTTTGGTCGTGGTGGACGGGCTGGACGAGCTCGGGCTCTCCTTAAGGGCCAGGGCGCTTAACCGGATGAAGGGGCCCTTGGGTTGCCCCTCGAATATCCTGAACACACGTTTGGTCCTAAAGCGGTAGCAATGGGGGTGTTCATGAGCAAGGGATTGGTGAAACGTTGGTCGGCGAAGCGCAAGCAGGAGGTGGTCTTGCGACTGCTGCGGGGTGAGAGCCTGGATACGCTCTCCCGGGAGACGGGGCAGCCGGCGGCGGTGCTGTCGGCATGGCGGGAGG
>WFNN01000178.1 GCA_015488545.1 Thermaceae bacterium | reverse complement strand
GGGGCGGGGGAGGGGGAGATCGTTTTGGAGGTCGAGCGCCTGCGGCGGGAGGGCCGCTTTCTCCTGGCCACTTACGACCTCACGCGCTTGGTTGAAAACGGCTTCCTCCCCCGCATGGGCGATCGGTTCGGACAGGCCCTGGGGCTTTGGGCCCTCTTCACCTTGGAAGGCGGGGTCTTCCGTGTCCCTCCGCTACCGGTGCCCCGTCCCCGGGTGGTGCCCGCCCTGGCGGGGATGTTGAAGCGCGCGCTCGGGGGGCGGCGGGCCCGGGTACGTCTGGGGGATCTTCCCGAGGCAATCAAGGAGGAGGCCAAGCGAGCCCTGGCCGGCGCCCTCGACCTGGAACGCGCCACCCTGGCGCCCATGGACCCGCTGGCCCGGGCCCAGGTTGGGGAGCACGCCATGGCGGTGTTCGCTTACCCGGTTTAGGCGGAGGCTTCCTTGAGCAGGGGTTCGGCCTCCTGCGCGGTGAGCGCGGGGCCGAAATAGTGCCCTTTAAACAGCCCGTAGCCTAGCTGCAGGAGGGTGCTAAGTTCCTCCTCGGTTTCTACCCCTTCGGCCACCACCGCTACCCCGGCCCGCTCGCCCAAAGCGCGGACCGCCTCGGCCACCGCCAGGGCGCCGGTGTTCTCTTCGAGCTCCTTGACGAAGTCCTTGGGCAGTTCGATGAAGTCGAAGGGAAGGTCTTTGATCTGGGCCAGCGAAAGGAAGCCCACCCCGAAGTCGTCGATCAGGAGCCGGACCCCCATCCGCCAGAGTTTCGCCAGAAGTTCCAGGGTATGCGCTTGCTCCAGCGGCGACTCGGGGAGTTCCAGGGCGAGGCTCCCCGGGGGTAGCTGGTAGGCCGCCAGGGTTTCTTCGAGAAAAGGAAGAAGGCGTGCCTCGAGAAGCGAGCGGGTGGAGATGTTGACGCTTACCAAGGGGCGCCCGTACGCTTGCCAGGCGGCGAGCTGTTTGAGCACCTCCTCCAGCACCAACCGGTCGAGCTCCCAGGCCAGCCCGATCTCCTCGGCCAGGGGCACGAACACCTCGGGGGGTTCCTTCCAGCGGGCGAGGGCCTCGAGGAACACCACCTCCCCTCCCGGGTATCGCCGCACCGGTTGGTAGACCACCCGGATGGTCCGGTTCTCGATGGCCGACTTGAGCTCGCGTTCGAGCTGGAAGCGACGGGCCAGGGCCTCGTCGGCCTGGGGGTTGTAGAAGGCCACCCTTTTGCCTTCGCGCTTGGCCCGGAACATCGCCGAGTCGGACTTGCGGAGAAGCTCGGCCAGGTCCTCGCCGTCCACGGGGTAGACCGCCACCCCGGTGCTGGCGTCAAGGTGGAATTTGTGCTCGCCCACGGTGAAGGGGCGCTTCAGCACCCGCATGAGGCGGGAAAGGAAGTTCTCAACCACGTGCATGCTGTCCAGGTCCAGCAGGGCGGCGAACTCGTCGCCACCAAGCCGGGCCACCAGGTCCCGCGACCGCACCGCCGAGACCAGGCGGTCGGCTACCTGCCGGAGGACTTCGTCGCCCACCGCGTGGCCGTGGGTGTCGTTGACGTCCTTGAAGTGGTTGAGGTCCAGGTAGATAACCGCCGCCTTGCGCTCGTTCTCCCTGACGTACTTGAGGAGTTTACGGCCTCGGTCGAAGAAGCCCCGGCGGTTAAGCACCCCGGTGAGGGGATCGCTGTAGCTTAGTTCGGCGACCTCGTGCTCAAGCTTCAGGCGATCCAGGGCCTGTCCCAACATTCGCACCGCTTCTTCGACCACCCGGCGCTCCCCCTCGTCAAAGGCCCCAGGGTCGTCGGCGGCCAGAACGAGGTAGCCCCAGACCCGCTTCCTGCGGCGGATCGGTACCGCCAGCAGCGCGCGGGCACCCAGCGCCCAAGCCAGGTTTTCGAACGCATCCGGGTGCTCGGGGCGGCGCCGACCCAGGGTGGCCCGGGCGGTTTCCCCCCGCTCCACCGCGGGGGCGGCAAAGCCGGTCTTAAGGGAACGGAGGTCCCAGGCGGCCCGCCCCTGGCGTTTCCTGTGACTGACCCGGGCGGATCCGCCCATTTCGGGCCATAGGATCCCCCGGGCGAGCCCCACCGCCAGGGGGTGGATTGCCCCCTCCTCGGGGCCGAAGATCACCGCCATGGTGTACCCGGCGCGCGTGGCCGCCCGTTGCGCCACCTCCTGGATCAGGCGGTCCTCCCGGGTGGACTCGGTGGCCGCTTCGCCCACCACGCCAAGCAGGGCGAGCCCACGGTTTTCGTGGTTGAGGGCCTCGAGGCGCCGTCGCAGGTACGTTCCGGCGAACCCGCTTAAGGCGAGGAGCACCACGACCAGAGGAACGAGGGCGGGGTCCATTCCGGCGGCGGTGGCTGCAACCCCGGTGATAACCCCGAGCGCTCCCCCTGCCCAGGCCCCAAGACCCCATCCGAGACTGAAGAGGGCGGGGAAGAGGGGGAGCCAAGCGAAGTTTCCAGCCCGCGGCCAGAGGGCCGCGGTTAGCACCAGCAGCCCGGCTCCAATCGCTAGGGAGCAGGCTGTCTGGCGCCGTTCGGAACAGACACCCATCTTCCTCATTATCCCGTTGGGGGGCTTTGCGCACCCCCCCATTTTGGGGGGGGTAAAGGAAAAGGCCCCCGATAGGGGGCCTAGGGTTTGGAGCGGGAGACGGGACTCGAACCCGCGACCCTCTGCATGGCAAGCAGATGCTCTACCGACTGAGCTACTCCCGCATACGAAGCGGCTCGTAGCTTGTAGCTCGTGGCTTGTAGAGAAAGGGCTTTCCTCTTTCCCACGGGCTACTAGCCACAGGCCACAAGCTTTACCTTGGCTTGTAGCATGTAGCTTGTAGCTTGTGGATAGAGG
>WFNN01000177.1 GCA_015488545.1 Thermaceae bacterium | reverse complement strand
GCTCCCCCCGAGGGGCACCACCCCCACGAGTCCGAGCCGGTGATGACCCTTGCCCTTTTGGGGCTGGCCGCCTTCAGCCTGGTGGTGGGGCTTTGGGGGAGCCCGCTCTTTGGCCCCGGTCTGCTCGGCTTCCTATACACCGGTGAGCGGCCCGAACTCCTCCCCGCCGGCGAGCTCGTGGGCGGGTACGCTGTCGGCACCGGGGTAGCCCTGGTCGGCATCCTTTTGGCTCTGGGGCTTTACCTTAAAGACCCCCTCACCCAGCGGCTACCCGACCCGGTGGTGGCGGCCCTGCAGCGCCGGTTTTACATCGACGAGCTTTATTACCGGGTGGTGGGGCGGATCGCCCAGTGGCCCACCGAGCTCCTCTGGATCATCGACACCTACGTGGTCGACCTCTTCGTCGACCTGGTGGGCTACCTGACCTACGTCATCGGCCAGGCTCTCCGTGGCCTGCAGAGCGGGCGGTTCGCGACCTACGCCCTCTACCTGGTGCTCGGGGCGCTGGCCCTGATCCTGGGAGGTGTGCGGTGGTAAGCCTCTTGATCTTCGTCCCCTTCCTGGCCGCTTTGGTGATCGCACTCTGGCAGGAGGACGACGCCGCCTTCGCCAAGCGCTTCGCCCTCGGGGTCTCGGGGGTCCTCACCCTGCTCTCGCTGGGGCTTTACTTCCGCTACCCCGGCCAGGGTTTTGCCTTCGAGGAGCGCCTGGCCTGGCTGCCCTCGCTGGGGGCCAGCTACCACGTCGGGCTCGACGGGATCGCCCTGCCCTTCGTGGTGCTCACCGCTCTGCTCACCGCGGTGAGCGTGCTGGCCAGCTGGAAGAAGACCGACCGCGCCTTCTTCGCGCTGCTTTTGATTCTGGAAGGCGCCCTTACCGGGGTCTTCGCCGCCCTCGACCTTTTGCTCTTCTTCCTCTTCTTCGAGATCGTGCTGGTGCCGATGTACTTCGTGATCGCCGTCTGGGGTTACGAGAACGCGCGCTACGCCGCTGTGAAGTTCCTGCTTTACTCGCTTTTCGGCTCGGTCTTCATGCTAGCGGCGATCCTGGGGACCGCCTACCTGGCGAGCGGTACGCTCGGGGGGCTTACCTTCGACTTTTTGAGCCTTCAGAAGGCCGCCCCCTACCTCGCCAGCCTACCGGCCGCGGCCTGGCTGTTCTGGGGCTTCGCGCTGGCCTTCCTGATCAAGCTGCCGAGCTTCCCCCTGCACACCTGGCTACCCCACGCCCACACCCAGGCCCCCACCGCGGGGTCGATCTTCCTGGCGGGGCTGCTTTTGAAGATGGGGGGCTACGGCCTGATCCGCTTCAACCTGGGGCTCTTCCCCGGCGAGCTCCGGCGCTTCGCCGCCTTCCTGGCGGTACTGGCGGTGATCTCCATCATCTACGGGGCCTACGTCACCCTGGCCCAGCGCGACCTAAAGCGCCTGATCGCCAACTCCTCGGTGAACCACATGGGCTACGTCCTTTTGGGCATCGCCTCGATGTCGGCGATCGGTCTGCACGGGGCGGTGTACCAGATGGTGGCCCACGGCGTCATTACCGGGCTGATGTTTTTGATGGTGGGGCTGCTGGCCGACCGGACCCACACCCGGGAGATCGGGGCGATGAAGGGCATCTACGCTTCCATGCCGGTCCTCGGCGGCATCCTCTGGCTGGCCCTTCTGGGCGGGCTTGGCCTCCCCGGGCTGGCGGGGTTTTTGGGCGAGTACCAGTCGCTCTGGGGTGCCTTCGCGAGCGTGCTGACCCGGGGCTACGTTTGGTTCGCGATCTTTGGCATCCTGATCCTGGCCGGGGCCATGCTCTGGACCATCCAGCGGGTGCTTTTGGGTGAGAAGGCGAAGGACTACCCCGACCTTGACCCCATCGAGCTTGCCGCCGCCGCCCCGCTGGTCTTGCTGGCGGTGCTCCTCGGGCTGGTGCCGGCCCTGCTCACGCCCTGGATCGACGGGGGCATCCAGCCGCTGCTCGCTTTCGTGAGGGGGATCCTATGAGCACGCTCTGGATCGTGGTGATTCTGGCCATCGGCGGGCTTGGGGTGGCGCTAGCGGCCCCGCTTTTGCCCCGGCGGGCGGGGGTTTTGGGGGGCGCGACGCTCGCCCTTTTTGCCCTCACCGCCCTTCTCTCCCTGGCCGCCTATCGCGAGAACGCGGTGGTCTTTGGCTCGCTCGAGGCCTCCCCCCTGACCGCGGTGGCGGCGATGCTGCTCTCGGCCGCGGGGTTCTTCGTGGCCTGGGGGAACCTGGTCCGGCCCGAGACGCTGAGGGGCGGCCCCGGCGAGTTCTACGCCTTCCTGCTGTGGGGGGCGCTCGGCGGGGTGCTCCTGGTGGGGGCGAACAACCTCCTGCTCTTCTTCCTGGGGCTTGAGCTCTCCTCCTACGCCACCTACGTGATCGCCGCCTACGACCGCGATCGGCGGGAGAGCGCCGAGGGCGGGATCAAGTACCTGGTGCTCGGGGCGCTGGCCTCGGCCACCCTGCTCTACGGTTTCGCCCTGGTCTACGCCGCCACCGGGAGCATCGAGTTCGTCAAGATCCAGGCAGCGCTGGCCCAGGGCGCCCCGCTGCTCGCCGAACTGGGGCTGGCCCTGGCCCTGGTGGGGCTTGGGTTCAAGCTGGCGCTGGTGCCATTCCACGCCTGGGTGCCCGACGCCTACCAGGGGGCCCGGCCGGTGGGGGCGGCCTACCTGGCCTCGGCGCCCAAGATCGCGGTGGGGTTGGGGCTTGCCGCCCTTTTGGTCAAGGGCTTTGCGCCCCTTTCGGTGGCCGGGGGCTGGGTGCTGGCGCTGGCGGTGCTCTCCTTCGTGCTCGGTAACCTTTGGGCCCTGGGCCAGGAGAACCTCAAGCGCCTTTTGGCCTACTCCACCATCGCCCATATGGGCTACCTGGCGCTGGGGCTCGCGGTGGGCGGGGCCTTTGGCTTCGCCGCCAGCGGGTACTACCTGCTCGCCTACCTGCTGGCGGGGGCGGCGGCGTTCTTTGCCCTCGAGGCCGCCGAGGCCGCCGGCGTGCCCGCCACCTTAAGCGGCTGGAAGGGGCTTTTTAAGCGCTCGCCGGCGCTGGCGGTGCTGTTTGCCTTCGCCCTGCTCTCGCTGGCCGGGGTGCCCGGGCTCGCCGGCTTCCTGGCCAAGCTCTACGTCTTCGCCAGCACCGCCAAGGCCGGTCTCTACGGGGTCCTGGTGGCGGCGGTGCTGACCACCATCCTGGGCTACTTCTACTACTTCCGGGTGCTGGCGGCGACCTTCCTCGAGGCCCCGGCGGAGGAAAAGGCCCTTAGGGCCGATCCCAGCGCCCTTTCCCTGCTTTTTGTGCTGGCCGCCCTCACCGTGCTTTTCGGGGTGTGGCCGGGGGCGGCCTTCGCCGCCATCCGCCACGCCTTCGCGGTGCTGCTCGGGCTCTAGGCTTTTCTCACCGGCGTGGGCTAGGCTCGGTAGGATGCGGAGCCTAGCCCTTTTCCTGCTCTTCCCCCTGGCGCTCGCCGCCAGCTTCGCCGCCTTTACGGTGGAACCCGCCGGCGACCAGGTGGTCGACCTGACCACCGGGGTCACCACCCTGCCCTCGGGCGGCAAGCTGGTCGACGCCGAGAGGGGTCTGGTTCTGGTCGCCGAATACATCGAGTACAAGGAGGGCGCCTTCGTTCGGGCCAAGAAGGCCCGCCTGGATCAGAACGACGTCCGCTTCGAGGCCGGGGCCCTGGATTACCAGGTGGTCGCCGAACGGGTTCGCCTTTCCGGTGGGGTGGCCTTCTCCGCACCGTTTTTGAAGGGGCTAAGGGCCGACGCCGGCACCCTCTTCCTAAAGGACGGGGTGGCGGTCCTTACCGGCCACGTCAAGAGCGAAAACCCCGCCTTCACCGCCAGTCGGCTGGTCGCCGATACCCGCACCGGGGAAGTGCTCCTTTTCGGTGATTTCGCCTACCGGGACCCCGGTCTTGGGATCGAGCTCACGGGAAAGGGCAAGGACGCCCGGCTCTACCTCAAGTTCGCCGAGGGCAGGGAGCCCGAGGCCAGCACCGAGGTTCCCCCCGAGGTGCTGGAAAGGCTTTCCGCCTACCCTGAGGAGTAGGGGTGCGGCGGGCGTTCGTTCTCGGCCTGGCGGCCCTGGGCCTAGCCCTCGCGGCCGGCTGCCCCGGCGCCCGCTACGCGCTGAAGACCCCCTACGGGCGCCTCCAGGGGGCCGAACTGCATTACCGGGCGGGGGTCCTCGAGGTCAAGAAGGCCTGCTTTGAATCCCAGGATCTTCGCTTTCAGGCCCCGTTGGTTCGCTACCAAAAGGCGGCGGGCGTCCTCACCGCCCGGGAGCCCGCCGGGGAGGTGCAGGGCTACCGGTTCTCCGCCCGAACCCTCACCGCCAGGGACGGGGGGGTGATCCTGGAGGACGCCCGGTTCACCCGCGGGTCGCTGACCGTGGTCGCCCGCGAGGCCCGGGCGGCGGGATCGACGGTGGAGCTTTTCGACCTCACCGCCCGCACCCCCCGTTACCGCTTTTCGGCCCGGCGCGGCCGGTTCAGCGACGGGCGTTTTTGGGCCGAGGACGTTTGGGGAACCCCTTGCCGGTCGGGGGATGCCCTGGCGCTTGCGGGCCGCCGGGCGGTTTTCGATAGCAGGACCGCCCGGCTTTTGGTCGAGGAGAGCGCGGTCCACTACTACGGGATCTGCTTGGCCCGGCCGGCCCGCCTCCTGATCGACACCCGAAAGCCACCGCACCTGAACGTTCCCTTGCGCTTCTCCCTCGACACCGGGCTTACCCTCGGGGTCGAGGGGCTTAGCCTGCCGGAGGAAGGGGTGCCCCTCGGTGAGGGGAAAACCCGCCTGACCGTCCTGGCCGAGCGCCTGGGCACCGGGCGCGCCGGGCTGACCGCTGGCCTTTCCTGGAAGGACGCGGGCTTCCGTCTGGGGGTCGACGCCGCCGGCGGCTTCGCCATGCGGCTCTGGGCCCCCGGGTTGGTCACCGAACGCCGGTCCGGCGGCGATGCCTACCTGGCCCTTGCCCCAACGTTCGGGCTCGGCCCCCTCACCCTGGCCCCCACCGCGGTGCTGGTCGATACCGGCGCGGGCGCTTACCTGGGCTACGGCCTGGGGGCCCGTGCCCGCTTCGCCGCCCGGGCGGGGGAGGCTTCGTTCTCGCTCGCCCCCTGGTTTCTGGGCCTCGCCTACCCCGATGCCCCCGCCTTCGCCGGGCTGGGGCTGAGCCTCTCGGTCGACTACCGGGGGCTTTTCCTGTCGTACACCCGGAGCCACCGCCTCGGGGCCCCCCGCTCCTTCTGGGAGGCCGCCCGGGTGGCCGAGGCGGAGTCGGCCGGGCTCCGGTACGGGGCCTTCAGCCTGGTCTGGAGGCGGGACTTCGCCGACGGCTGGGCTCGGCTCTCCGCCCGGGTGGATGGCCCCCTTTGGCTCTTGGTGCAAAAGGGCTTTGGCGGCCAGGCCGGGCGGCTTGAGGCCGTGCTTGGCTACCGCGCCCCCGACCCCGGTCCCGGCGGCTTCGCCCTTTCCCCCTCGCTGGGGTACGATCTGGGCTCGGGGCAGGTGAGCCGGGCCGGCCTCGCGGTTGCCTACGCCGATGGGTGCCTGGTCTACCGCCTCGTCGGCGACTGGGTCGGCCTACCCTGGCCGGGGGAGGCTCCGGGCTTCCGGCTCGCCATGGGGTTGAATCTTCTATGACGCGGATTGACCGCTACATCCTCAGGGAGGCGCTGCCGCCCTTTGTCTTCGGGCTCTTTACTTACATCTTCCTGCTTCTCATCTCCAACCTGCTGGGACAGGCCAAGTGGATCGTCGGCTTTCCCTTCGTGGGGCTTTTGAAGTGGCTCTTGTACCAGGTGCCGCTGGTGATCAACCAGACCCTCCCGGTGGCGCTGATGCTGGCGGTGCTCCTGGCCTTCGGCCGGCTGGCACGGGAAAACGAGCTTTTGGTCATGCGGGCGGGGGGTATCCCTCTCCTGCGCACCACCCGCTGGGTCTTCCTCTTCGCTGTGCTGGCCACCGGGTTCGCGCTGTATATGGCGGAGTTCGTCATCCCCCGGGCCAACCAGAAGGTCGCCACCATCTGGTGGGACGAACTCGCGAGCCGGGGGCAGGGGCTTGCCCACCTGGCCGGCCAGGACGTGGCGGTGGGGCCCTACCGCCTTTTCTTTGAGAGCTACGACGAGCGCGAGGGGGCCATGCGCGGGGTGCGGCTGGAGCGCTGGCAGGGGAAGGAGCTCACGGTGGTCTTCGCAGAACGCGGCCGCATGACCGCGGACCGGCTTTTGCTTCAGGACTACCGGGTCTACCGCCTCGACCTCGCGGCCCTCGGGCAGGAGGCCGACGCCGGGGCGGGGGCGGTTCTAGAGGGGCTTCTTCGAGCCGAAAGCGCGGGCGGGCGCCTGGTGTTGAAGCTACCCCAGACCCGGGAGCAGGTGATCGCCCGCAACGCCGGGGAGCTCTGGGGCGACACCCACAGCATTAGCTACTGGTACCGGCGAAGCCAGGAGCCGGGGCTCGGCCCCCGGGACCGGATCGAAGCCCGGGTCATGCTGCACTCTGATCTGGCGCTGCCGTTCGCCAACCTGATTGTGGTGATCCTCTCGCTTCCCATCGCGATCCGCAAGGCCACCGGTACCAGTCTGGCCTTCGGGTATTCGCTATCGGTGACCATCCTCTACTACTTCATGGAGACCGCCGGCAAGATCCTCGCCCTGGGGGGGCGGCTCGACCCCGTGCTGGCGGCTTGGGGGCCGGACCTCTTCTTCCTGGGCCTCGGGCTCATCCTGATGCGGGGCCTCTTGCGCTAGGGAAGAGGCCGAGGAGAAAACCGCTTAAAAGCAGGGCGAAGCCCAAAAGGGGCGGGCGAGCCAGCAGGGCAGCCGCCAGCCCGGCGACCAGGAGGCCGCCCCTTACCCGCCCTGGGCGGGCCCGCGCGGCCAGGAAGCCGAAAAGCAGGGCGAGGGCCCAGGCCAGCGCCCGGACCAGACCAAACGCGAACGGGGTCATCGCCGTGAGCCTACTAGAACACCGCCGCGGGGCAAAGCCTTCGATGGGCTGCCGCCGGCCCCCTGGTTGCTTTGGCGGGCCGGCCGCCCGGTACCCGCGCGGCGTAGACTGGAGGCATGAAACCGCGCGTGGCCCTCGTCACCGGCGCCAACCGCGGCATCGGCTTCGCCGCCGCCCGCCGGTTGGCCGGACTCGGCTACCGGGTGGTGGTGGCCGGCCGTGATCCCGAGGCGGCCGCCCGGGCGGCCGCCGAGATCGGCGGAGTGCCCCTCCTGCTCGACGTGACCCGCGAGGCCGACGTTGAGCGGGCGGTGGCCTTCGTTGGGGCCGAATTCGGCCGCCTTGATGCCCTGATCAACAACGCCGGGGTTCTCCTGGACCGCGAGACCCCGGGGCTCACGGTCGACCTCGAGGCCCTGCGAGCCACCTTCGAGGTCAACGTCTACGGCGCCCTCCGCATGGCCCAGGCCTTTGCCCCGCTGATGGTGCGGCAAGGGTATGGCCGCATCGTCAACGTTTCCTCGATCATGGGCTCCTTGGCCCACGCCGGCCCCGGTTACCTGGCCTACCGCAGCTCGAAGGCGGCCCTGAACATGGTGACCCGGGTGCTCGCCGCCGAGCTGAAGGGCACCGGGGTGCTGGTGAACGCGGTCCACCCCGGCTGGGTGCGGACCCGCATGGGCGGCCCCGAGGCCCCCCTCTCGCCGGAGGAGGGGGCGCGGGCGTTGGTCTGGGCCGCCACCCTCCCCGACGACGGGCCCACCGGCGGGTTCTTCGAGGGCGAGGGCAAACCCCTGCCTTGGTGAGCCGAGCCGGCCGGTGCCGGCCCGGGTTGCGGGGCGCACAGGCAGGGGTTTTCTCTAGTTAATCGGGCTGTTTCTTGGCCGTCCCGCTTGCGGAATCGGCCTTTGAGAGGCTCTTCGGGGGTCAGTCCGCCGGCGCCTTGGCCCGGTTTTCCGCCTTCCACTCCAGCCCGGCCCAGATTAGGTCGTCGAGGTCGCCCTCGAGGACGTTCTCGGGGTCGTGGCGCATGAGGCCGGTGCGGTGATCCTTGACGTACTGCTTGTCGAGGACGTAGGAGCGGATCTGGCTGCCCCACTCGATCGGCCGGGCCTCGCCCTTGAGCTTTTTCAGCTCCTCCTCGCGCTTTTTCTCCTCCAGGGCAAAGAGCCGGGCTTTGAGGACGTTCAGGGCCAGTTCCTTGTTCTTGTGCTGGCTGCGGGTCGCTTGGCTGGTCACCGTGATGCCGGTGGGCAGGTGGACGATCCGCACCGCGCTGTCGGTGGTGTTTACGTGCTGGCCGCCGGCCCCCTGGCTGCGAAAGACGTCGATCCGGAGGTCCTCCGGCTTGATCTCCACCTCGATCTCGCCCTCGATCTCGGGAATCACCTCCACCCCGGCAAAGCTGGTGTGCCGGCGCCCTGAGGCGTCAAAGGGGGAGGGCCGCACCAGCCGGTGCACCCCGGCCTCGGCCGAGAGCAGGCCGTAGGCGTAGTCGCCCCGGACGATCATCTGGGCGTAGTCGATCCCCGCTTCGGGGCCGGGCACCACGTCGACCACCTCGAGGCCAAACCCCTGCTTTTCGGCCCACTTGGTGTACATCCGAAAGAGCATTTGGGCCCAGTCCATCGCCTCGGTGCCGCCGGCACCGGGCTGGATGGTGAGGATCGCGTTCTTCTCGGCGTGGGGGAAGGCGAGCAGGGTCTGGCGGTAGAGCGCCTCAAGCCGCCGCTCGGCCTCGGCGAACTCCCCTTTGAGCTCCTCCGCGGCTTCGGGGCCGAGTTCGGCGAGGAGTTCGGCGAGGCCCTCGAGGTCCTCCCGCAGGGCGCGGTACTCCTCGACCACCTTGCGGAGCCGGGCGGCCTCCTGGCTCAGTTTCTTGGCCCGTTCGGGGTCGGCCCAGAGGGCCGGGTCCTCGAGCAGGGGGGTTAGCTCCTTGAGGCGGGCTTCCTTTTGGGGGATGTCAAAGATACCCCCGGAGGGCGTCAAGGCGTTGAATCAGGGGTTTGGGGTCCATGGCTTTCTCATTCTAAAGCTTTGCCGGTGGTTTGGGAAGCCGGTAAGTTAGGGGGCGTGGAGCCCGACCGCCTCATCGTCACCATCGACGGCCCCGGTGCCTCCGGCAAGTCGTCGACCGCCCGGCGGGTGGCCCGGGCGCTGGGCATCCCCTACGTTTCCAGCGGCATGCTCTACCGCGCGGCGGCCTGGGTGGCCCTCAAGGAGGGCATCGACTGGGCCGACGAAGACGCGGTGCTGGCCGCCCTCGGACGCCACCGGGTGGAACTCGTTCCCAGCATGGAAGGGGACCGGGTTTTCGTTGACGGCGAGGACGTGACCCCCCACCTTCACACCACCGAGGTGGACCGGGTGGTGAGCCCGCTGGCCCGCCACCCCCGGGTACGGGCCTGGGTGAACCGCCGGTTGCGCGAAATCCCGCCCCCATTCGTGGTCGACGGCCGCGACATGGGCCGCGCGGTCTTTCCCGAGGCGCCTTACAAGTTCTTCCTCTGGGCCGACCCCCGGGTGCGGGCCGAGCGGCGCGCCCGCGAGCGGGGGGAGGACGTGGCCACGGTCGAGGCCGAGCTCATAGCCCGCGACCGCCGCGACCGGGCCCAGACCGAACCCGCCCCTGACGCGGTCTACCTCGACACTAGCCACCTCTCTCTGGAGGAGGTGGTGGCGCGGGTGGTGGAGGCGATTCGCCGGCGCGACCCCTAAAGCCCTCGGTGCAAAAACGGGTTGGCTCGCCGCTCCTCGGCCAAGGTGGTCGCGGGACCGTGGCCGGGAAGGACGCGGGTTTCGTCAGGCAGTTTAAAAAGTCGCCGGAGCGAGGCGAAAAGGGCCTCCCGGTCGGCTCCCGGTAGGTCGTACCGGCCGATTCCGCCCCGAAAGAGCAGGTCGCCCGCGAGCACGAAGCCTTCGGCCTTCCGGTAGAAGGCCAGGTGCCCCGGGCTGTGGCCGGGAAGGTGGAGCACCTGGAGGCCGAAGACTTCGTCCCCCTCTTCCAGGAAGCCGGCGGGCTCGGGCGGCGGGGGGATCGAGAGCCCCCAGGCGGCCGCTTGCGCGGGGGCGTTTTGGTAAAGGGGCAGGTCGGCCCGGTGGAGGTAGACCGGGAGGCCGAGGGCGCCGGCCAGCGGGGCCAACGCACCCAGGTGGTCGAAGTGGGCGTGGGTAAGCAGGATCGCTTCGGGGGTGAACCCGGCGCCGCGGACCGCCTCCAGGATCCGATCGGGCTCGTCGCCAGGGTCCACCAGGACCCCCCGCGCTCCTTCCCAAACCAGGTAGGCGTTCTCGGCCAGCGGGCCGACGGTTAGGCCCTGGACCTGCATGCGTCTATAGTACCAGGAATACTTGACTATGATAGGCGCATATGTTATGCTAAAGCGCGGAGAGAAAAGGGGGTGAGGATCGATGCTGGTGAAGCGCGAGGTCCTTCCCACCGCGGAGATCACGCCCTTTAGGACCTGGGGTCCGCTCTCGCTCTTCGACGAGGTGGACCGGCTGATGAACGAGGCTTTCAGCGAGCTGGTGCGGCCAGCCCGGGTGGCGACCTACGTGGCCCCGGTGGACCTCTACGAGACCGACGATGCCCTGGAACTTGAGATGATGGTGCCTGGGCTGAGCCCCGACGAGCTGGAGATCAGCCTCGAGGGCAACAAGCTCACCATCCGGGGCGAGGTCAAGCCCGTGGCCGACGAGAAGGTCCGCCGGTACTACCTGCAGGAGATTCCGCACGGCTCCTTCGTCCGGTCGTTCACCTTGCCGGTCGAGATTGACGCCGACAAGGTGAAGGCCGAGTTCAAAAACGGCATCCTGCACCTGCACCTGCCCAAGGTGGAGACCGCCCGGGCTAAGCGGATCCCGGTGGAGCTGGCCCAGTAAGGGCGGTCTTCCGGGGAGGCTGGGCCTCTTGGCCCGGCCTTTTTTTGTTAGGGTAGCGGTGTGAACGCGGTGGTGCTGGCCGGCGGCAAGAACCCTCTGGGGCAGGGGGCGCCCAGCAAGGCCTTCGTCCCGGTGGCGGGGCGGCCGATGGTGGCCTGGGTGCTGGAGGCCTTGCGGGCCGGTGGCGTTGCGCGCGTGGCCCTGGTGGGCCCCCAGGCGCCGCTGGACCCGGCGCCCGGGCTCTGGCTGGAGGACCGGGGGGGAATTTTGGAAAACCTCGAGGCCGCCCTAAAGGCCCTCCCTCCGGGTCGGGTGCTGGTGGCCACCGGCGATGTGCCGCTCATCACCGGCGAGGCGGTGCGCTATCTGCTGGCAAACGCCCCCGAGGTGGCGCTGGTTTACCCCATCGTTCCCAAGGAGGCGGTGGAGGCCCGCTGGCCGGGGATGCGCCGAACCTACGCCCGGCTCCGGGAGGGCACCTTCACCGGCGGTAACCTCTTTTTGCTCGACCCCGAGCTCTTCTACCGTGCCCTTCCCGTGGCCCGAAAGATCGTCGCCCGGCGCAAGAACCCGCTGGCGCTCGCCCCCCTTTTCGGTTTCGGGGCCCTTTTTAAGCTGCTCACCGGCCGCCTGGCGGTGGCTGAGCTCGAGGCCATCGCCGGCCGCCTCTTCGGGGTGCCGATGCGGGCGATGGTGGTTCCCTACCCCGAGATCGGGGTTGACGTGGACAAACCCGAGGACCTGGCGTTTGTGGTCCGGGAGCTGGAGGCGAAGGGTGCGCAGGGTTAGGGATCTCAGGCTGGCGGGCCTCATCGCCTTCGTGGCCGCCTTGGCGGTGGGGCTCTTGGTGGGGCTCGTGGTTCACCTGCTGCTCGGCGGCCACCTAGGCTGGGAGGATTTTGACCTCCCCGGTCTGGTCGAGGGGCTTGCCTTCCTCCTAGCCTTCGCCTTGAGCCTTTTCGTCGCCAAGCGGGCGGTGCGGGTGCCCTGCAGCACCCTGCTGACCGCCGGGGTGGTGGCCCCGCTTAGCGCCCGGCGGGTGGCCCAGCCGGTGCCGGTGCTCGAAAACCCGGCGGAGAACCCCGGGCGCTACGCGGTGCTCCTCGAGGCCGGCCGCCCGGTCGGGGTGATCGGCCTGGCCCCGGACATCATCCCCTGGGAGGCCGCGCCGGTGGTCCCCGGGGAGGTGGCGATCACCGAGCTGGCCCCGCTTTTCTGGCAGGGGGAGGCGGTGGTGGTGGCCGACGGCGACGTGGTGCACGGGCTCGTCACCCGGGAACGTTACCTGAGGACGGTGGTTTCGTGAACGCGCCGGCACCCATCCCCACCCGGGTCACCGCCATGCTGGGGATCCGTTACCCGATCCTGGTGGCCCCGATGTTCCTGGTAAGCACCCCCGAGCTCCTGCTGGCGGTGGCCGAGGCCGGGGCCATCGCCGCCATTCCCAGCCTGAACTTCCGTACCCACGAGGCGTTCGCTGCTTTCCTAGAGGCCTTTCCCGATCGCCCTTTCGGGGTCAACCTGATCCTCAAGGACAACCCACGCCTTAAGGAGGACCTGGACGCGGTGGTCCGCCGGCGGGTGCCGCTCGTCATTACCTCGCTGGGGGACCCCGGTCCAGTGGTGGAGCGGGTTAAGGCCTACGGCGGGCGGGTTTTCGCCGACGTGGTGGGGCTTCGTCACGCCAAGAAGGCGGCCGAGCGGGGGGTCGACGCCCTGATCGCGGTGGCCGCCGGGGCCGGCGGTCACGCCGGTACCGTGAGCCCTTTCGTGCTCGCCCCCTGGCTGGCCGAGGCCACCGGCCTGCCGGTGGTGGCCGCCGGTGGCCTCGCCACGGGCCGCCAGTTGCTCGCCGCGCTGGCTCTTTCCGACGCCGGCTACTTCGGGACCCGCTTCATCGCCACCCCCGAGTCCGGGGCCGACGACGCCTACAAGCGGATGCTTATCGAGGCTACCCCCGAAGACGTGGTCTACACCGCCGAGGTTACCGGGGTGCCGGCCAACTTCCTGGCCTCCTCCCTGGCGCGCTTTCGCCAGGGCGGCAAGCCCTGGAAGGAGGTCTACTCCGCCGGCCATTCGGTGGCCTTCGTCCGCGAGGTCGTGCCCGCCCGCACCCTTGTCTGGCGCATCGCCGAGGAATACCACCGGGCCAAGGCCGCGCTGCCGTAGCTCTTTCTGCGAAAACCAATTCGCTTGCTATTCCTTTCTCAAGGAATGGGGTGCATGCCCTCTTTTCAAGGTGAAAACCGCGTGCTACGGTGGGGGCTGGACCCGGGTGAATGCATAAAAATAGCCCGGGATCCGGAGGTGGGTTATGGCCGTTCTAAAGGTCCATACCGAGAAGAAGTACCGGCCAATCACGCTGGCCAACGTCGAGGAGCTTCCCGAGTGGAGGGCCCTGGACCCCGAGCACCAGGAAGCGGTGCGGGTGGTTTCCCAGGTGTTGCCCTTCCGCACCAACGAGTACGTGGTTAAGGAGCTCATCGACTGGTCCAAGGTTCCCCACGACCCGATCTTCATCCTCACCTTCCCCCAAAAGGGGATGCTTGAGCCAGAAGACTTCAATCGCATCCGTGACCTGATGCGGCAGGGCGCGCCCAAGGAGGAGATCCGCCGGGCCGCCCACGAGGTCCGGCTCAAGATGAACCCCCACCCGGCCGGTCAGTTGACCCACAACGTGCCGGTATTGGACGGGCACCGCCTCGATGGGCTCCAGCACAAGTACCCCGAGACCGTGCTGATCTTCCCCGGCCCCGGGCAGGTTTGCCACGCGTTTTGCACCTACTGCTTCCGCTGGGCCCAGTTCGTCGGCGAGCCCGACCTCCGCATGGCCACCAACGAATCCGAGGACCTTCAGGCCTACCTCCGGGTCCACCCCGAGGTCACCGATATCCTCTTCACCGGCGGCGACCCCATGGTCATGAAGACCGCCGTCTTCGAGCGCTTCATCCGCCCCCTCCTTAGCGAAGAGTTCGCCCACGTCCAGGACATCCGGATCGGAACCAAGGCGCTGGCTTACTGGCCGTTCCGGTTCTTCGACGACGACCTCCTCCGGCTCTTCGAGGACATCGTTAAGGCCGGCCGTCACCTGGCCATCATGGCTCACTTCACCCACCCCAACGAGCTCCAGACCGAGGCGGTGCGGGAGGCGATCAAGGTGCTCCGCTCGGTGGGCGCCGAGATCCGCACCCAGTCGCCGGTGGTCGCCCACGTTAACGATGACGCCGACGCCTGGGCCCGGAAGTGGAAGGAGGAGGTGCGGCTTGGGCTGGTGCCCTACTACATGTTCGTGGAGCGGGACACCGGGCCCAAACAGTACTTCGAGGTGCCCCTGGTCCGGGCCTGGGAGATCTTCCGGAACGCCTACAAGCGGGTGCCGGGGCTCGCCCGCACCGTTCGCGGGCCCAGCATGTCGGCCTTCCCCGGCAAAGTGCGGGTCAACGGGGTGGCCGAAGTTGGCGGCGAGAAGGTCTTCGTGCTGGAGTTCCTCCAGGGGCGGAACCCCGACTGGGTGGGCCGGCCGTTCTTCGCCAAATACGACGAAAAGGCGGCCTGGCTCGACGACCTGAAACCCGCCTTCGGCGAGAAGTTCTTCTACGAGGACGAGCTCGCCGAGATGGTGAAAAAGGGCCTTACCGGCTAGGCGGCGGGTCGATTGGCGCGGGGCCTTAAGGCCCCGCGCCTTTTTGCCGCTAGACTGGGGGCATGTGGATCTACGGCCGGCGCCCGGTCCTCGAGGCCATTCGCGAGGGCCGGGCGCGGCAGGTGGTGCTGGCGCGGGGGGTCGAGCAACGGCTGGTGCGGGAGCTGGAGGCCCTCGGGGTGCCGTTCGAGTGGACCAGCCGGGTCGAGCTCGCCGAGCTCCTCGGCACCACCCGCCACCAGGGGATTGCCGCCCGCGTCGAGGGAATCGCCTTCGCCGATCCCGAGGCCCCCTTCCGCCGGGCGGAGGCCCGGGGCGAGCTGCCCCTGCTCGTGCTCCTCGACGGGATCACCGACCCCCAGAACTACGGGGCGGTGATCCGGTCGGCTGAGGCCCTCGGGGCCCACGGGGTGGTAAGCGAGGAGCGGCGGAGCGCGCCGCTTTCGCCGGCGGTGGTCAAGGCCAGCGCGGGTGCTGCGGCGCGGATCCCGCTGGTCCGGGTAAAGAACCTCCCCCGCTACATCGAGGCGCTGAAAGCACGGGGGGTTTGGGTCTACGGCCTGGCCGGGGAGAGCGGGCGGAGCCTCGAGGATGCCGACTACCAAAGGCCCCTTGCGCTGGTGATCGGATCCGAGGGCAAGGGGATGCGGCGGTTGGTGCGCGAGCGCTGCGACGAGCTCCTGGCCATCCCCCTAAAGGGGCGGACCCCCTCGCTGAACGCGAGCGTGGCGGCGGGGATTGCCCTCTACCGGGCCCAGCAGGGGAGGGGGGCGCTGTGATCGACGCCGCCGGCTTGCTCGCCGAGCTGATCCGGGCTGAGAGCCCCTCCGGCGCGGAGGGGCCGGCCCGGGCGGTGCTCGCCCGCGCCCTTCGGGCGATCGGTCTGGAGCCCTGGGAGGACGAGGCGGGGAACCTCGAGGCCCAAAAACCCGGCGCCGGTCCCGAGATTCTCCTGACTGGCCACATGGACGTGGTGCCTGCCGGCGACGCGGACGCCTGGCCGGTACCGCCCTTTTCGGGTGAGATCCGGGATGGTTTTCTCTGGGGCCGGGGTGCGGTGGACATGAAGGGGGCGCTGGCCGCCATGGTGGCCGCCACCGCCCGCCTCATGGAGGTGGGTTTCCCCGGCCCGGTGCGGCTTTTGTTCGTGGCCGCCGAGGAGGTGGGCGGGGTGGGGAGCCGGTTGGCCGCCGATCGGCTTTCCCCGGCGGCGATCGTCCTGGGGGAGCCTTCGAAGCTCCGGCTCATGCGGGGGCACCGCGGGCGGGTCGAGCCCCACCTCCGGTTTACCGGCACCCAGGGCCACGCCGCCCTCCCCGGGCTCAAAAATCCGCTTTTTGCCCTGGGGCGGGCGCTGGTCGGTCTGGAAGGGGTGGCGCTAGGGGCCGACCCCGACACCGGTGCGAACACCTGCCAGCCCACACGGGTCCGGGTGAGCCCTGACGCCCTTAACGTGGTGCCCGGGTCGGTCGAGCTCACCCTCGATTGCCGGTACGGGCCCGGGGTGGGCCGCGAGGGGGTGCTCGCGGCGGTGCGGCGCGCCGCCGGAGAGGCGGAGGTCTTCGTCCCCGAGCAGCGGGTGCGGGCTGGCCGAGTGGCGATGACCTACCCCTTTGACTTCCCCCCCTACGTGCTCCCTGCCGACCATCCCTACCTGAGGACCGCCCTTTCGGCCCTGGGGCAGGGGACTGCCGGGCTTTGGCCTTTCACCACCGACGCCCCCTACCTGGCGAAAACCGGGGCTCCAGTGCTGGGCTACGGCCCCGGCGACCCCGCGCTGGCCCACACCACCGAGGAGCGGCTTTCGCTCGCCGACCTCGAGGCCGCCGTGACCGGGTATGCTCGGTTGGTGGAGGCGCTTTACCGGGAGGCCAGCGCGTGAGCGAACGCGTCCGGACCATTGGCGGTGCGCGCTACCGGCTGCTCGGGGTTTTCCCCCGGCCGGTGGCCCAGACCTACGCGGTGATCCTTAAGGAGGCGGGGATTCCCGCCCACCTGGAGGACGTTCTGCCGGAGACCCGGCCCTACGCCGGGCTGGAGCCGATGGGGCTTCGGGTCTACCTCTGGGTGCCGGAGGCCATGCATGAGCGGGCAAGAGAGCTCATTGGTGACGTTGGGGCTTGACCTCGGCGGCACCAAGATCGCCGCCGGGCTGCTCGAGGGGGAGGAGCTTCTCGCCTTCGTCGAGCGACCCACCCCCCGCGGCGGAGCGGCGGTGGTACGGGCGCTGGCCGAGGCTGCCCGCGAGGCCGCCGCCGGTCGGCCGGTAACCGCCGTGGGGCTGGGTACCCCTGGCCCCCTCGACTTTGACCGGGGGGTGGTGCGGTTCGCCCCTAACCTCCCCGGGCTCCGGAACTTCCCCCTGAGGGCGCGGCTGGAGGCTGCCCTAGGCCTTCCCGTGGTGATAGAGAACGACGCCAACGCCGCTGCCCTCGCCGAGCACCACCTGGGGGCCGCTCGCGGGGCCCGCCACTCCCTCTTCGTCACCGTCTCCACCGGGATCGGCGGTGGGGTGATCATCGACGGGCGGGTGCACCGTGGGGCCTTCGGCCAGGGGGGCGAGATCGGCCACCTCACTGTGCTTCCCGGCGGTCCGCTCTGCGGCTGCGGCAACCGCGGCTGCCTGGAGGCGGTGGCCTCCGGGCGGGCGCTCGAACGCGACGCCGCCTACGCCTACGGCCGGCCGGTTCCGGTGCCCGAGCTCTTTGCCCGAAAGGACGCCACCGCCCGGGCCCTCCTGGACGGGGCGGCGGGCTACCTGGGCCAGGCGCTGGCCAGCCTACAAAAGGTGTTCGACCCCGAGGTCATCGTGCTTGGGGGCGGGGTGGCGCTGGGTGGCGGCGAGGCCTTTTTGCGGCGGATCGAGTCCGCCTACCGCGCCCATCTACGGGGCTGGCGGCGGGCCCCCTTGCGCCTGGCCCGGCTGGGGCGCGAGGCCGGGGTGATCGGGGCCGCCTTGGCCGCCCGTTTGGCCGCCAGAAGCTAGGATTCGCAGGCCCTGCCTGGGTTTGCGCCGTTACTTCAGGCAAATACAGGGGCAAATTTACCTAGGACCCCCGATCGAAAGTTAGTACAGTGTGAGAGCAGAAGGAAGGGGGTACTGGAAATGAAACGAGGATTGCGGCTCTTTGCGGCCGCGCTAGGTTTCCTGCTGTTGCTGAGCGGGTGCAACCTGCTTTCCGCGGGCGCGCCGACACCGGTGAAGGTCACCCTGAATGGGTATACCATCGACCGTAGCCAGGGCAAGGTGAACTTCAACCTGAGCGCTTTTGACGCCCAGGGGAACCTTATCGGGCAGGGCACGGTGGAGAACCCGCAGGTTACCGGGTTGTCGGCGGAGGATAGCTCCGGGTCACCGGTGACCGGGGTGCAGGCCACCGCCACCGTGTGCGGGCAGATCACTGTGCAGCAGAACGTGACCTGTGCGATCACCCTGGACGCCACCGGATCCATGTCGAGCAACGACCCGAACGAGGATCGAAACGCCGCCGCCAAGGCGTTTATCGACCGGATGACCGCGGGGGATCTGGCGGGGGTGGCCTCCTTCGACACCGGGACCACCCCGACGGGTTCCTACCTGGCCATCCACATCTGGCAAGATTTCACCAGCGATACGGCCGCGCTTAAAAACGCCGTCGATAGCGCCACATTTGCCGGAAGCGCTACCAACCTATGGGACGCGGTTTACGACGACGTCGACTGGCTGCTGACGCAGAGCACGAGTAACCGGATCGCGCTTGTGTTGACCGACGGTCTGGACAACAGCAGTAGTAAGACCGCGCAGGAGGCGGCCGACTACGCCACTCAGCACGGCATCAAGGTCTACATGGTGGGGCTTGGGGACCCCAACTCCCTGGACTTTACGAGTATGCAGGACGTGGCCACCCAAACTGGGGGTCTGTTCGCGGTCGCCCAGGATCCCGCCCAGCTGACCAACCTGTTCGACGGAATCTTCAACGCCAGCAAGGCGTCGTTCTGCATTACCGTAACGTTTACCATCAACGGCAGCCCCCCGCCCGCGGGAACCCACATTACCGGTACGCTGACCTTCGTCTTGAACGGGACGCCTTCCAAGATTGATTTCGACGTGATCTTCTAGGCGGGCGGTATCGCTCCGCAACCGACGCCGGCCGGCGCCCCTTGGCCCGGCCGGTTTCCGATGCCCGTCGCGGTCGCAAGCGCCGGCCGCGCGGCGCCACCGGGCGGCCGCATCCCGGGTTGGTTCAAAAAAGATGGACGAGCCAGGCGGTTTGGCTTCATCGCCGGTGCGTGGAGAGATACGAGGAAAACGGTCGCTGGATCCCTTCGCACGCACCGAGCCGCTTCCGCCAGGGATGGTGGATACCCGGCAGGTGAGCCCGGCCTTTGTGGTCACCGCTATGAAGGACTGGGCCTCGATCGGCGCGGCCTACTGGGCCCGGGCTAGGGATTAGGCCGGGGTTGCCGCAGCGATTCAGAAGCTTGCTGACCGTGTTGCCGGTGACGCCCAGGGGCTTGAGGCCGCCCGCAAACTTTACAACTGGGTGGCTGGGAACATCCGCTACACGGCGCTTGAGCTTGGTGTCGGCGGTTACGTCCCCCCAAGCGCCGAAGAGGTCCTGAACCAGCGCTACGGCGACCGCAAGGGTGCTCCAGGCGCTTTTGAAGACTAAGGAGATCGAGAGCGAGACAGTGCTCCTCTACCTCGGCGAGGATTACGGCCTTCTGCCCGCGCCCACCCCCGAGCAGTTCAACCACGCGATCCTCTATTTGCCCGACTACGACCTCTACCTCGACCCCACCACCCGTTACGCGCCCTTTGGTGTGCTGGTGCTCGGGGACCTTTCGAAGCCGGTGGTTCACGCCGGGCCCCATCCCCGAGGGGTACCGGCCGGCCTTGCTCCCCAAAGACGTGGAGTTAAAAAACGAAGCGGGCCGCTTCGCGGCCCGCTTCGTGGACCGGGGCGACCGGCTTGCGGTCTCGGTGGAACTTGTGCTTACCAAGGACGTCTACGCCCCCGAGGATTACTCCGCCCTGAAAAAGTTGATCGAGACCGCCGTGGGCGCGCTTTCCCAGCCCATCGTCCTGGAAAGGCAACCCTGAACCGGACCCCATTAGCCGCTGGCGCCGCCCCCTACAATGGGGGCGGTGTTCAGGTATAGGGGACCCGAGCCGAAGGGCGATCAGCCCAAGGCGATCCGCGAGCTGGTCGAGGGGCTGGAGGCCGGCGAGCGCTACCTCACCCTGCTCGGCGCCACCGGCACCGGCAAGACGGTCACCATGGCCAAGGTCATCGAGGCCGTGGGCCGGCCCGCGCTGGTGCTCGCGCCCAACAAGGTGCTGGCTGCCCAGCTTGCCGCCGAGTTCAAGGAGCTTTTCCCCGACAACGCGGTCGAGTACTTCATCAGCTACTACGACTACTACCAGCCCGAGGCTTACGTCCCCGGCCGCGACCTGTATATCGAGAAGGACGCTTCAATTAACCCCGAGATCGAGCGGCTCCGCCACTCAACGACCCGGAGCCTCCTAACCCGGCGCGATGTGATCGTGGTGGCCTCGGTGAGCGCGATCTACGGCTTGGGCAGCCCCGAGGACTACCGCCGGATGAATCTCATCGTCGAGGTGGGGGACCGAATCGGCCGCGAGGCGCTGATCGAACGCATGGTCCGGCTCTTCTACGAGCGGAACGAGGTCGCCCTGGAGCCCGGCCGCTTCCGCGCCAAAGGGGAGGTGATCGAGGTCTGGCCCGCCTACGACACCGAGCCCCTCCGGGTCGAGCTCTGGGGGGACGAGGTCGAACGGATCAGCGTCATCCACCCGGTGACCGGCGAGCGGCTGCGGGAGCTGCCCGGCTTCGTTCTCTACCCCGCCACCCACTACGTCACCCCGGAGGAAAGGCTGGCCCCCGCCATCGAGGCGATTAAAAAGGAGCTCGCCGAGCGTCTGGCCGAGCTTGAGTCCCAGGGCAAGCTGCTGGAGGCCCAGCGGCTTAGGGAACGGACCCTTTACGACCTCGAGATGCTCCGCCTCACCGGCACCTGCAAAGGAATCGAAAACTACGCCCGCCATCTCTCGGGCCGGACCCCCGGCGAACCTCCGGACACCCTGCTCGACTACTTCCCTGAGGACTTCCTCACCTTCATCGACGAGTCCCACGTCGCCGTGCCCCAGCTCGAAGGTATGTACGCCGGCGACCGCTCGCGCAAGGAGACCCTGGTGGAGTACGGCTTCCGCCTGCCTTCGGCGCTCGACAACCGCCCCCTAAGGTTCGAGGAGTTTCTGGAAAAGACCGGGCAGATCGTCTTCGTTTCGGCGACCCCGGGGCCCTTCGAACTCAGGGTTTCCGACCGGGTGGTGGAGCAGATCATCCGCCCCACCGGCCTCCTTGACCCCAAGGTCACGGTGAAGCCCACCGAGGGTCAGATCGACGACCTGATGAGCGCGATCCGGGAGCGGGCCGAGCGGGGGGAGCGGGTGCTCGTCACGGTGCTCACCAAGAAGATGGCCGAGGACCTCACCGACTACCTGCTCGCCCAGGGTATCCGTGCCCGGTACATGCACCACGAGCTCGACGCTTTCGAACGCCAGGTCCTGATTCGCGATCTCCGGCTCGGGCACTTCGACGTGCTGGTCGGCATCAACCTCCTAAGGGAGGGCCTCGACCTGCCCGAGGTCAGCCTGGTGGCGATCCTCGAGGCCGACAAGACCGGCTTCCTCCGGAGCGAGCGGGCGCTCATCCAGACCATTGGCCGGGCCGCCCGGAACGTGCGCGGCGAGGTCTACCTCTACGCCGACCAGGTGAGCGAGGCGATGCGCGTGGCCATCGAGGAGACCAACCGCCGGCGGGCGATCCAGGAGGCCTACAACAAAGCGCACGGCATCACCCCGAGGACGGTGGAGAAGTCGGTCCGGCCGCTGGTCAAGCCCGAGGACTACGGTGAAGAGGTTTTGGCCGCCGAGCTTCCCGCCGACCCCGAGGCGGTCAGGGCCGAGATCGCCGAGCTCTCGCTCTTGATGTGGGAGGCCAGCGAGGCCCTCGACTTCGAGCGGGCGGCCGAGCTGCGCGACCAGATCCGGGCGCTCGAGGCCCGGCTCAAGGGGGTCGCGGCGCCGCCGGCGGTGGCGGGGGGGAGCAGGAAGCGCAGGCGAAAGCGCAGGTAAAGGGGACGCGGGCCGAGCCCGCGCCCCCCCGTGAACCCGCCTACCCAAAGAGCAAAAGCCGGATCGGCTTTTCCAGGTAGTGCGTGACGCGCTCGAGGAAGGCGTCTTCGGCGGCGGGGAGTTCGCCGGCCAGGATCAAAAGCCCCTGGCCTTCGGGAAGCCCCGCGGTGGCGAGGGCCAGCGCCGGGGGCTTTAGGGTGAGGGGAAGGCCGGACTCGAGCACCCCGAGCCCTTCGCCTTCCTCGCCGGTGTTCTCCCAGCTTGCCAGGAAGCTGGCGAGGTTGTTGCTGGGGGGCAAGCGGAAGCGTTCCTTGAGCGGTTCCAGGGGGACCTCGAGGTCGGCCAGCGCCCGTTTGGCGGCCAGGTAGAGCAGAGCGGCGCGGGGGAGGGGGTGGCCCAGCTCGGCCCCGAACTCGGCCAGCAGGGTGTCCAGGGGCGCGAGGTTCACCGGGCGGTACCAGAGCGGCACCGGGGCCGGCCTTTCCACCTGCACCGGCGGGGTTTCCTCGGCCCGTGGAGGGGTAGCCTCCGAAGACCCCTCGGTGTAAACCGGCAACTCGGCGGTGATCTCTGAGCCGGGGGCTTCCTCCTCGAAGACCGGCAGCTCGGCGGTGATGTCGGTCACCGGCTCGGGGGCGGCGGTGGCCTCCTCGAAGACCGGCAGTTCGGCGGTGGGCTCCCGCGCCGGGGGTTCGGGGGCGGCTTCCGCCTTTTCCTCCTCGAAGACCGGCACCTCGGCGGTGATGTCGGCGGGCGCCGGGGGTTCCTTAGCCTCCGGGAATTCCGCGGTCACTTCCTCGACGATGGTCTCCTCGCGCCAGGCGGTGACTTCGGCGGTGGCTGCCGCTTCCTTGGGCGGGGAGGGTTCCTCTTCCTCCCCAAGGTCCAGGTCGATCTCGAACTCGGCGGTCTCGGTGGTGGACGGGGGGATAAGCTCCTCGAGGGCCAACCCCTCTTTCTCCAGCGCCTTGCGGGCGGTCTCGAGGTCGGCCTCGCCTTCGGGGGGTGGCGGTTCACCCGGCGGCGGGCCCTCGAGTGTAATCTCGCCGGCCATCACCTTGGCCAAGTAGTTCAGGATGTCGCGCTCGGTGATCTCCCCCTCGGGCCCGGTTCCCTCGATGCGCCGCCAGTCAATGCCGTTTTCCTCAGCGAGGCGGCGCGCCAGGGGTGTGATCTTGGGCTCGCTCATTTCTCCCATCATAGCCCAGGGGGACCCGACGCGCCCCGCGGTAGGCCCGCCGGTACCAGGGGAGGTCCAGGTCTTCGACGACCACCCCTCGGATAGAGGCGTGGACGAAGCGGCCGCCGCCCAGGTAGATCCCCACGTGGTCGATCCGGTGCCCCCCGAAGCTGAAGAAAACCAGGTCCCCGGGGCGGAGCCTCGAGGCGGGCGGAAGGGCGGCGAACTGGCCGGCGGCGGTGCGCGGAAGCAGGACCCCGAGCCCGGCGTAGACCCTGACCACCAGACCCGAGCAATCGAACCCGCCCTCCCCGGTGCCCCCGTAGCGGTAGGGGGCGCCAAGGAAGGGGCGAACCAGAGCCCGGAAGTCGGCGTCCTGCGGGCGGCCGGGGATATCGAGCACCTGCCCTACCCGGATCCGGTCGCCGGCGAGCCCGTTGGCCCGTTGGATCGCCGCCACCGTGGTGCGGTAGCGGCGGGCCAAGGCGTAGAGGGTGTCGCCGGGCTGCACCCGGTAGCTCCAGGCCCCGGCCCAGAACGCCAGGGGTAGGGCCAGGGCCAGGAGCCGCCGCATTTACGCCTCCTCGGCGGGGAGCCGTCCCCCTTCGGCCCAGAGGATGATGGGCTTGAGCAGCAAGGGGGCGAGCAGGGTGGTGAGCACCACCATGAAGATCACCACCGCGAACTGGGCCTCGTCGATGGCCCCCGAGGAGAGCCCGATGCCGGCCACGATCAGGCCGACCTCGCCCCGGGGAATCATCCCCACCCCCACCACCACCGCGTGCTTGAGGCCCTGGGTAATGGCGGGGACGAAGGTGACCAGCTTGCCGACGATGGCGATGGCTCCGACGATTAGCCCGGCGACGATCACGTCGCTCCCGCCGAGCGCGTGCAGGTCGAGGAGAATGCCCATGTAGGCGAAGAAAATGGGGGCCAGGAAGCCTTCGAGCGCCTGCACCGGGGGGTGGAGTTCCAGCTCCTCGGCCACCTCGGCCATGATCATGCCTGCCAGGAAGGCCCCCACGATCGGGGCCAGGCCGATGGCGCTGGCCAGCGCCGCCATCGCCAGGGCCACGATGGTGGCGGTGCCGTAGGGGGACTGGAAGGGCAGCGACTTAAAGGGAATCCGCCGGACCAGGGGAACCACCGCGATCGCCGCCCCCACGAAGGCGGCCGAGATCAGGGTGAGCCGGATCGCGGCCCCGGCCTCCACCTGGCCGGTCTGGGCGATACCGGAGACGATGGCCAGCACGATAAGCCCCAGCACGTCGTCGATGACCGCCGCCCCCAGGATGATCCGGCTGTAGGGGCGGGAGAGCACCCCGAGTTCCTGCAGCACCCGGGCGGTGATGCCCACGCTGGTGGCCACCAGGGCGGCGCCAAAAAAGAGCGAGGCCACCTGGTTGTGGCCCGAGAGGACCGAAAAATAGTAGCCGCCGATAAAGGGCAGGATGACCCCGGTCACCGCCACCAGGAAGGCTTCCTTGCCGACCTCGAGGACGTCCTTAAGGCGGGTTTCCAGCCCCACCATAAAGAGCAGGAAAACCACGCCCACCTCGGCGATGAACTCCAGCGTGTGCCCCTCGTGCACCCAGCCGAAGACCGAGGGGCCAATGAGCACACCGGCCACCAGCTCGCCGATCACCGCCGGCTGGTTGAACCGGCGGAAGAGCCAGCCCATGAACTGGACGCTGGTGACCAGGATAAAGAGTTGGAGCAGGAGTTGGGCAACGGTAGGGGCGGCGCTTTCCATCAGCCTTCCTCCGGGACGAGAAACAGCCTTAGAAAGTCGCTGCGGGTGAGGATGCCCACCACCCGGCCCTCGTCGTCGGTGACCGGCACCCGCCGGTACTGGTTTTCCACCAGGGTCTTCAGCGCGTGCCACAGCCGGTCGTCGGGCTTCAAGGTCGGGGATTCGCGGCGCATGACCTTTTGCACCGGCGTGTCTTCGTAGCGGCGGAAGACCTCGGCGTAGTCCCCGGGGTCGATCCAGTCCTCGAAGAGCTTGAGGGCTTCGACGTCGGTGTGGGGGATGGTCTCGGGGTGGGGAAGGAGGTCGTCGACCTCGAGGACCCCGGCTAGCCGCCCCTCACCGTTAACCACCGGCAGCCCGCCGTAGCGGTTTTCCAACATGAGCCGGGCGGCCCGGGTGATGGGCTCGTCCTCCCGGACCGTCAGGGGGTTCGCGGTCATCAGCTCGCGGACGCGCATGCCCCTATGCTATTACCGGATGGCGGAGGAAAGACTTTTAGTCAAGCTAGGCGGGTCGCTCGGCGGGGCTGCGGGGGTGCTCGACGAGCTGGCCGCCCACCCCGGTGAGCTGGTTTTGGTCCACGGGGGCGGGCCCCAGATCGGGGCGTTCCTCGCCCGCCTGGGGTTTTCCACCCGGTTCGAGGCCGGCGAGCGGGTCACGCCCCCAGAGCAGCTCGAGGCGGTGGAGATGGTGCTCACCCGGCTGGGCAAGGAGCTTGCCCACCGCCTTAGCCTGCTCGGTCGGCCGGCGGTGGCGGTCTCCGGTCGCGACGCCGGCTTTCTCCGGGGCCAGGCGGAGGTGCGGCTGGGCCGCGTGGGCCGGATTGAGGAGGTCGATGCGGGGTTTTTGGAAGCCCTGCTGGCGGCGGGGTACACCCCGGTGGTCTCCCCCATCGCGGTGGACGGGGAAGGGGCGCTCAACGTGAACGCCGATTTGGCGGCGGCGGCGGTGGCAGGGGCGCTGGCAGTGCCGGCGGTATTCCTGACCGACGTCCCCGGGGTGCTGGCCGACCCCAAGGACCCCGGTACCCGCATCCCCCGCCTCGGCCGCTTTGAGGCTGAGGCCCTGATCGCCGCGGGGACGGTGGCCGGAGGCATGGTGCCCAAGGTGGCGGCCGCCCTTTTGGCCCTGGACCGGGGGGCGCCGTGGGCGGCCATCGCCACCGGGTCGCCCGGGGTGCTGGCCGAGGTGCTCGCCGGACGGGCCGGGACCCGGTTCCTGCCCGAGCCGGTATAATCGGCGTGCCTTTTAAGGAGGGGTTATGAACATCCGTACCCTCACCGTGATCGTCGTGCTGGTCCTGCTCGGGCTGTTCGCCGGGCTTAACTGGCCGGCGTTCACCGCCCCCACCACCCTCAACCTGCTCTTCGCCAAGGTCCAGGCTCCGCTGGGGCTGGTGATGCTCGGGGTGATCCTCGCCCTTACGCTGCTCTACGTGCTGTTTTCCCTGGGGGTGGAGGCCTCGGCCCTGATCGAGGTCCGGCGTTACGCCCGCGAGCTCTACCAGGTCCGCAAACAGCTGGAGAACGAGGAGGAATCCCGCTTCCTGCAGCTGAAGGGGTTTTTGGAGGCCGAGTTCGCCCGCCAGGGGGAGACCCAGGCCCAGCTTTCCAAGGCGCTCTCCGCGGGTTTTGGGGAGCTGCGCCAGGGCCTTGAGGCGCTGGAAAAGCGGCTTTCGACCCTTCCCGAAGAGCAGCGCCAGGCCCTCGAGGAGGAGCTCGAGCGCCTGGCCACCCAGATCGACACCCTGAAGCTTCAGCACAGGGAGATCGTTCAGAAGATTGAGGCGGCGGCCGAACGGCTTCGTTCCGAACTGGGCCCGGCGGCCGAGGCCTCCGAATAGCCGATGCACGCCGACCCCGCCCTGCTTACGGCCAGCCTGGCGGTGGGGCTCGGCATCTTTGCCCAACTGCTGGCCCACCGCTACCGTCTGCCCGCCCTGGTCCTCCTTTTGGCCTTCGGGGTGCTTTTTGGGCCCAGCGGGCTTGGCGTGCTCCGCCCCGCTGCGCTGGGCGACGGGCTCTTTTTGCTCGTGAAGCTGGCGGTGGCGATCGTTCTCTTTGAGGGGGCGCTGGCCCTTCGGCTGGAAGACGTCCGGGGCGCCCTTTTCGAGGTCCGCCGGCTGGTTACCCTGGGCGCGGCGGTGACCTGGGCCGGGGCCACCCTGGCGGCCTGGGGGCTTGGGGGGCTATCGCCGGCGCTCGCGCTGCTCTTTGGGTCCCTGGTGGTGGTTACCGGGCCGACCGTGGTCCAGCCCATACTCAAAAGGCTTCTGGTCCCCCGCCGGCTCAAGGCGGTCCTCGAGGCTGAGGCTATCCTCATCGACCCCATCGGGGCGATCCTGGCGGTGGCGGTTTACGAGGCCATCCTCCCAGGCGGGGGCAGCCCTGGCCAGGCGGCCCTCGCCTACCTGGCCCGGCTGGCGGTGGGGGCCGTGGCCGGGGTGTTCTTCGGCCTTTTAGTCTCCTGGCTCTTGCGCCAGCCCCGTTGGGTGGCGCTCGAGCTTAGGAACCTGGTGGCGCTGGCCGGCGTGCTTCTGGCCTTTGGCCTTTCCGACGCGATCCTCACCGAGTCGGGGATTATGGCGGCGGTGGTCATGGGGCTGGTGGTGCAGCGCCGGGCGATCCCCGAGGAAAACCGCTTACGCCGCTTTAAGGAGCAGCTCACCCTGCTGGCCATTAGCCTGCTGTTCGTGCTGCTGGCCGCCGATCTGCCGCTCGCCACCCTGCGGGCCGTTTTGCTCCCCGGTGGGCTGGTTGCCCTGTCCCTGGTCCTGGTGGTCCGGCCGCTTTCGGTGGGGGTGAGCCTGGCGGGTTCGAACCTGCCCCTGAAGGAGCGGTTTTTTGTGGCCACGATGGCGCCCCGGGGAATCGTGGCTGCCAGCGTGGCTTCGCTCTTTGCCCTAACCCTTCCCCAGGAAGGTGCCCGTCTGCTGGCGCTGGTTTTCCTAACCATTTTCTTAACCGTGACCCTGGCCGGTTTCGGGGCGCCCCTGCTGGCCCGGCTTTTGAAGCTGGCCGAGGCTGCTGGCCGGCGGGTGGTCATCGTG
>WFNN01000176.1 GCA_015488545.1 Thermaceae bacterium | reverse complement strand
GCCCCCCAGTGGTCGAATCCGAACCCCCACCCCCGGCGTTCGAAGTAGCGGAGCAGGGTGAACCCGAGCCCCCCGGCGGTGACATAGGGCAGGTCGGCCAGAACGAAAAAGCCGTCGGCGTCGCTGGTGCCGACCTCGAGGCGGGGCCGCCGCGGCCCGGTGTACAGAAGGAGCAGGGGCAGGTGGAAGGCCCGCTTCCCCCCGATCTCGACCCAAACGTCGTAGGCCACCACCCGGTCGCCGGGGTAAACCACCACCTTCCGGGCCGAGAAGGCGTAATCCAAGGGGTTCTGGCCGCAACCGTAGCAGGGGCTGAAGATGGCCAGATCCAGCCGGATCTGGCCTAGGGCGCGGCAGGCCCTGGGGGCCCGGAACTCGATGCGCCCCGAGCGGAGCTTCACTTCCACCGCCAGGAGGCTCTCGTCGTCGAGGAAGAGGGTCAGGCTTTCGGCCTCGATCGCCCGCCCCTCGGGGTCGGTGTAGCGGACGCGGCCGGTGAGCACCAGGCGGTGGGTTTCCCGGTTGTAAACCACCTGCTCGGCTTCAATGGCCCGCTTCCGATAGCGGAGGGCGACGGGGTGGCCTTCGATAATCACCAGCTTCCCGTCGGGGGAAAGGAACAGCCGGTCGGCCGCCTCGATCCGCACCTCGGCGGCGAGGGCGAGCCCGAGAAGGAGGGCCAGCGCCAAAATCCGCTTCACCGCCGCCCCACCCCCAAAAAGCCGAGGGCCAGGGCGAGGTAGAAAAGGTCTGGTCCGAACCCCCCGAGCCAGGCGGGGATCGCCCCCTGCTCCCCCATGATGCGGAAGACCGACCAGGTGGCGTAGTAGAAGAAGGTGATCGTCACCACCCCCACCATGCCTAGGCTGCGGCTTCCACCCAGCATCCAAAACGCCATGCCCACCGCGAAGAAGGCGAAGACGACGCTGGCCGCTGGTTCGGCGAACTTGCGGTAGAAGGCGGTGGCCTCGGCGTGGAAGGGGAGCCCCCGGGCACGCGCTTGGCGGAGCCGCCGGGCCAGCTCGCCGAGGGTCAGGTCCGAGGCCAGGGCCCTGGGGAGGGCGGCGATCTCCTTTAGGGGCAGGCGGGCCCGCTGGAAGACCGCCACGGTGCGGGGGCGGCTGGCCTCGAGGGTGACCCGGGTCCCCCGCTCCAGCTCCAGCACCCCGCCGACGAACCGGCCTCGCTCGGCGGCCAGCACCTCGTCCCGGGACAGCAGGCGGACCTTTTCCACCCCTTCCCCGCTCACCCGGCCCACGTAGACCAGCCGGCCGTAGGCGTCGGTGAAGAAGCTACCCGGCTCCAGAAGGGCCCGGGGGCGAGCCAGGATGGCCCTTTCCAGCGCCTGCCGGGCCAGGCGGTTGGTCTTGGGCACGAAGCTAGCCCCCAGCAAAAACCCCGCCAGGGTCAGCACCCCCCCGAACCAGACCAGGGTGAAGAGCACCCGTTCGCGGCGGACGCCCGAGGCCAGAAGCACCTTGAGCTCGGAGTCCTCGGCCATGCGGGAGAGGGCGAGCAGCAGGGCAAAGAGGTAGGCGATGGGGAGCCCTCGGTAGATCGCCTCCGGTACCCGGAGCGCCAGGTAATGGGCTACTGCTAGCCCCCCGATCCCCCGGGTGATCAGGGGGGCCAAGACCTCAAAAAGCACCCCCCCGAGGAGCAGGAGCACCGCCACCAAAAGCCCGGCCAGGAGGTAGCCGCTGACCTCCCGCAGCAGGTAGCGGTCGAGGGTGGTCACCGCAGCCTCCCGGTGCCAAAAAGGGCCAGCGCCCCGTACGCCAGGTCGGGCAGCCAGGCCCCCATGGGGCCCACCGCGGCCACCGCCGCCAGCCGGGCCGCCGCCGTCCAGAGCACGTAGTACCCCAGGATCACCAGCACCACCAGGGCGAACGCCCAGGCCGCTTCCCGGAGCGAGAGCCCCACCACCAGGGCCAGCCAGGCCAGCACCACCACCCCGATGGCGTCGGCGTACCGGCGCATCAACGGGAAGCGGGCGCGGGGGTCCACCCGGGCGAGCTCCCGGAGCTCGGCCAGGGTCAGCCCGGCGTACCCGCGGGTCGCGGCCCGGGGCACGTAGTGGGCGGGAAAGGGTAGGGCAACCTTTTCCCAGCGGGTCGCCCGCCCGTTCTCCACCCGGTAGGGCGCGGTGAGGATCCAGTTCCGCCCCTGCCAGCGCCCTTCCTGGGCGGTCCAGATCACCCCCGAGGGCTCGACCACCCGCACCGCGTAGAGCCGGGCGCCGTTTCCGTCGGGCTCGATCCGCTCGGCGTAGTACACCCCCAGGCCGGTCGGGGCGTAGCCCTGTTTGTAGAGCACCCCCGAGGGCACGGTGCCGTAGTAGACCTGGTAGAGCTTTTGCTCGAAGCGGGCCTGGGCCGCTGGCTTGATCCAGGCGCTGTTGGCGAAGACCAAAAGGGCCACCACCGCTGCTAGCCCAAGGATCGGGGGCAGAAACGAAAGCGGCGGCACCCCACCGGCGTAGGCCGCCTTGAGCTCGGAGTCCCGGATCAGCCGGGCGACCCCCACCAGGATCGCGAACACGAGGCCCAGGGGAAGCGCCACCCCCAGGGTGTACGGGAGCCGGTAGAGGACCAGTAGCAAAACGTCGGAAAGCGGCGTCCCCCGGGCGAGCAGCACCCCCGAGAGCGAGGAGAGCAGGTCGGTGGTGATCAGGGCGATGAAGAGCAGCACCCCCAGGAGGTAGGGGAGGCTGACCTCGCGCAGGAGGTACCGCTTGAGCACGCCCCGGATTATAGGGAGCCCAGGTGAGAAACCCCCCAGCGGGGGATAATGCCGCCATGGTCTACGTGGTCGCGGCGGCGTTGCTCTGGGGGCTGGGCGGGGCGCTGGCCGGGCGGTTCATGCAGACGATTCCCCCGGGGGTCCTGATTCCCCTGCGGTTTTGGCTGAGCTTTCTCCTGCTTATCCCGGCGATCCGCCGGCGGCCGCCGGCCAAGCAGGAGTGGGGCCGGCTGCTTTTGGTCGGCCTCGCCCTGGCCGGGGCCCAGGCCTTTTACTACCTGGCGATTCACGCGACCACGGTGGCCACCGGGATCTTTTTGCAGTACCTGGCGCCGGCCCTGCTTACCCTCTACGCCCTCCTTCGCGGCCACCGGTTACCGGCCGCAAACCTCCTAGGGGTGGCGCTAGCGATCTTGGGCGCCTACTTCCTGGTGGCCGGGGGTCTGGCCGTCCGCCCCCTGGGGGTGGCCTGGGGCCTTTTGGCGGCGACCTCCTTCGCCCTTTACGCCGCCGCCGCCGAGGGGCTACGGACCCCGGCCTTTACCAGCCTGGGGGTGGCCACCGGCGTGGGGGCGGCGCTATCGCTCCCGGTGCTGGTGAAAAACGCCGGACTCGTGGCCCACCTGGGCCCTGGGGCCTGGCTCGCCGCGGCGTTCCTGGTGGTCTTCGGCACCGTCTTGCCCTTTGGGCTTTTCTTCCTCGGAGTGCGCCGGGTCCCGGCCCGTCTGGCTACCCTGGTGGCGCTGATCGAGCCCTTCTCGGGGGCGCTGTTCGCGGTGCCCTTGGCGGGGGAACCGCTAACCCCCGGGGTCTTGATCGGGGGCGGGCTGATTCTGCTTGGGGTGCTCCTGAACCGCGGCGCCCGGAGGTAGCGGCTCTGGGCGGCACCGGGTCGACTAGAAGGCGGCCAGGTACTGGGGCGGGACCGGGGCCTCAAGGCCCCAGGCGCGCGCCGCCCGTAGCGGGAAGTAGGGGTCGCCGAGCAGTTTCCTTCCCATGAACACCAGATCCGCGCTTTCGTTTTGCAGGATGGTTTCAGCCTGCTCGGCGGTGGTGATAAGCCCGACAGCGCCGGTGGGCATGCCGGTTGCCTTGCGGACCCGGTCGGCGAGCGGTACCTGAAAACCGGGGGCGACCGGCCGGGGGGCGGTGGGCACGGTACCGCCGCTGGAGACGTCCAGCAGGTCGACGCCCAGGGCTAGGAGCTCGCGCGCGAAGGCAACGGTGTCCTCCACGTTCCAGCCCCCCGGTGCCCAGTCCGTGGCCGACACCCGAACGAAGAGAGGAACCTCCTCGGGAAGGGCCTGGCGCACGGCGGCCGCGATCTCGAGGGGAAACCGCATGCGGCGGGCGCGATCGCCGCCGTAGGCGTCCTGGCGTCGGTTGGTAAGCGGCGAGAGGAAGGAGGCCAGCAGGTAGCCGTGCGCCATGTGCAGTTCGATCACCTGGAAACCCGCCTTTACCGCCCTGCGCGCCGCGGCTACGAACGCTTCCCGGATCGCTTCCAGCCCGTCGGGGTCGAGTTCGCGGGGTTCGGGGTAGCCAGGCGCGAAGGGCAGCGGGCTGGGGGCTACCACCGGCCAGCCCAGCGGGCGACCCCCTTCCCAGGGACGGGCGGTTCCGGCCTTGCGGCCGGCGTGGGCCAGCTGTATACCGGGCACCGCACCGGCCCCTGCGATGTCGCGGGCAAGCTGGGCCATTCCGGGTATCTGCTCGTCGGACCACAGGCCGAGGTCCTGGGGGCTGATCCGGCCCAGGGGGTCCACCGCTGTGGCTTCCAGCAAAACAAGGCCCACGCCGCCCTGGGCGCGGGTCGTGTAGTGAATTCGGTGCCAGTCCTGGACCATCCCCTCTTCGGCCGAGTACGTGCACATGGGGGAAAGGACCAGCCGGTTTTTCAGCCGGACCCCGCGGAACTCCACGGGGGTGAAAAGCCGCGCCTCGCCCATAGGTTCCCTCCTGCGACCAGGCTACCTGGGCGGCGGGTGCAAGGGAAGCGGCCGGGGTATGTTGCCCCGGCCGCTTCCCTCTCTTGCCTGGCGGGCCCGAGAGGACTCGAACCCCTGACCTGCTGATCCGTAGTCAGCCGCTCTATCCAACTGAGCTACGGGCCCGCGACGCCGGATCCCTCCGGCAATGAACAATTCTAGTTGCCTGGCGGGGTTTTGTAAAGCCGGGGGGCATGTAAGAATGCTAGGGGAATGGAAACCGACCCCCTCGGGCTTGCCAAGCGGGTGGTGCTGGTCACCGGCGCCGGCCGCGGGTACGGACGTCAGCTGGCCCACGCCTACGGGGCCGCCGGGGCCACGGTGATCGCGGTGGACCCCGACGTGGAGCTGGCCACCCAGGTGGCCAGCGAGGTGGAGGAACGGGGCGGCGGGGCGATCCCGATCCGCGGTGACCTGGCGGTTTCGCTGGACGTGACCACCACCTTCGAGAAGATCGACGAGCTCTTCGGCGTTCTGGACGGGATCGTCCACGTGACCTCGGCGGACAGCCAGACCCCCTTCACCGAGCTCCTCGAGGCCGAATGGCACGAGCTTCTGAACGCCGACGTGAAGTCGAGTTGGCTGGTGCTCCAGCATGGGCTTAAGTACCTGGCCGGCGGGGGGTTCGTGGTGTTGGTGTTGCCCCCGTCCAAGCGGGTTGAACCCCACGTGGCCGCGGTGCGGGGGGCGCTTTTGGGCCTGATCCAGGGGGCCAGCGCGGTGTTCCCGGAGGAGGTGCGGGTCAACGGGGTGATCCCGAGCCGCGACCCCGCCGGCGAGGCCTACGACCGCCCCTTGGTGCAGGCGGTGCTGGGCCTGGGCTCGGAGGTGTCCCGGGGCATCCACGGCGAAACGGTGCACGTTCGGTTGCCCGAACCGCCGACCCCGCCCGAGCTTTACGATCTGCTCGCCGACCTGCCATGAAGTGCCCCTATTGCGGTGCCGCCGATACCCGGGTGGTGGACAGCCGCCCGGTGGACGGCGGCCTGGCGATTCGCCGCCGCCGGGAGTGCGGGGCCTGCGGCCGCCGCTTCACCACCTACGAGCGCCCGCAGCTGGAGCCGCTGATGGTGGTGAAGCGCTCGGGACGCCGGGAGGCCTTTAACCCCGATAAGCTTTTGCGGGGTCTCCTTCTCGCCTGCGAAAAACGGCCGGTGGACCCCGAGCAGCTCAAGAAGTTCGCCTACACCTTCGAGGATCGGGTCGAGGGGCCCGAGATCACCTCCGAGGAGATCGGGCGGCGGGCGATGGCCTTCCTAAAGACCCTGGACCCGGTGGCCTACATCCGCTTCGCCAGCGTGTACCGCGAGTTCGATAGCGTGGAGCGGTTTATCGAGGAGATCCGGGCCCTGGAGGAGGGCGGGGAGTAGGGCGGGGCCGCCCCCGGCGTCTACCAGACCATTTCCCCGCTCAAAAACGCCCGGGTACGGGGGTCGGCCGGTCGTTGGAAAAACCCCGGGGCCGGGCCCGCTTCCACCACGCGCCCCTCCAGCAGGAAGACCGCCCGGTCGGCGAGCCTTCGCGCCTGGAAAAGGTTGTGGGTGACCAGCACCACCGCCCGCCCGGCCGCTCGCTCGGCCCGGATCAGCGCCTCGATCCGGGCCACGTTGGCCGGGTCGAGGTTGGCGGTGGGTTCGTCGAGGAGAAGGGCGGCGGGCTCCACCGCCAGCGCCCGAGCCAGTGCCAGCCGCACCCGTTCGCCGCCGGAGAGGGCCCGGGCGGGGCGGTCGGCAAACCCCGAAAGCCCCACCCGTTCGAGCCAGCCAAGTGCCCGCCTCCTGGCCTCTTGGGCCGGCCATCCCTTGAGCCGGAGGCCGAAAGCGGCGTTTTCCAGGACCGAGCGCTCCAGCAGGTAGGGGGTCTGGTCGAGGTAGACGGCGGGCCCCCGCCGGTGCACCCGGCCGCGTTGGGGGGCCTCGAGGCCGCCGAGCAGCCGGAGCAGCGTGCTCTTCCCTGCTCCCGAGGGGCCCACCACCGCCAGCACCTCGCCGGGTTCAACCGCCAGGCGGCTGACCGAGAGCGAAAACCCCGGGTAGCGGTGGACGATGCCCTCGGCCTCGATCACGCCGCCTCCCGCTCCCCGAAGACCACCAGCAGCCCGCTCACCACCAGGGTGACCCCGAGCAGCAAGAGCCCGAGCACCGCCGCCCGCTCCAGCTCCCCCTTCCGGGTTTCCAGCACCACCGCGGTGGTGAGCACCCGGGTGGCGTGGCGGATGTCGCCCCCGACGATGGTCACCGCCCCCACCTCGCTGATCACCGCCCCGAACCCCGCGGCCAGCGCAGCCACCACCACCCGCCGGCTCTCGGCCAGGAGGGTAAGGAAAGCCTGGGTCTCGGTTCCGCCGAGGCTCTTCACCAGCCGCCGGACCCCCTCGGCCCGGCTGGCCGCCCCGGCCATGGTGAACCCGGCGATCAGCGGGAAGGCCAGCACGCTCTCGGCCACCGCCACCGCCGGCAAGGTGTAGAGGAGGCCGAGACCACCCAGCGGACCGTTTCGGGAGAAGAGGAAGTAGAAGAAGAGCCCCACCACCACCGGCGGTAGGCCCATTCCGGCGTAGAGCAGGCTGCGGGCCAGCCGCCCCGCCCCCCGGGCCCCGAGCCAGAGCCCTAGCGGCAGCCCAAAAACGGCGGCGATCAGGGTGGCGGCGCTGCTCACCGCCAGGCTCCGCAGGGTGATTTCGAGGACCTCGTTCACCTAACCGGCAGGATACATTTCCCCCCTAACGGTTCGAACAGGCTCCGGCCGAAGCGGGCCCGCTGGTAGTCCCCGATGGCCGCCTGCACGTCGGGCCGGAGGAGGTAGGCCAAAAGCGCCTTGGCCTCGTTGAACCGGACCCAGGGAAACCGCTTGGGGTTCACCGCCATGAAGCTGTACTGGTTGAGCATGCGGGGGTCGTCGCGGTCGAAAAGGGCGGCGAGCTTGAGCCGGGTCTTGGTGAAGAGGAAGGTGCCAAGGTCGGTGAGGGTGTAGGCCCCCTTTTCGCTGGCGAGCGTCAGGGTGGCCCCCATGCCCGACCCCGACTCCAGGTACCAGGGCTTCCCTTGGGGTTTGAGCCCGGCGGCCTTCCAGAGGCTCTGCTCCCGCACGTAGGTGCCCGAGTTGTCCCCGCGAGAAACGAAAGGGGCCCCCGTCAGGTAGATCTTTCGGAAAGCGTTTAAAACGTTCGTTTCCCAGCGCACCCCGGCGGGATCGGTTGGTGGACCCACCAGGAGGAAGCGGTTTTTCGCCAGGCAGGTGTGGAGCACGCCCTTCTTCTCGGAAAGAAAGCGGGCCTCGAGGTGGGGGGCGTGGACCAGCACGGCGTCGGCGTCCCCCCGACCGGCGATGGCCAGGGCCTGGCCGGTGCCCACCGCGATTACCCGGACCGGAATCCCGGTTTCGCGGGTGAAGCCGGGGAGAATGGCGTCCAAAAGCCCCGAGTCGTTGACGCTGGTGGTGGTGGCCAGCACCAACGGCGGACGGGCCCAGGCGGGCATGGCCAAGAGAAGAAGGGCCAGTAACCAGCGCAGTTTCATATTGACCTCCCGTATTGCACAGCTATGCTACACGGCCCCGGGGGCGGGGGCAAGCGAAGGCCGGCGGGCTAATGCCCGCCGGCACACGGTTCCTCGATTTAGCGCTTTTTCCGGCCCTTGCCCTTTTTCTTGCCCTCGCCAGGGCTGCCCGCGCCACGCAGAAAGCTCTTCAGCTTGTGCTCGAACTCCGGGGCCTGCCGGGGAAGCCGGCGGGGCCGCGGCGGGGCGACGGGCTTGGGTTTCAGCTCCTTGATGGAGAGGTCGAGCCGGCCCTTTTGGTCGCGACCGAGCACCATGACCTCAACTTCCTCGCCTTCGGTGAGGAAGTCCTCGACCCTTTTAACGTACTCGTGGGCGATCTGGCTGATGTGCACCAGGCCCGATTCGCCGTTCTCCAGCTCGACGAAGGCGCCGAACTCCATAATGCGGGTGACCCGCCCTTTGACGATCTCGCCGGCCTCTACCGCCATGCCGAGCCGTCCTCCGCCGACCAGTAGGGATGTGCCTTGGGGTTTTTCTTCACGGCCCGTTTAGTGTAGCACAATCGGGGCATGCGGTGGTCGGCGGAGGAGATCGAGCGGATGCGCGACGAGGCCCGGGCGCTCGAGGACGCCCGGGACCGCCTCATCGAACGGGCGCGGGAGGCGATCAAGCGTTCCAAGAACGCGATCTACGCCGCCATCCGGGAGGATCTGGCGGTGGCCCGGGCGGAGCTTGCGGCCTGCTGGCGGGCGGTGGCGGCGCTGGATGCGCTGCAGGCTGGGGAGCCCGCTCTCTGGGGGGAGGAGCTGGCCGCGGTGGCCCGCGGCGAGGCGGTGGAGGCGGAGGTGGTGGTCCGGGTGACCGCCGGGGAAGGGCTGCCCACCCGGCGATCGATGCCCCGGAAAGTGGACCCCGTGGCCTTCCTCCACGGCCTCATGGACGCCAGCGGCGAGCTCCTTCGGGCGGCGGAGGAGCGGCTTTTGAAGGGCGATCGGCGCTTTGCCGAGCGGGCCAAGGAGGCGATGGAGGCGATCTACTTCCTGGCGCTGGAATTAAGCCCCAAGCGCTTTGACCTGAGGCGCCGGCTCGACTACCTGGCCGGCAACCTCCAAAAGCTTACCGAGGCCTTGCTCCGGGCCCGCCCGTGCTAACGGTTTTTGCGGCAGCCGGCGAAAAGGCGTTATACTGGCGCCATGCTTTGGTTCGAGCCCAGTTCCGAGGAGCGGGCCCTCCTTGGCGCCGTGGAGGCCTTCCTCAAGGACCGGGTTATCCCCGGTGCCGACGCCCGCGACCGAAACGGGGTCTTCCCCGCCGACCTGGTGCGCGAGCTCGCCGAGCTCGGGGTGTTTGGCCTGATGGTCCCCGAGGCCTACGGCGGGTTGGGGCTGCCGTCGGTGACCGCGATGCGGATCCTCGAGGCCATCGGCTACGCCGACGGCTCGCTGGCCCTCACCGTGGCCAGCCACAACTCGCTGGCCACCGGCCACGTGCTGCTGGCCGGGAGCGAGGCCCAAAAGGAGCGGTTTTTGCCCAAGCTCGCCTCGGGCGAGTGGCTGGGCGCCTGGGGGCTTACCGAGCCCGGGGCCGGCTCCGACGCCGCCGCCCTCGCAACCCGGGCCGAGCCCGCCGACGGGGGCTTTCGCCTCTTTGGCACCAAGCAGTTCATCACCCAGGGGTCGGTGGCCGGCGCCTACGTGGTGATGGCCCGAACCGATCCCGCCCCCGAGGGCAAGCGCCACCTCGGGATCAGCGCCTTTCTCTTCGAACGACCGGCGGAGGGAAGCGGGTTTTCCATCGGGCGCAAGGAGGAAAAGCTCGGTCTCCGCTCGTCCGACACCGCCCAGCTCGTCTTCGACGGGCTCTTCGTTCCCGAGGACGCCCTCCTTGGCGAGCGGGGGCGGGCTTTTTACGACGTGCTCCGGGTGCTGGACGGGGGCCGGGTGGGGATCGCCGCCATCAGCGTGGGCATCGGACGGGCCGCCCTGGACCTGGCGGCCCGCTACAGCACCGAGCGAAAGGCCTTCGGCCGGCCGATCGCCGCCTTTGAGGGGGTGGCCTTCAAGCTCGCCGACATGGCCACCGAGCTCGAGGCCGCCCGCCTCCTCTACCTGAAGGCGGCGGCGCTTAAGGACGCCGGCCGCCCCTACACCCAGGCCGCCGCCCAGGCCAAGCTCTTCGCCAGCGAAGCGGCGGTGCGGGCCGCCGACGCCGCCATCCAGATCCTGGGGGGTTACGGCTACACCCTGGACTATCCCGCCCAGCGCTACTGGCGGGACGCCCGGCTGATGGAGATCGGCGAGGGCACCAGCGAGATCCTTCGTTTGGTGATCAGCAAGAAGCTTTTGGAGGTGCTGTGAAGGTCTACATCCAGGACACCTACCCCGAGGACTTCGCCCACTGCTACGGCTGCGGCTACCAAAACCCCGAGGGGCACCGCTTCAAAACCTACTACGACGAGGAAGCCGGCGAGACCGTCACCCGATACCGGCCCGCGCCCCACCACACCGCCATCCCCGGCTTCGTCTACGGCGGGCTGATCGCGAGCCTAATCGACTGCCACTCCTCGGGCTCGGCGGCGATCTTCAAGATGCTGGCCGAAGGGAAGAAGCCCGGCGAGGGTCCGGCTCCCCGCTTCGTTACCGCCCGGCTCGAGGTCGACTACCTGAAGCCCACCCCCCTGGGCCCGGTCCTCGAGGTCCGGGGCCGGGCGGTGGAGGTGAAGGACCGCAAGGTGGTGGTGGAAAGCCGTCTTCTGGCCGGCGACGAGGAGACCGTGCGGGGCCGGGCGGTGCTGGTGCTCTTGCCGAAGGGTATGGCCCGGCAGGCCCAGGGCGCCTAGCGGCGCCAAGGCTCCCCAGCCCTGCCCAGGAGCCGGTGGCCGGTGGCGCGGCGTCGCAGCCGCCAGCGGCCGCCGGACAGGGTAGGTTGGCTCACCGCCGGGTGGGGATCGTGTTGCTATACTGTGCCACACGCGGGGAGGGGTATGAAGCTAACCGATCGCTACGGGCGCGTAATCAAGGACCTCCGCATCTCGGTCACCCCGAGGTGCAACTACGACTGCCTCTACTGCCACCCCCTGGGGCTGGAGATGACCGACCCGCCGGGCACGGTGACGGTGGAGGACGTGGCCCACTTCATCCAGGCCGGGGTGCTGCTCGGGCTCGAGAGCGTGCGGTTTACCGGCGGAGAGCCCCTGGTCCGCAAGGAACTCCCGGCCATGATCGCGGCCGCCCGGGCGGCGGGGGTGGAGGATGTGGCCATCACCACCAACGCCACCGCGCTCAAAAAGCGCCTGCCCGACCTGCTGGCCGCCGGTCTCACCCGGGTCAACATCTCCCTCGATGCCCGCGACCCCGAGGTCTTCCGGGCCCTCACCCGTGGGGGGGACGTGGAGGACGTTTGGGAGGGGATCGAGGCCGCCCTGGAGGCCGGTCTTCACCCGGTCAAGTTGAACGCGGTGGTGATCCGGGGGATGAACGAGGGGGAGGTGGCGCCGCTGGCGGAACTCACCCTGGACCGGCCCCTCCACATGCGCTACATCGAGTACATGCACCTGAACAACGCGCCTTTCGAGGAGTACCGGGCGCAGTTCGTACCGGGGAGCGAAATCAAGGCCCGGGTCGAGGCCGCCTTCGGGAAACTGGAACCGGTGGCCACCGACCCCAGTTCGCCGGCGCGGGTCTACCGGATTCCCGGAGCAGCCGGCACGGTGGGGTTCATCAACCCGGTGAGCGAGCCGTTTTGCTCGAACTGCTCGCGGCTCAGGCTGACCTCGGACAAAAAGCTCCGCCCCTGTCTGCTCACCGAGCTGGAGATCGACATTGCCTGGGCCTTCGCCGCCGAGCGGCCGGTCGAGGCCCTGGTGGACGCCATTCTGATCGCCACCGATCGGAAGCCGGCCTACGGCAACACCCTGCCCACCCAGCGGCAGCGGGTCATGCTGGGGATCGGCGGCTAGCCGCCTCCACCAGGGCGGCGAAGAGCCCCCAGTGCTCGGGGAGCAGCTCGGGGTGCCACTGCACCAGCAAAAAGAAGGGGTGGTCCGCCAGGCGGGCGGCCTCGAGGACCCCGTCGGGGGCCTCGGCCAGGGGTTCCAGGCCCGAAGGAAGGTCCCGCACCGCCTGGTGGTGGTAGGAGTTGACCCGGAAGCGGGCCCCGAAGAGCTCCGCTAAGAGTCCGTTTTTGAGGAGCCCCACCGAGTGGGAAAGGGCCGGGGGGCCGGCGTCCTGGTAGTGCTCGACCTCGCGAAAGCCCGCTCGGCCGAGGTCTTGGAAAAGGCGTCCCCCGAGCGCCACCGCCGCCACCTGCATCCCCCGGCAGATACCGAGCATGGGCAGCCCGTTCCGGGCGGCGTAGCGGGCCAGGAAAAGCTCGCTCTGGTCGCGTTCGGGGCTGACCTCGCCGAGCTCGGGAACCGGTTCCTCCCCGTAAAGGGCGGGGTCGGGGTCGCCGCCCCCGGTGAGAACCACGCCGTCGAGGCGACGGAGGGCGACCTCCAGCCGCTCGGGGTCCTGCGGCGGCAGCACCACCGGCACCCCGCCGGAGGCCTGGATCGCCCGGATATAGGGGTCGAGCACCCCCCAAAACCGTGCCGGCATGCGCTTGGAGGCATTCCATCGGTACTGGGCGGCGAGGCCGATGAGCGGCACGGATCCCAGCTTACACTTGGGGCAGGGCCGGGCCAACCCGGCCGGGAGGCGGGATGCTTCGGGAACCGTTTAAGGCCGCGCTGGTCGAGCTTTTAAACCGGGTCGAGACGCCGTTTTACGCCTACGACCTGGCCGAGGTTGAGGCCCGGGCGGCGACGCTTCTTTCGGCCTTTCCCCGGGCCCGCTTTTTCTACGCGGTGAAGGCCAACCCGGCGCTCTTTTTCCTCCGCTTCCTCCGGGAGCGGGGGTTCTCCGCCGAAACCGTGTCGCTGGGGGAGGTGTTCAGGGCCTACCGGGCCGGGTTTTTGCCCCGGGAAGTGCTTTTAAACGGCCCCGTCAAGCCCCCCCGGGTGCTCCGGGCGCTCGCCGCCGCCGGTGTTCCGGTGATCGGGCTCGACTCGACCGCCGACCTCGAGCGGGTGGCCCGGTACCTGCCCGGGGCCCGGGTGCTGCTCCGGGTGAACCCCGATCTTCCGGTCCAAACCCACGACCACCTGGCGACCGGGCGGGGAACGAGCCAGTTTGGCTTTCCACCCGAGGCGATCCCCGCGGCCGTCGAACGGGCCCGGGAGCGGGGCCTGGCGGTGTTGGGGCTTCACCTTCACCTGGGTTCGGACCTTTCCCGCCCCGAGGACTTCGCCGCAGGGTACCGGGTGGTGGAGGAGCTCTTCGAGGTCCTCGGTCCCCAGCCGGTGGTGGACCTGGGCGGGGGTTTCGGGCTCGACCTCGACCTAGCGGCCCTTGCCCCGCGGCTGGCCCCCATCGAGGCCAAGGCCGGTGCGATCTGGCTTGAGCCCGGCCGCTACCTGGTGGCCCGCGCCGGGGTACTGGTGACCCGCGTGTGGGGGGAGAAGGTGACCCGCCGCCGCTACCTCCTTCTCGACGCCGGGATGACCCAGTTCCTGCGCCCCGCGCTCTACGGCGCCCGGCCCCCGGTGCTGCCGCTTTACGCCGGCGGGGCGGAGGCCGAGTACGATCTCGCCGGTCCCGCTTGTGAGTCCACCGACGTGCTGGCCCGGGGGGTGCGGCTGCCCGCGCCCCGGGAGGGGGACGCGCTCGCGATCCTCGAGGCCGGCGCCTACGGGGCCTCGATGGCGAGCACCTACCTCGACACCCCGCGCCCGCCCGGGTACGTTTGGGACGGTGCGAGCTGGCTTTTAATCGACGAACCCGAGCCCTACGCCGCGCTCTTTGCCCGGGAACGGGGCTAGCCGACGATGTTTACCGCCCCTTGGGCGCTCGTGCTCCTGCCGCTGGTGCTCCTGGCCAGGGGCGGTCTGCGGCGGCTGGCCCTGGCGCTCCTCGTCCTGGCCGCCGCTGGCCCCCGCCTTCCGGTGGTCCCCGGGCTCACGGTGGTGATGCTGGACGCGAGCCCCTCCAGCCGGCCGTCGCTTGTACCCGCGCTCCGGCGGCTCCGGGTGGGCGGCCCGGTCCGCTACCTGGCGTTTGCCGAGCGCGCGGTCTGGGTCCAAAACCCCTACGCCCTGCCCCCGCTCGGCGAGGCCACCGACTTCGCCGCCGCCCTCGGGGAGGCGGTCCGGCCCGGTCCGGTCCGGATCCTGCTTCTCTCCGATGGCCTTTTCGCCCCCAGTGCCAGCCCTGTCCCCCTCTTTGTCTACCCTCTTTCGCCCGCTCCCCACGCGGCCATCACCGCCCTTTTCGCCCCCCTGGCCCCGACCCTGGGTGAGCGGGTCGAGGTGGTCGCCGAGGTGTTCCTCGCCCGGCCAGCCGAGGCCACCCTGCGTTTTTCCGCCGGCGACCAGCGCGAGGAGCGGCGCCTCGCGCTTCCCCGGGGGGTAAGCCGGGTCGGGTTCCGGTTCGTGCTGGAGGGGCCCACCGAGGTGGAGGCCACGCTTTCGACCCCGCTTGGAAGCGACACCCGGCGGCTGGAGCTCCGCCCCGCCGGTAAGCGCGAGGTCCTGGTCCTGGGCGACGCCAGCGCCGCCCGCTACCTGGAGGCCCAGGGTTTCGCGGTGCAGACCGCCGACCGGCTGCCCGAAAAACTGCCGCGGGTGGTGGTGGTGGGGCGTTCGGTGGACGCGCTGGGCCCGCTCGCCGCCGAGCGCCTTGAACGGCACCTCGAGGCCGGCGGCGGGCTCCTCTTCACCGCCATCCCCGAGGGCCTTTTCTTCGGCGGCTGGGACCGGGCCTTCCCCGACCTCCCCCTCAAGCCCCGGCCAGGGAAGGGGGCGGCCTTCGTTTTGGTGCTCGACGTCTCCGGCTCGATGGCCGGGGAGAAGCTCGCCCGGGCGGTGGAGGGGGCGCTGGCCGCGGTCCGGGCCGCCCGCGAGGAGGACGCCCTGGGGATCGTGGTGTTTAGCGACCGGACCCGCTGGCTTTTGCCCCTGGCCCCGGTCGACTACCGCCAGCGGCGGCTGGCCGAGGAACGCCTGAAGGCCCTCACCGCCGGAGGCGGCACCGACCTGGCCCCGGCCCTGGCCACCGCCCGGGCTGCCCTGGCCGGGGTGCCCGCCGAACAAAAGGCAATGCTGGTGGTCACCGACGGGGTCACCGCCCGGCCCGACGCCGCCCGGCGGGAGGCCGCCAAAGCCCTCGCCGCCGGCATCCGGCTGGCCGCGCTGGGGATCGGCCCCGACGCCGACCGCGCCTTTCTGGCCTCGCTGGGCGGCGAGGTGCTCTCTGCCCAGGGGGCCGCCGCCTTGGCCGGTCGCATCGAGGCGGCCGCCAAGGAGGCGCTCCGCCGGCAAAGCGCCCTCGGCCGCTTTCCCCTTACGCTCAGGCCCCACCCGGTAACCCGGGGGCTCGACCCGCCTCCGCCGGCCCGGGTGCTCCTCCCGGCGGTGAAAAAGCCCTGGGCCACCGCCGTCGTGCGAAGCGGCGACCTCGACGTGCTGGCCCTTGCCGAGCGGGAAAACGGCCGGGTGGCTGCGTTGGCCACTGACCTCGGTCAGAGCCTCAAGGACTGGCCCGACACCCCCCGGCTGCTGGCCAACCTGGTGCGCTGGCTGGCGGACACCCCCGCCCGTCCCCGCTACCTGCTGGCCGGCGACACCCTCTACCTCTTCGGTCGCTACGACGCCCCGCCGGTTCTCTGGGTCGGCGGGCGCCGCTACCCCCTGGTGCCTGACGCCCCCTTCCGCTACCGGCTCAAGCTCCCCCCGGGGGCGCGGGAGCTGGTGGTGCGGGTCGGCGACCGCGCCCTCTTCAGGATCCGCCGGGAGCCCGCACTGGAGTGGCCCGACCAAGACGGCCGCGCCACTCTCCGGCGCCTGGCCGAGGCCTCGGGGGGACGGCTGCTCGCCGCTCCGGAGCTC
>WFNN01000175.1 GCA_015488545.1 Thermaceae bacterium | reverse complement strand
GCTTCATAGTTCCCTCCTGTGCCCCCAGTTATAGCCCCTATAGTTGTCAGGTGGCAAGTAGCCGGGAAGACGCCCGCATGCCCCCGGCCCGGTCGCCAGCGGGGAGCGGGCGGGGACGCTACCGCCTGGCCGTCCTCAGGGGGTCATGGTGGTGCCGTCGTTGGGGATGCCGGCGCAGGTGCCGGAAAACCGCACCGGGTAACCGGCCGCGAACACGTCGAGGGTGCTGGAGCCGGGCAGGGCCAGGGCCACGCTGTCCCACCACATGCTCTGGCCGTCGGAAGAGTAGGTCCTGACCGTGTAGTTGCCGGTACGGGGAATGGCCACCGGTACCGATTTCGTTTCCCCGTAGTTGCAGACGAAGGTCGCGGTTAGGGTTGCCCCACCGTTCACCGGGGTGACCTCGATCCTGGTCAGCTGCTTGTGGGCGGCGGAAGTGTTGTTCCGGACGGTAAATGTGTGCTGCGGGGGTGCGGTCCCGCCGTTGGGGTTCCCTGAGCAGGCGGCGAGGAACAATAGCAGGAGCGCCAGTGCGCCCAGCCGGTGCTTCACCTTAGGCCTCCTTTCAGGACCTGAAGGAGCCAGGGGTCCGCATCCATGCTACTCCGCTCTCGAGGGACACCGGTCCCGTCGGCGGCACGCGGGCGTTTTCCCTGACGGCGACGAAAAGGGCGTTTGCGTAGCAATATTGCTGCCGTTCAAACCTACGCTTTGCAGGGAGAAGTTACCCAAACGCTTCACGAAACTTTCCGACCCTTGCTCTTTGTTGTCACCAGGGCGGGTTGTCGAGGAGCAAGAGGAACCGAGGCCCGCCCGCTCGTGCGCGGAGGCGCCTTGCCCAGGCTAGGCCCTCGGGGCACGAGGGCCTTCCTGTCCCTGGGCGACTGCTTGGCCGTTGAAGCTCGCCGAGTGCTGCAGGTGCGCCCCGAGGATCGCTTCCATCAGGAAGCGCCGGCAGCATGTTTGTGTGTTTTTCAAAAGGCCCCCTGCGCGTTCCCGTTGGCTTCCGCCCGTCGAGCTCGGTTGCCGCACCCACCTGCCGCCCCCGGAGCCCGGCAAGGCGCAGTCCGTCGCCGGGTGGCCAGGAGGCTCCCCACCGCAAGCCCTACGGCCACGAGCACGATCCCGACGACCTGGTGGACCTTCACCTCAAGCCACCCCGGTGAGCTGCCACACGGCGTCGCTCAGCCGCTTGCCCTTGGGGAGCTCCGGGTAGACCCCTTTTGCCTTCGGGTTGGGAAGCCCGGCGACCTCGGCCTCGGTTTCGGCGAGCTCGCCCATCAGCTCGCCGGCCTCGGCGGGAACCTCCACGACATAGCGCCGCCCCCTGGCGTCGACCACCAGCAGGGTTTCCCGCCCCAGCGCCCACCAGGGGTCCACCGGATAACCCTTCTCCTCCAGCAGCTTGCAGGGCTCGACGAAGTCGCGCACGCTCACCAGGGCTCGGAGCTCGAGGTCGTCCCCGGCGAAGTATTTGAGAAGGACCAGGAAGGCCAGGGTCTTGGGATGGGGCTTCCTGAGGTCGAGGGCGAAGGTTTCGCCCCGGGGCGGTTTCACCGGAACGGTCCGGCCCCCGATGGGGAGGTGGATGGTGTCCCCCTCCCGTGCGAGCCCCAGGTCCCGCTCGGCTGCGCGCACGGCGAGCTTCCACGCCCGTTCCAGCACTTCGGGCTGGTACGCCACGGCCCGGTAGAGGATCCTCTGCATGTTTACAGGGTAAGGGGCCGGGCGCTTAGGCGTTCTCATCAAGCCGGGAGGGGTGCGGCCAGCGCGAGGCGGGGGAGGTCCTCCCGGCGGACGAACCCCACCGGGGCCAGGGTGACCGCCACCTTTCCCTCCTCCCCGGTCAGCAGCACGCCGAGGGCGCCGCCCTCCTCGAGGCGGCCCAGGACCCGGTGGCCCCGGTCCTCGAGCCGGCGGACCTCGGCCTCGAGCGCCTCCCGGTCGAAGGTGGGGTGGAAGGAGAGGACCTCGACCTTTGGTTTCTCGGCCTCGGGGTTCTTCACCCGGGAGAGGACGTAGGCCAGCTTCATAGCAGCTCCCCCAGGGGCTGGATGTAGAAGGCCGCGCGGCGGCTCTTTTCGTCGAACCCTACCCAGGCCACCGCCCCCTCCACCCGGAGGACCGCACTGGCCACCACGGTCCGGTCCCCGACCCGGGCGCTGGCGCTGCCCCGGGAGGTGATCCCCCGGTAGACCGGCCGGTAGCCCATAGCCTTCAGCCTGTATTCGGCGTCCCGTATCGCCTCGCTGATCTCGTTTATCATCGCGCCACCTCCCCGGCGTACCGGAGCTGGCCCCAGGGCAGCCCGTCGAGGAGCCGCACCTCGCTGGCCGCCGCCGCCAGCTGCATCGAGAGCAGCCCCTGGAAGGCGGCGACCACCACCCGGGTTCCCAGGCGGCGGGCCTCCCGGACCGCCGGCACCAGGTCCTCGTCGCCGGAGACGAGGACGATCTCCCCTGTACCCCTGGCGGCGAGGAGCACCATGTCCACCGCCAGGAGCACGTCGACGCCCTTCTCCTGCCATCCGGCCGGGCCCTGGCGGAGGTGCCCGAGCCGGAGCTCGTACCCCGCCGCCTCCAGGGCGGCGAAGAACGCTCCCATCCCCGGGCCCCGGACGTTGTAGTAAAGCGCCCGGTCGGCCCGGAAGTGGGCCTTCAGGGCGGCGAAGTCCACCCGGGTAGAGGCGAGGTAGTCTTTCAGCCCGTGGTAGAGGTTGCCTCCGTCGATCTGAAGGATTCTCATACGACCTCCTCCAGGAGGTCGTCCTCGCGGGCCTGGGGCTGCTCCCGGTCCAGCCCGGGGACCACCTCCAGGGCGTGGACGTCCACGCCCTTCTTCTTGAACCGTTGCTGCAGGACGCCCCGGACAAAGACCGGCGCGCCCTTCTCCATGCCGGTGAGGTCCTCCCCGTGGACCACCACGGTGGCGAACCCGCTCCGCCACTCCCGGCCCCGGGGGACCTTGAACTTGATCCTCAGGAGCGTCGCCTCCCCGGCCAGCCGGGGCGGAACCGCCAGCCAGCCCGAGAGGTCCACCTCCGCCGAGCCCTCGATCACCGGCCAGCCCTTCGGGCTTTCGAAGACCGGGCGTTTCAGGGGGAACATGTCGCCGGCGAGCACCGCCAGCGTCCGGTAGTCCCCCCGCTCGGCGTCTTCTAAGACGCCCTCCACCGCCACCGGCTGCCCCGCGAACCGGGCCATCCAGGTGGCCACCCGCCCGAAGGCGGTCACCGGGACGTAGTGGTAGCGGACCCGGCGAAAAGCGAGGCCGCCCCTCCAGTAGAGGTTGCCGTTCCGGCTTTCCCTGGGACGGGCCGGCCCGATGACCGTGCCCTGCACGATAACGCGGTTCATGATAAAGACCCCTCCGGGGAAAAGGGGGGCGGGCCCTGCCCGCCCCCGGTTTCACGCCGCCCAGGCCCTCAGGTAGGGGTCGGCGGCGAGCTCTTCCCTGGCTTCTTCCAGCACCCTCTCCAGGAACTCCCTGGCGTACCCGGTGCTCTTGGCGACCTCCTCCAGGGGGGCGCCCTCCATGAAGACGCGCTCCACCGCCTCCCGGTGGACCACCGGCAGCCGCTCCAGGGCCCGCTCCACCACCTCCCGGAGCACCGCCCGCTCGGTGGTTTCCTCGGGGTCGGGACCGGGCACCGCCAGCGTCTCGGCCAGCGTGCCCTCCTCCCCCAGGGGGTCCTCCAGGCGGGGGGCGGTGGTGCGCAAGAGGGGCAGGTGGAGCTCTACCCACCGGGCCGGCACCGCCAGCCGGCTGGCGATCGCGGCCGGGTCGGTGATGCCCCGCTGGTAGAGCCTGCGGATCTGGTGCAGGGTCTTGATGCCGGCAGGCCGCACGGTCAGCGCCTGCCGGGCAATCTCGACCTCGTAGGGGAAGCGCCGGGTGGCTAGCCGCTCGACCATCGCCCCCGGGTGGTGCTTCGTGCTACGCTGGAAGGTCGCCGCTTCCCGGGCCACCTCCCAGGCCAGCCCCACCACGTCGACCCCGGCGTCGGCGTAGGGGAGACCGATGGCCAGCGCCACCGGGAGTACCGCCCGGATCAGGAGGTTTTGCTCCTCCGGGGTGGCCTCTCCTTTGAGGACGCGGCGGTGGAGCGCCCGCACCTCGGCCTGGGAGAGCCGGGGGTAGCTCCGGAGCACCTGGACCACCGACCGCCGCAGGGGGTGCTCCCGCCGGAGCTCGGGCGCCGACTCCAGCCGCCGGCGGATCCGCTCCAGCGCGTTCCGCACCGCCCCCAGGGAGGGAATCCCTTCCTCCCCCAGGAGGAGCCAGGCGTCCGGGGTCATCGCCGCTTCCAAGAGCTCGACCGGGGTCTCCTCGGGCAGGCCCTCGCGTTCCCGCAGGAACGCGTTCACCGCCCGGAGGACGCTGGCCCGGAAGAGCGCGTCGAACTCAAGGCCGAGCGCCTCCAAGAGCGCGTGCTCCTCCTCCCGGATCACCTCGCCGTGGGCACAGCCGTCGGGTCGCTCCCGGCGCTCCGTCTCTACCGGGTGGTCCTCCAGCCAGGCCCGGAGCTGGTTGAGCTTCGCCCGCATCATCGGGTGTTCCCGATGCCGCCGGGTGTACCGCCAGCGGGCGGGCAGCGCCTTCGAGGGC
>WFNN01000174.1 GCA_015488545.1 Thermaceae bacterium | reverse complement strand
GGGCTTACCCTTACCCCCCAGCGGTTTTGGCTTGACGAATGTCCCTTTAGCATGGTATAGCTAAGCCGTTTAAAACCTAGGAGGGAGGGAGCAATATGGCAGTTTCCAGGCGGCGCTTTATTCAAGGCGCGGCGGCGGCCGTGGGCGCGTTGGGCCTGGCCAAGGCCGGGTTCTGGTTCGCCCCCAGCCTGCCCTACAAGGCGGTGAAGGTGGCGAACCTTAAAGACCTCAAGGTGGGCGAGCCGGTGGGCTTCGCCTACCCCGACGCCCAGGCCCAGGCCTACCTGGTCAAGCTGGGGCGGCCGGCGATCGGCGGGGTGGGTCCCGACCGCGACGTGGTGGCCTTCACCGCGAGCTGCACCCACATGGGGTGCCCGGTCCAGTTTAAGGACGGCCGGTTCGTGTGCGGGTGCCACTACTCGATGTTCGACCCTGCCAAGAACGGCGAGGTCTACCAGGGGGCGGCGGTGGAGTTCCTCCCCCAGATCCCGCTCAAGGTGGTCCGCCAGTCCGGGGACGTGTTTGCCGAGGGGGTCGAGGGCCTGATCTGGGGTCGGGTCTCGAACCTCCTGGAGGGGTGAGGGCATGGCTCTCTACAACCGCAGGGACGAACTCCCCATTCCCCCTAAGAACGCCGAGGTCAAGAACACCGTCTGCCAGTACTGCAACGTCGGCTGCGGCTACAAGGTCTACGTCTGGCCGGTGGGGCAGATGGGTGGGAAGAAGCCCGGCGAGAACGCCTTCGGCCTCGACCTCACCCGGCCCCAACCCCCGCTCGCGGGCCAGAGCTACACCGAGAGCATGTACGCCACCGTGGTCAAGAAGGACGGCAAAAACTACCACGTGGTGATCGTGCCCGCCCGCGACTCGGCGATCAACCGGGGCGACTACTCGACCCGCGGGGGCACCAACGCCCTCACCACCTGGAGCGAGGTCCGGGGCACCCGGGAGCGCCTCAAGTACCCGCTGCTCCGCGTCGGGGACGACTTCCAGGTGGTCTCCTGGGATACCGCCCTCAAGGTGCTTTCCGGGGTCATTAAAGGGGTCTTCGACCAGTACGGGCCCGACCAGCTCACCGCCAAGGCCTTCGACCACGGCGGCGGCGGCGGGGGCTTCGAGAACAACTACGGCGTGGGCAGCCTGTTCTTCACCGGCCTCAAGATGACCAAGGTCGCGATCCACAACCGCCCCGCCTACAACTCCGAGGTCTGGGGCAGCCGCGACCGCGGGGTGCATGAGCTCAACTACTCCTACGAGGACGCCCGGCTGGCCGACACTATCGTGCTCTGGGGCGCGAACACCTACGAGACCGCGACCGTGTTTTACGTCGAGCACATGTTGAAGAACTTCCAGGGCGCTACCGTGGGCGAAAAGCAAAAGGCTTTTGAAAAGGGCGAGCCGGCCGACCCGGCCCGGATGATCGTGATCGACCCCCGCCGCACCTCGAGCCTCACCATCGCCGAGACCATCGATAAAAGCCGGGTGCTCCACCTGCGGCCGAACCTGGGCACCGACTACGTGCTCGCCAACGCCATCGCCCGGGTGATCTGGGAAAAGGGCTGGTACGACGCCCGCTACTTAAAGGAACGCACCGACCAAAAGACCTTCGCCGAATACAAGCAGAAGTCGCTCAAGCTCCAGACCCCCTACGACCGGGTGCTGGTCGACGCCGAGCGGATCACCGGCGTGCCCCGGGCCCAGATCGAAAAAGCGGCCGAGTGGATCGCGAAGCCCAAGGCCGGGGGCCACAAGCGGCGCTCGCTCATCATCTACGAGAAGGGCATGATCTGGAACATGAAGAACTACGACCAGATCGCCGCCGTGGTCCAGATGGCCGTGCTCGGCCACAACATCGGCCGGCCCGGGACCGGCTGCGGCCGTCAGGGCGGGCACCAGGAGGGGTACGTGCGGCCGCCCTACCCTGGGGGCCGGCCCCCGGTCAACATCGACAAGTACCTGGAGAAGGGCGAGGGCAAGTTCTACTGGGTGATCGGGAACGACCCCTACCTCTCGACGCCGAACAACCAGCTCTTCAGGAAGCGGATCCACGAGCGCACCCTGAAGCTCACCCAAGGGCTGGGGGTGGCCGAGCCCGGCGATCCCGAGGGGCTGGTGAAGAAGATCCTCGAGGTCCTAAAAAACGATGACGACGCCCTCTTCATGGTGGTGCAGGACCTCTACCTCACGCACGTCGCCCGCGACGCCCACCTGGTGCTCCCGGCCGCCGGTTGGGGCGAGTCGGAGATCACCTCGATCAACTGCAACAGCCGCCTGCTCAGGCTCTACGACCGCTTCATGGACCCGCCCGGCGAGGCCAAGCCCGACTGGTGGATCATGGCTCAGACCGGTCTCGCGATCGCCAAGCGCTACTACGACGAGGGGACCCCCGAGGTCGCCAAGCGCTTCGAGTTCGGAAAGAACTGGAAGACCCCCGAGGACGTCTTCCTGGCCGGGGCCAAGGAGTTCCCCGATAACCGCGTCTCCGAGGCCGACGAGGCCACCCTGCCGGCGGAGACCTACGCGGGCGTGGACTACGCCTTCCTGCGCAAGGTCGGCCAGAAGGGGATCCAGACCCCGGTTCGGCGGGACCCCAAGACCGGCAAGCTGGTGGGCACCAAGCGGCGCTACACCTACCGCTTTGGCACCAAGGACGGCAAGTTCCATTGGTACGGAACCGACGACTGGGAGGGCTACCCCAAGGAGGTCGCCAAGTACTTGAAGGGCGAGAAGGCCAAGCAGTACCCCTTCTGGCTCACCACCGGGCGGGCCCAGCTGGTCTGGCAGACGATGTACCACGACAAGTACCTGCCCGAGAAGACCCTCCCCCTGCCCATGCCCTACGTCGAGATCCACCCCGACGACGCGAAGAGGCTCGGCATCGCCTCCGGCGACCTGGTGGAGCTCTCCAACGAGGAGGGCAACGGCACCTTCATGGCGCTCGTCACCGACGCGGTGAAGCCGGGACTCGTCTTTGCGATGATGTACCACCAGAAGGGGACCTCGAACAGCCTGACCTCGGGGTACACCGACCCCAAGACCACGATCCCCTGGTACAAGGGCACCCGGGTGGCGGTGAAGAGGCTCTCCCCCGGGCTTCCCGACCTCCTCCAGACGGCGAGCCCCTTGCAGCAGAACAAGTTCGACTAAGGGAAGGGGCCTTGGGCGGCGGGGGCTAATAGCCCCCGCCGCTTCTTACCAAAGTGCCCGAGCCAGCAGCGCTAGGGTCACGGCCCAGGCGAAGCTCGCGAAGGTGCCGAGCAGGTGGTACTCGGCCTGCTCGCGCTCAGCAAAGCGGGCGATCGCCTTGCCGGTGGACCCCCGCGAGGTTTCCCGAAAGCAACAAGGCGGGGATAGGGTGCCCTCGAGGTAACCGATTCAGCGTCCGGCGGCCTCGAGGCCGGGCTTCACCCGCAAGGCGGGCGCCACGACCATCATGCATCCTCCTTCAACCCTTCGGCCAGCGCCAAAAGTGCGTCGACCACGGACCGCACCCCCCGGGCCTTGAACCGTTTGGGCACCGCCTGGCGGCTTACCCGTTCCTGGTGGGCCACCGCCTCGTTAATCATCGGTCTCCAGAAAGACGAAAAGGCGCGCCACACCCTTTAGGGTCAGCGTCCGGGCCCGTGGTCGAGCAGCGCAAAGGCGGCCTGGGCGGCCCCGTTCCAGGTGGCGTCGGGGGAGAGGACGGCGACCAGGCGCCGGGTCGAGCGAGCCAGGTTCAGGGCCGCCTCTCCCCGGAGGAAGGCCTCGCTGGTGAGCAGGGCGGGGGAGGGGGCGCTTTTCCCCGGACGGCCCCCAGCCCCACCCCGTGGCGGGCGCGGAGCCCCTCCTTTCGCCAGCGGGCCTCGGGCCAGAGCAGGGCCCGCGGGAACCGCTGGGGCTCCGCGAAGAGGGCCGGGAAGGCGTCGCCCTTGCTCTGAACGAAGGGGGTGGCGAGGGCCTCGCGATAGCGGTGGTCGGCTTCCTCGAGTGCGCCGGCGAGGGTTCGGGGAACACCGGGCCCCCGGGTTCGGGAGCCCGCCAGGTCGCCGTTTAGCACCGCGTAGGGTAAGTGGGGGTCCCAAAAGCGTTTTGGCCCCCGGGCAGTTGCCCGGGGGCCGGTCGGCGCCGCCTTTAGGCCTGGGCGGCGGACTCTTTGGGCCGGGCCTCGAAGACCAAGCCGCGCTCGTCGGCCCCGACCACCACGACGTCGCCCTCCTTGACCTCGCCGGCCAGGATCTTCTTGGAGAGCGGGGTCTCGAGCTCCTTCTGGATCACCCGCCTGAGCGGCCGGGCGCCGAAGACGGGGTCGTAGCCGCGGTCGGCGAGCCAGGCCTTGGCCTCTTGGGTGAGGGTGAGCTGGATCTTCCGCTCGGCCAGCCGCTCGGCCACCCGGGCCACCATCAGGTCGACGATCCGAACGATCTCCTCCTTGGTGAGCGGTTTGAAGACCACGATTTCGTCGAGGCGGTTCAGGAACTCGGGGCGGAAGTTCTGCTGCAGGACGGTGAAGACCTGCTCCTGAATGGCCTCGTAGGGGAGGTGCTCCTTGATGCCCTCGAGGATCAGGTGGCTGCCCAGGTTCGAGGTCATGATGATGATCGTGTTCCGGAAATCCACCGTGCGGCCGTGGGCGTCGGTAAGCCGCCCGTCGTCGAGGATCTGGAGCAGGATGTTGAAGACGTCGGGGTGGGCCTTCTCGATCTCGTCGAAGAGGATCACCGAGTAGGGCTTGCGCCGCACCGCCTCGGTGAGCTGGCCGCCCTCCTCGTAGCCGACGTAGCCGGGAGGCGCCCCGATTAGCCGGGCCACGGTGTGCTTTTCCATGTACTCCGACATGTCGATCCGGATCATCGCCTCCTCGGTATCGAAGAGGTTTTCGGCCAGCGCCTTGGCTAGCTCGGTTTTGCCCACCCCGGTGGGGCCCAGGAACATGAACGAGCCGATCGGGCGGTTGGGGTCCTTGAGGCCGGCGCGGGCCCGGCGGATGGCATCGGCTACTGCCCGAATGGCCTCGTCCTGCCCCACCACTCGCTTATGGAGCTCCTCCTCAAGCCGAAGGAGCTTCTCCCGCTCGCCCTCGAGGAGCTTGGCCACCGGGATCCCGGTCCAGCGGGAGACGATCTCGGCGATGTCCTCGGCGGTGACCTCCAGCCGCACGTACTTGGCCCCCTTGAGGGCTTCGGAAAGCTCCTCGACCTTTTTCTCCAGCTCCGGCAGCTTCCCGTAGCGGAGCTCGGCGGCCCTGTTCAGGTCGTAGTTGCGCTCGGCTAGCTCGATCTCGCGGCGGACCTCGTCGAGCTCCTGCTGGGCCTTGCGGAGTTCGTTCAGGCGCTCGACCTCGGCCAGCCACTCGGCCTTCATCGCCTCGATCTTCTGGGTGAGTTCGGCGATCTCCCGTTCGATGGCCTCGAGGCGGGCCTTGGAGTCGGGGTCGGTTTCCTTTTTCAGGGCCTCGCGCTCGATCTCCAACTGGAGCTTTTTGCGCTCGAGCTGGTCGATCTCCTCCGGCTGGCTCTCCAGCTGCATCCGGAGCCGCGCCGCGGCCTCGTCGACCAGGTCGATCGCCTTGTCGGGCAGGCGCCGGTCGCTGATGTAGCGGTGGGAAAGGGTCGCCGCCGCGATGATGGCGGGGTCGGAGATGCGAACCCCGTGGTGCACCTCGTACTTCTCCTTGATCCCCCGCAGGATGGTGATGGTGTCCTCGACCGAGGGTTCATCCACCAGCACCGGCTGGAAGCGCCGCTCGAGGGCGGCGTCCTTTTCGATCTCGCGGTACTCGTCGAGGGTGGTGGCCCCGATCAGCCGGAGCTCGCCCCGGGCCAAGGCGGGTTTGAGCATGTTACCGGCGTCCACCGCGCCCTCGGCTTTGCCGGCCCCCACGATGGTGTGGAGCTCGTCGATGAAGAGAATGATCCGGCCCTCGCTGGCGGTGACCTCCTGGATCACCGCTTTCAGGCGCTCTTCGAACTCCCCGCGGTACTTGGCCCCGGCCAGCAGGGAACCCATCTGCAGGGCCACGATCCGCTTCTCCTTAAGCCCTTCAGGCACGTCGCCCTTGACGATGCGCTGGGCCAAGCCCTCGACGATGGCGGTCTTACCGACGCCAGGCTCGCCGATCAGCACCGGGTTGTTCTTGGTCCGGCGCAGGAGGATCTGGATGGTGCGCCGGATCTCCTCGTCCCGGCCGATCACCGGGTCAAGCTTGCCCTCCTCGGCGAGCTTGGTCAGGTCGATCCCGTACTGCTCGAGAGCCTCGAAGGTGGCTTCGGCGTGTTCGCTCTGCACGGTCTTTCCTCCCCTTACTTCCTGGATGGTCTTTTTAAGTTGCTCCACCGCCGGCAGGCCGGGGTAGCCGACTTCGGCCGCCGCCAGAAGGAGCAGATCGACGGCCACAAACCGGTCGCCCCATTCCTGGGCCAGCCGCTCCGCCTTCTCGGCCGCCTGGTGGAGGCGGTAGGCCAGGTGGGTACCGCCCTCGACCCCCTCGACCCTGGGCTTTTTGGACAGCTCCTCGCTGGCCCGGGCCTTAACCCCTTCGGGGTCGGCCCCGCTCGCCACCAGGAGCTTGTAGGCCAGCCCACCGGGGTCCTTGAGCAGGACCAGGAGCAGGTGGTCGAGGTCGATCTCCTGGTGTTTCATCTCCCGCGCCAGCACCTGGGCTTGGGCCAGGGCCTGGCGGGCGGCTTCGGTCCACTTCTCGAGGTTCATCGCTTCCCTCCTCTGTGGGTTTATCATAAAGCTTGATATTGGTCGTGTCAACTTAAGCCCGGGGAGTGGCGGGCGTAAGCTGGGGGCGTGTTCTTTCGGAAGAAGCCCGAAGCCCCAAAGCCCCCTCCCGACTGCGCCGACTGCGAGAACCAGCTTGCCTTCTTGAAGCAGCAAAACGCCCGGCTGGCCAAAGACTGCGGCCCCGCCCTCAAGGAAAACGCCCGGCTCCGGTACCAGCTGGCCCAGTGCCAGCGGGACCGGCGAGTCCTGGAGATGCAGGTCTCCGGAGCCCGGGCCGAGCTCCAGGCGGCCATGAACCTGCTCGCCCGGGCCCAGGCGCGGCCGCCGGAGGAGCGCCTGGCCGCCGCTGCGCTGGCGCTCGCCGAGCTCGGCGAACGGCTGGGGCTTGCCGGACCTTGGTCGGCGTTGCGGTCGGAGGCCCGGGCGCTCGACCCCGGGGCTGCCTTCGCTCCCGAAGACTGGCTCCGCCAGGAGGCGCTCGGGGTGTTGGCGCTGGCCGAGCGGAGCCTCACCGAGCGGGCCCGGGCCGAGGCCCATCCCGCCGCCGCCCTGGCCGAGGAGGGGCCGCTCGCCCGCCTGCTCGATGCGCTGCGGCGGTTGGCCGGGGTAGCGTAGGGGCATGGAGGCCCGTACCCTCGAGCTCGTCTTTCCCTCCCACGCGAACCCCATGGGGAACGCCTTCGGCGGGTTCGTGGTGGGGCTTATGGACAAGGTCGGTTCCTACGCCGCCGTGCGCCGGGCCAAGAAGCCGGTGGTGACCGTCGCCATCGGCCGGGTCGAGTTTCACGTGCCTATCAAGGTAGGGGACCTCCTCGAGGTCGTCGCCCGGGTCGAGCGGGTGGGGCGCACCTCGCTCACCGTGCGGGTGGAGGTTTACAAGGAGCGCTTCGTAGGGGCCGAGGACCGCACCCTGGCCACCGCCGGGGAGCTGGTGTACGTGGCGGTCGACGAGGAGGGCCGCCCAACGCCGGTCGGGGAATGAGGTTGGCCCTGGTTGGGCCCACCGACGCCGGGAAGACCACGCTGGCCTGGGCCCTCGCCCGACGGGCCGCCGAACGCTTCGGGCGGGCCTGGCTCCTCGACTTGGACATGGGCCAGGGGAGCCTGCCGGGCACCGTGGCCCGGTTCCGCCTGGAGGGCGGGGAGGTCGTCGAGGAAGAGAGGCTGCTGGTGGGCCGGGTGAGCCCGGTGGGGGCCGAGGGCTGGCTGCTCGCGGCCAGCGCCCGCCTGGCCCGCGGGGCCCCGGGCCCCTGGGTGGCCGACACCGACGGTTTCGCCCGGGGGTCCCGGGCAGAGCGGCTTCGCTACCAGCAGGTCGAGGCCCTTTCGGCCCGGGAGGTGGGGGCGTTTTCCGACTCCCTTTACCGGGCCTTCGCCTGGCGCCGCGATCTTTCGGTGCGGCGCCTGCCGGTAGCCCCCGGGGTGCGAAAAAAGACCCCGGCGGAACGGCTTTTGCGCCGGGCGGAGCGGCTGGCCGCCGGGTTCCATGGGGCCCGCTACCGCCGCCTCCCCCTTCCCCCGGGCGACCCCCGCTACCTTTTTGGGCTCCTGGCCAAGGACGGGGCCTTTTTGGGGTACGCCCTGCTGGTGGCCGGCGCGGGCGGGTCAGGGCTTTTCTGGACCGCGGTCCGGGCCCCGGTGGCCCGGGTGGTGCCCACCTGGGTTCGTATACCCGGGGTCTTACGTATTTATAAAAGCTAGCTCGCTACCCCTCAAAAAGCCTGGGCAAGCTATACCCTTGCGCTGAGGTTTATTCTTGGGATATATGTCCCTACAGGTGTTTGCACGTAAGGAGGCGATATGAGAAAAATCGGCTACCTAGGGCTGGCGGGGCTCATCCTCGCGGGGCTCGCCTTCGGCCACAACGTGGCCATCGTGAGCGATAGCCTGCAGGACCGCGAGGTTGCCCGCCTGCTCAAGTGGGTGCTGGCCTTTGCGGTGGTGATCTTCGGCGGGGTAGCGGGCACCCTGGCCTACGCCGTCTACCGCTTTCGCTCCCGGCCGGGGGATACCGGGCTGCCGCCCCAGTTCCGCGAGAACCCCCGGCTGGAGATCACCCTTACCGTGATCCCGCTGGTTATCGTCCTGATCCTTTTCGTTCTCACCGCGCAGGCACTGGTCAAGATCAACCGACCCATCGCCGGCGCCCTGGGGGTCGAGGTCACCGCCCGCCAGTTCTGGTGGGACTTCAAGATCCCCGAGGAGGGGATCCGCCTCTCCAGCGAGCTGGTGGTGCCGGTGGGGCGGCCGGTCGAGGCCAAGCTCACCTCGGCCGACGTGATCCACTCGTTCTGGGTCCCCTCGCTGGCTGGGAAGACCGACGCCATTCCCGGTCAGGTCACCTACAACCGGTTCATGGTGACGCACCCCGGCAACTACTACGGTTTCTGCGCCGAGCTCTGCGGTCCCTCCCACGCCCAGATGCGCTTCCGGGTGCTGGCCCTTGATCCGAAAGACTACCGCCGTTTCGTCGAGGCGCTAAAGGCGTACCGCGCCCCCGAACCCCAAACGCCCGAGCAGAGGCGGGGCCAAAAGCTCTTTTTGAGCCGGTGCGCCGCCTGCCACACGGTGAAGGGCACGCCGGCCGCGGGGGTGATCGGACCCGATCTTTCGATCCTCGGCAACCGGGTTTCGCTGGCGAGCGGGGTGCTCAAGAACACGCCGGCGAACCTGGTTCGCTGGATCAAGGACCCGGCGGCGGTCAAGCCGGGGGCCAAGATGCCGGCCTTTAAGGACCAGCTTTCGGACGCGGACCTGGAGGCCTTGGCGGCCTACCTCGAGTCCCTTAAGCTTCCGGGCTTCGACTTCGCGGCCCTGCCCAAGTACTAGGAGGAAGCATGGCCACCCTAACCCGTACCCAACCCCGGTCGTTCGCGGCTACCCTCTGGGACTGGCTCACCACCGTCGACCACAAAAAGATCGGGATCCTCTACACGGTGACCGCCTTTATCACCTTCGGCCTTTCGGGGATCGTCGCCTGGCTCTTCCGGCTCCAGCTCGCCCACCCCACCGGGCAGCTCTTCACCGGCGACACCTTCAACCAGATGATCACCGTTCACGGGGCGGCGATGCTCTTCTTCTTCATCATCCAGGCCGGGCTCACCGGTTTCGGAAACTTCGTGGTGCCCTTGATGCTCGGGGCCCGCGACGTCGCTCTTCCCCGGATCAACGCCTTCTCCTACTGGGCCTTCCTCTTCTCGATTCTGCTGGTGGTGGCCGGGCTCTTCTTCGGCCAGCTGCCGGAGGCCGGCTGGACCTTCTACTACCCGGTTTCGATCAGCCTGGGCTCGGCGTTCTACTTTGCCGCCATTTTGCTCCTCGGCATCTCCTCCCTGCTAGGTAACGCGAACTTCGTGGCCACCATCTACAACCTCCGGGCCAAGGGGATGACGCTCTGGAAGATGCCGATCTACGTCTGGTCGGTCTTCGCCGCCAGCATTCTGAACCTGCTCTCGCTGGCCGGTCTCACCGCCGCCACCCTGGTCACCCTCCTCGACCTGAAGCTCGGGATCAGTCTTTTCAACCCCGCGATGGGCGGGGACCCGGTCCTCTTCCAGCAGTTCTTCTGGTTCTACTCCCACCCCACCGTCTACGTGATGCTGCTCCCCTACCTGGGCATCTTGGTCGAAGTGGCCGCGACCTTCGCCAAGAAGCCGGTCTTCGGCTACCGGGCCATGGTCTACGCCCAGATGGGCATCGTGCTGCTCGGCATGCTGGTCTGGGCCCACCACATGTTCACGGTCGGGGAGTCCACCATCTTCCAGCTGGCCTTCGCCTTCTTTACCGCTCTTATCGCGGTGCCGACCGGGGTCAAGCTCTTTAACATCCTGGGGACCCTCTGGGGCGGAAAGCTCAGGCTGGAAACCCCCCTCCTCTGGGTCCTGGGGTTCATCTTTAACTTTTTGATCGGGGGCATCACCGGGGTGATGCTCTCGATGGTGCCGCTCGACTACCAGTTCCACGACTCCTACTTCGTGGTTGCCCACTTTCACAACGTGCTTATGGCCGGGTCCGGCTTCGGGGCCTTCGCCGGGCTTTACTACTGGTTCCCCAAGTTCTTCGGCCGGATGTACAACGAGCGGCTCGGCCGCTGGCACTTTTGGTTCTTCCTCTTCGGCTACCTCTTTACCTTCCTCCCCCAGTACGCCCTGGGGTTTTTAGGCATGCCCCGCCGGTACTACACCTACCCCACTGAGGTGGCCGGGCTCCTACCGTTGAACCAGCTTTCCACTTTTGGGGCCACCCTCTTCATGATCGGCGGGCTCATTTGGGCCTGGAACATGATCAGCTCCCTGCGTTCGGGGGCCCGGGCGCCCGCCAACCCCTGGGGCGGCTGGACCTTGGAGTGGCTTACCGCCTCGCCCCCTAAGGCCCACAACTTCGACGTTCAGCTGCCGGAGAAGTTCGATAGCGAGCGGCCGCTCTTCGACTGGGAGCAAAAGGGCGTTGAGCTTGCCCCCGAAGACCCCGCCCGCATCCACCTGCCCCGCTCCTCGTACTGGCCGGTCTTCACCGCCACCGCCCTCTTCGTCTTCTTCCTGGGGCTGGCGGGGTGGGACTGGCCGAACCTGGTGATGGGCGTTGGGGCCCTCTTCACCCTGGTGGGGCTGGTGGGGTGGGCCCTGGAGCACGAGTACGCCCACCCCGAGCACGCCCTCCACGAAACCCTTACCGGCAAGTCCAACGCCTTCATGGGGATGATCTGGTTTTTGACCTCGGAGATCGGCCTCTTCGCCATCCTGCTGGCCGGCTACCTCTACCTCCGGCTCTCCGGCCACGCCGTGCCCCCGCCCGAGCGCCCCGAGCTCTGGCTGGCCCTGGTCAACACCTTCTTCCTGGTGTCCTCCTCGTTCATCCTTCACTTCGCGGCCGTTGACTTGAAGCGGGGTAACCGCTCGAGCTTTATGCTCGGGCTCCTAGTCGCCATCGTCTTTGGGCTGGTCTTCCTGGGGATTCAGAGCTACGAGTTCGTGAAGGCCGCCCACCACATGAACTGGCGGGAACAGCTCTGGGCGTCGGCCTTCTTCCTGGTGGTGGGGCTCCACGGTTTACACGTCCTCATCGGGGCCACCGGGCTTTTCCTCGCCTACCTGCAGGGGTTCTTTGGCCGGATTCTGCCCAAACAGCCGGGTACGCTGGAGGCCGCCAGCCTCTACTGGCACCTGGTGGACGGGGTCTGGCTTGTCATCGTCACCCTTTTCTACCTCTGGTAGCCGCTGGTGCCGCCCCGGCCGGGCCTTGCCCGGCCGGGGTTTGGCGTTCATCATGGGGCCATGAGGGAACGTTTGCGGGAGGCCTTCGGCGAGCGGGTGAGCTTTTCGCCTTCGGTTCTCCTGGCCCATGGCCGGGACGAAGGCTACCCCGAGGTGCGTCCGGTGGACGCTGTGGTCTTCGCCGAGTCGGCGGCGGACGTGGAACAGCTCATACGGCTCGCGAACGAGCTAGGTTTTGCCGTCATCCCCTTCGGTGCCGGCACCAGCATCGAGGGTCATCTGATCCCGGTCCAAAGGCCCACGGTAAGCCTGGACCTCTCCCGCATGAACCGGATCCTCGAGGTTCGCCCCGAGGACTTTCTGGCGGTGGTCGAACCCGGCGTCACCCGCGAGGAGCTGAACCGCCGCCTCCGCCCGCAGGGGCTTTTCTTCCCGGTGGACCCGGGGGCGAACGCCACCCTTGGCGGCATGGCTGCCACCAACGCTTCCGGCACCACCACCGTGCGCTACGGGGGCATGCGGACGAACATGCTGGCCCTTGAGGCGGTGATGGCCAGCGGCGAGCGGGTCCGTTTCGGCCGGCCGGTGCGGAAGACCAGCGCCGGCTACGACCTAAAAGACCTCCTGATCGGGTCCGAGGGAACGCTCGGGGTGATCACCCGGCTTTACCTCAAGCTCCACCCCCTCCCGGCCCATGTGCACACCCTCCGGATTTTCTTTAGAACCGTCCAGGACGCGGCCGACGCCGCCACCGCTTTGATGGGCGCGGGGTTGCCGGTGGCCCGGCTTGAGCTCCTCGACGAAAACGCCCTGGTGGCGGTCAACCGCTACGTGAACAAGGACTACCCCGAGCGGCCGGCCCTCTTCGTCGAGTTCCACTCCTCGACCCCGGAGGCCCTCGAGGCCGAGTCGGCGATGGCCCGGGAGCTCCTTTCGGAGTTCGCGCCGCTCGCGGTCGACGCCGCCCGGGGCGAGGCCGAACGCCGCGAGCAGTGGGAGGCCCGTCACCAGGCCTACTGGGCCCTCGTGCACCTCTTCCCGAACCGGAAGTACGCGATCACCGACACCGCGGTGCCGCTTTCCCGTCTGCCCGAGATGGTGGGGCACGCCCAGGCGTTGATGAAGGAGCTGGGGCTGGTGGGCTCGATCCTGGGCCACGTGGGGGACGGTAACTTCCACACCATCGTGGCGGTGGCCGAGGCCGACTACGAGAAGGCCGAGGCCTACGTCGAGCGGCTGGTGGAGCGGGCGCTTCTGCTCGACGGCACGATCTCCGGCGAGCACGGGGTGGGCCTTCGGAAGCGCAAGTACCTGGCTGCCGAGCACGGCCCGGCGGTGGACTGGATGCGGCGGCTTAAAGAGGTGTTCGACCCCAAGGGCATCCTGAACCCGGGCAAGATCCTGCCCTGAACCCCGGTTTCTCATCCGCCGTCGCCCTACACTCGGGGCGTGCGTTACGCTTACCGATCTTGGAAGATCCCCGGGCCGCTGGCCTGGGCCCTCCTCGCCCTGGCGGCGGTGCTGGGGCTGGTCCTGGCGGTTTGGGTGCTGGCCACCGCCTTCGTTTTCGCGCTGGTCGCGCCCCTTGTCCTCTACGCCTACCTCGGTTACCTGCGGTTTAAGCACCGCCGGTGGCGGCGGCTGCCGCCGCGCTAGGCGGCCGGGGGCCGGCCGGGTTCGTCAGTAGGGCAACCCGAGGTAGCGGATCTGCCGGGTGACCCAGGCCAAGGCGTCGCTACCGGGGTAGGTGATGCCGCTGTGGTCCTCCTTGGCCACGTGGGTCCAGATCCCGGTTCGGCTGGCGTCGAGGCGCACGTTGTCGGTGTAATCGAAAACCAGGCTGGTGTTGCCCTGTATTTCCACGCGGGCGGCCAAAAGGCGCGCGGACTGCACCTCGAGGTTATAGATGGCCCCGGGGTAGGCGACGTCTTTGGCGCTGTAGTAAGAGGTCCACCACCAGTGCTTCTTGATGGGTTCGACGTCGCAGCTCCTGGACAGGTCCACCCCCCAGGGGTTGCCGTAGGTGCGGTAGAAGCGGTCGAAGTAGGGTTGGTTGTCCCCCTCCCAGAGCGCGCAGATGCCGTCGAGGTCGATCAAGTAGGCAAAGCGCCAGTCGGGGTGGGCCCGCAGGAGGTCGTGGGTCCAGTTCGTGCCGTGGGAATGCCCGAGGAGAACGAGCCGCGTTCCCGGCCAGTTTTGGCGCACCCAGCGAACGTCGGCTTCGAGCTGCAGGAAGCCGTACTCGTACCGACCGCTGATCGGCGAGGTGTGGTTGAAGAGGTGGGCGCTGTAGGTAAGGGTAAGGGTGCGCTTGCCCAGGTCGCGGAAGGCTTGGGCCACCGCCTCGGCGGTGCCCCTCGGGCCCAGGTAGTCGTAGTTGCCGTCGGGGGCGGTGTCGCAGGGGACGCCGCAGCGACCGGACACGGCGAAGACGACCACCTCGGGGGGGCTTTGGGGAGCGATGCCCGCGGCGGAACGTACCCGCGGTGGGGGTTCGTACCCGCGCGGAACCGTAGCCTGAGGGCCGCTACAGGCCGCGAGCAGTGCCCCTAGGAAACCGATAAGCGCAAGCCAAGCGTACTTTTTCATAGCCTTCTCCCTTTCGGAGCGTTTCCTTTATACCATCCCGTCCGGGCGAGGGCGTCCTGGGGCGGTGGGGCTAGGTGTGCAGTCTCACCACGTTGTTCACCCTAAGCCCCAACCGCGAGACGGGGGCTTGGTAGCCCAGGCTGCTGTGGGGCCGGTGCCAGTTGTAGTAGTGAAGCCATTCGGGAAGGTGGGCTTTTCGCTCATGGGAACTGTGGTAAGCGTGGGC
>WFNN01000173.1 GCA_015488545.1 Thermaceae bacterium | reverse complement strand
GGGCGTAACGCCGGAGATGGCCTTTGGCCAGCACCGGTTCCGGCAGGGCGTCGAAGCGGCAGGTCTCGAGGGCCTCGAGCACCTCGACGCTTACCCGGAGCACGCGGGCCCATTCCTGGAGCGATCGGCCGCTTTCCTCTCGGGCGGCGCGGAGCCTGGCGCCGAGTTCGCACATACGTGCCTATCTTAACGTTCGGCGAGGGCGGTGGCGATCCCGGCGGCGAGCCGGGCGTTCTCCACCAGGAGCCGGCGGTTGGCGCGATCGGTGGCCCCCTCCGAGAGCTCGGCCAGCCGCCTGAGCAGGTAGGGGGTGAGGGCCTTGCCGTGGATGCCCTTTTCCCGGGCCTCCCGGTTGGCCGCCTCGACCCAGGCCTGCACCTGGTCAAACGGGAGCCCTTCCGAAACCGGGTTGAATACCAGCACCGCGGCGGAAAGGCCAAGCGCCTGCTGGGCCCGGAAAACCTCGGCAACCCCCTCGGGGTCGTCGACCCGCGCAGGTAGGGGGTGGGGGCTCTCGGGGCTGTGAAAGGCGGGGAGCCGATCGGTACGGTAGCCCACCACCGCCACCCCCAGCGTTTCCAGCCGTTCGAGGGTGGCCGGGAGGTCGAGGATGCTCTTCATGCCCGAGCTAACCACCACGATCGAGGTTCGGGCCAGCGCCGGGAGGTCGGCGGACTCGTCGAAGGGGGAAAAGTGCACCCCTCCGGTGCCCCCGGTGGCGAAGACCGCGATGCCCGCTTGGTGGGCGAGGTGGGCGGTGGCGGCCACCGTGGTGCCGGCGGTTTTCCCGCCGGCAACCAGCGCGGCAAGGTTCCAGAGGCTCGCTTTCTCGGCCCTCTCGTCTTCGGCCAGGGCCTCGAGTTCACGGTCTTCGAGCCCGACCCGGACCTTGCCCCGGATGATCGCGATCACCGCCGGAACCGCCCCGGCTTCCCGGACCGCCCGGGTTATCGCCCGGGCCACCGCGAGGTTTTCCGGCCGGGCCAGCCCGTGGGTGATCACGGTCGATTCCAACGCCACAACCGGCCGCCCCTCGGCTAGGGCGGCGGCGACCTCGGGGGCGAGCACCGGCCTCACGACCCCGAGCTTACCCCGCCCAAGCCCCGGAGCAAAACGTAGGCGAAAAGGGCCAGGAGGAGCCAGAACCAAAACCGGGCGTAGATCGGCGGTCGCCCTGCCGCCCCGGAGCCCCCTGCCCGCGGGGGGTAAAGCCGGAGGCGTTGGGCCCGCTTCAGGTGGCGGACCATCCGGTCGATGTCCCCCTTCTTCTTGTAGGCCGCGGCCAGGTTGTGGTGAGCATCGGCCAGATCGGGGTCGAGCGAAAGCGCCGCCTGGTAATCGGCGATGGCGGCCTCGACCTCGCCGCGTTCGAGCTTCAGGTTGCCTCGGTTCACCAGGGCCCGGGGGTGGGCGGGGTCGAGCCCCAGGGCCCGTTCGAAGGCTTCGCCGGCGGCCTCCTTCTGCCCTGCTAGGGCGGCTTCGACCCCCTTTTGCACCCAAGCTTCGGCCCGGATGAAGGCGGGGCCGGTTTCCAGCCAGTTCGGGTAGCGGCCGGCCGCCAGGTCGTCGAGGGCCCCTTTGAGCTCGGGGAGAAGGGCCTCAAGCCCCTCGGCGAGCCGGCGGGCCTCTCCGATATCTCGGCGATAGAGGGCCTTTTTGGCGTCGGCCAGCTGCCTTAGGAGGGGGGCGCGGGGGTCGTTTTCGGCCAGGGCCCGGGCGTAGGCGGCCTCGATCTTCCCCTCGTGCACCGCCTCTTGGACGGGGTCGCGCTCCTCCATCAGTAGTGCCTCCCGGGCACCCCCCAGCCGGTGTAGGCGTGGTAGCGGCCGGGCTCGCCCCTCTCCAGGTAAAAAAGCAGCGGCTCCAAAAGGGGCAGGTGGGTTTTAAGGCGCTCGGCGATGGCCTCGACGTCGAAGAATCGGGCCTCGACCACGTGGCCGTCGGGGTCGTGGGGGTTCAAAAGCCCTTCCCATCGGACCTTAAAGGCCATCGCTATGGTTCGCTCCCGGCGCTTTTTGTCCTCGACCTGCACCACGTAAGCAAGGTGCTCGATGGCGGTCACCGAAAGCCCGGTTTCCTCCCGAACCTCGCGCACCACCGCTTCGGCGGCGGTCTCCCCGGGTTCCACCATCCCCCCGGGGAGGGTGTAGCGGACCCGGCCTTTGCGGCCCCAGTCGTTGGCCACCAGGAGCACCCGTCCCCGACGGTCCATGAGGACCCCGGCGGCGACCAGGAGGTCGCGCCGGAGGGGGGCGCGGGTGCGGGTTTCCTCCTTCATGCCCGTTCCGCCATGGCCGCCAGCATCCGTTCCTGTTCGGCGCGGATGAGGGCTTGGTGCAGCTCGTCGAGCTCGCCCGAGAGGACGGCCTCGAGGTTCTTGGTCGTGAAGTGGATGCGGTGGTCGGTTACCCGGGACTGGGGGAAGTTGTAGGTGCGGATCTTCTCGCTCCGCTCGCCGGTTCCGATTTGGGCCAACCGCGCCTTCCGGAGCTCCTGCTCTTCCTCGGCCCGCTTCATCTCCAGAAGGCGGCTTCGCAGGATGGTTAGTGCCCGCTCGCGGTTTTTGATCTGGCTGCGGGACTCCTGGCTGGTCACGATGATGCCGGTGGGAAGGTGAACCACCCGCACCGCGCTGTCGGTGGTGTTGACCCCCTGCCCCCCCGGACCCGAGGCCCGCATCACGTCGATCCGGATCTCCTCGGGTTTGATCTCCAGGTCCTTTTCCTCCGCCTCGGGAAGCACCGCCACGGTGGCCGTCGAGGTGTGGATCGGGCCCTGGGTTTCGGTGGCCGGGACCCGCTGGACCCTGTGCACGCCGGACTCAAACTTAAAGAGACCGTAGCCGCCGGGCCCCTCAACCCGGAAGACGATTTTGGAAAACCCTCCAAGGTCGGTGGG
>WFNN01000172.1 GCA_015488545.1 Thermaceae bacterium | reverse complement strand
GCAGGGGATCGGGGGCGACCTCGACCGTGGGCGCAGGCGGTTCGGGCCGGTGGGGCGGGGCGCAGCCGACCAAAAGGAGCAGGAGGAAAAACCTTAGGAGTCCTCGCACTCGGCCTCCTCGCCCCGGAGCTCGGCGACCACCCGCCGGGCGGTGGGGGTGCAGGCGAGGCCCCCTTTGCCGGTCTCCTTCAGCTCGGGAGGCAAAAGCCGGCCGATCTTGGCGAGGGCGAGCACCACCTCGTCCGGGGGGATGAAGCTCCGGATCCCGGCAAGGGCCTGCTGGGCTGCGCTCACCGCGTGGACGCTAAAAAACCCATTTCGCATCACGCAGGGGACCTCGACGTAGCCGCCCACCGGGTCGCAGACGAGACCCAGCGTGTTCTGGAGGGCCAGGGCGGCGGCGTGGACGCTGGCCTCGGCGCTCCCCCCCAAGAGCTCGGTGACCGCCGCCGCCGCCATGGCGGCGCTGGCGCCGATCTCGGCCTGGCAGCCGCCGGTGGCCCCGGCGATATAGACCTGCCGGCTGATGATCTTGGCCACGCCGGCGGCGAGTACCAGCGGCATCACTAACTTCTCGTCGGGCAGGCCTAGGTGGTCCGCGACGCCAAAGAGGGCCCCTGGCACCGTCCCCGCGCTCCCTGCGGTGGGGGCGGCGACGATCCGGCCCATGCGGGCGTTTTCCTCGTTCACCGCCATGGCGTAGGCCTGAACCCGTTTTAAAAGCGGCGCCTCTAGGGGGTCGGCGGCTTCCCACAGGGTCTTCGCATTCCAGCCCACCATCCCGGCGACGCTGGGCGCGTCGCTCTTTAGCCCGCGCTCGATGGCCTCGCGCATGACCTTGAGGCGGTCCTTCATGACGCCAAGGACGAACCCCCGCTCAAGACCGGTCTCCTCGAGCTCCTCTTTTAGCACCGCCTCGGAGGCGGGGCCCTTTACCCTGGTGAGGTCGGCAAGCGAAAGCGGCACGCTTCCCGCATCTTACCGGGACGGCAGCAGGGGCGCGGTCCGACTCTAGGGAACCCTGGAAGCCTGTCCTACTGGCCGTAGAAGTCTTCGAAGACCCAGGAAAAGCCGACCTCGTCGAGGGCAACCGTAATCGTGTACCCTTCGGTGAGCGCGTTCGAGGTCCTCGAGTAAGTGTCCAGGTAGAGTTGGACGGCGTTCCATCCGGGGTAGAAGTAGACGTCCCGATAGGTCCAACGGTTGGTTTGGGTAAAGGCCCCGGCGGTTATGACGATCTTGCAGCTTCCCTTTAACCAGGTGCCCAGTCCGCCGTTATAGACATACTCGATCTTGGTAAGCCCTTGCTGCTCATCCTTTGTGCCACCCTCGGTTTCCTCGGCGTAGCCCGCGAAGCTTCCATTCTTGCTCACTGCGAAGGAAAGCCACAGGATCTTGGGGTTAGGGGGGGTGATGGTGAGCTGGTCTTCGCACTTTCCCAGGCCGCTCAGCGCGTTCCCAGGTGGGGCCCCGGCGGTGAGGGTGAAGTGCCCATTTTGGCCGATGTTCCCCTCGTAGATATGGTTTGCCGCGCTGGAGGCGGCCAGGTTGAAGATCTTTCCGGTCGCCCCGCTCGGCCAGTAGGCGAGGGTGCCTTCGATACTTAGGGCTTCCCCTGATACGAAACTTTTTTGGCCTTCCGGAACTGGGGTGCTGGCGGAGTTGCACCCGGCAAGGATAGCCACCATCAAGAGGCCAAGGCCAAAGATCCAACGGCTTGGCACGGCTTGCACCTCCAATCAACCCAAGTTGCCGGCGAAGGGTTCTTGGGTTAAAGCAGCTTAGCGTGCCCTGCTGGGGGCAGATGTCCTAATTCTGGTCCGGAAAGCCGCTGAACCGTGGTCTGGCCGTCCCGGACCACCATCGCGCGGCAGGCCGTGCCGGTTGGGATTTTTTCGATCTTCCTCCTTCTTTTAGGCTCTTGCAGTCCCTCGGGCACCAGGGGCTCGACCCCGAGCCACGCGAGCCTTTTGTCAAAGCCCACCACGCGCTTTTCTGCGGCTTGGGCGGGCTTAGCGAGGGCCACGTCGCGGAGATCGAAACCGCTATCGGGGTATGCCGCGATGGCTGCAGAAAGGGCGTCCTCCTTGCATGGGGCAGAGGGGCGGGCGCTGAGCAGGGCTTGACTTGGCTTCTCCGAGCGAAATCCCGCAAATGAGGCCGTCGAGAGTGTAAATCGTCCCCGCTGCGTGCATCGGATGCACCTCGGGAAAGATCCCCTTCTGCTCCACTTTTTCCGCGAAGGCGGGGACGCCGAGGTGTATGGGTTCCAGGTGTTTGGTGGTCATCCGGAGAAAGAAGTTGACGTCGGCGATCACCGCCGTCACTGCTTTTTGGCCTCGGCTTGCTTGGCAGCAAACGGCGACGGGGCGCAAGGAAAGGCGGCCTTGGGCCCATGTCCCCGGGTTTGAGTCCGAGCACCTACTGTACCGACCTGGGCAACACCGCTCGCTCTTTTGCAGGTGAGCGCGTAGCAGGTGCGGTTTACATCGTAACGCTGGTGAGACGATGGTATCGAGCAGTGAGGCCGAGGCCCAAGTCGCCGGGGTTGCACCGCGTGCCCCGGTGGCTTAGAGGCTTTGGCCGGACCGTGTGGCCTCTTTAAACAGTCGTTGGACCGCGATCCGGCCGTCCCTGACAACCTCGGGGATTCCCACCCCGCGGTAGGCGGCCCCGGCGAGGGCCAGGCCGGGGAAGGCCTTCTCGGCTTCCTGGATTGCCACCAGTCGCTCCAGGTGCCCCACGGTGTAGGCGGGCATGCCGCCGGGAAAGCGCCCGACCCAGGCCCGGGTGGGTTGGGGTACGTGCCCGAGTAGCCGCCGTAGGTCGTCCAGGGCCAGCGCCAAGAGCCTTTTTTCGTCGGCCTCGGCCTCGTCCCCCGAGAAGTAGGCCCGGGCGAGCGCCATTCCTTCGGGGGCTCGGTGGGGCCATTTTTGGTCGAGCCAGGTAAACCCCCGGGCGGCGAACCCCTCGCCCCGAGCAAAGAGGATGCCGTGCCCCGGTCGCTCCGGCAGGGCGTGTTTGGGAAACGCCAAGGTGACGGTGGCGGCCGAGTGGTAGGGGATGGCGGCAAGGGCCTCGAGGGCGGGAAAACCTATGGGCTCAAGGAGCTTGGCTGCGACTGTCGCAGGCACCGCCAGCACCACCGCCCGGGCTAAAAGCGCCCCGGACAGGGTTTCCACCCGCCAGCCTGCCTTCTCTCGTTGGAGCCGCACGACCTCGACCCCGGTCTTGAGGGCCGGTCCCAGGGCCCGGGCGGCGGCCTCTGCGAGGGTCCCTAAGCCGCCCTCGAAAGACGCGAAGAGCGAGCCCCCCTCGCGACTGGTCCGGCGCTTTCGCATGGCCCGGAGCGAGCCAAGGATCAGGCTTCGGTGCGCGTTTTCTAGGGCCTTTAGCTGGGGGAAGGCGGCGAGCAACGATAGGGTTTCGGGGTCGCCCCCGTAGATGCCTCCGGTCAGAGGGGCTGCGAGCCGTTCCCACACCTCGCGCCCCAACCTTCGCCGGATAAAGCTTCCGAAGGCCTCGTCCCCCTCCGGTCCTCGAGGCAAGACCAGGTCGAGGGCGGCCCGGAGCTTTCCGATGGGGCTAAGGAGCGGGGTCCGGACCAGGGGGCCGAGCCGGGAGGGGATCACCACGTTGAGCCCCTCGGGAAGGGGGTGAGCGGTTCCACCGACCCGGATAAAGGCGGCCGGACGGGCGGGACGCGTGCCCACGATGGCCTCCCCGAGGCCCACTTCCCGCGCCAGGGCAAGGGCCCAGGGCTTGTAGCGGACCACCGCGTCGGGGCCGGTTTCGACGACAAAGCCGTCCTCGCGGATGGTTTCCACCTTGCCCCCGGGTTTCCGGGCCTCGAGGACCACCACCTCCAGCCCCCGCTGCCTGGCCTCAAAGCCGGCGGCCAGGCCCGCCATCCCGCCGCCGACGACGATCAGGTCGACCACGAGAGCGCGGCCTCCTCGGCGATCTGGGCAAGCGCCCGGGCGTAGTCGGGCCGGGCGTTCAGCGAGGGCGCCCGGACCAGACGGATGCCCGCCCGCTGGGCGGTGCTTTGGGCCTCGTAGTCGAGGTCGTAGAAGACCTCGAGGTGGTCGGCGGGAAAACCAATGGCGGCCACCAGCACTTCGCTGGCCCCTTCGGCGGCCAGTTCCTCGATGGCTTCGTTGACGTCGGGGCCTAGCCATTCCTCGTCGGTGCGACCGGCGGACTGGTAGGCCAGCCGGTAGCGCGCGATCCCGAGGCGCCGGGCGACCAGGCGCGCGGTGGCCTCGAGCTGGCGGGGGTAAACCCCGCCGTCGGCCTCGACCGATCGCAGGGGGACCGAGTGGGCGGTGAAGAGCACCGCCGCACGCCCCGGTTCCCTTAACCGCCAGAGTCCCTCGAGGACGCGCTCGGCCTGGGCCCGGATGTAGGCTGGGTGGTCGGCGTAGCTGGGCACCATCCGAAAGGCGAAGGGGTCGCCGAGTTCGGCGAGGGCTTTTCTGGCCCGTTCCTCGTATTCGGCGATGGACCGGGTGGAGTAGTGGGGGGCGGCCACCAGCCCCACCGCCTGCCGGACCCCGGCTTCTGCCATGGCCTTCACCGCCTCGGCGATCGAGGGCCGGGCGTGCTTGGCGCCCACGAAGACCCTGGGCAGGCCCTCCTCGCTTCGCGGCGGCGGGGGTTTGGAGAGCCCGCGGGGAAATCGGGGGGCGAAGAGGCGGAGGTAGGCCTCGATGCGTCCGGCCAGGGTGAAGGTGATCTCGTTCAGAGGGCTTTTCCCGATGGCCCGATAGCGCTCTTTCAGTTCGCGAAGGAGCGATTCGGGAGGGGGCTGCCCCCGTCGGATATCGGTGTAGTAGGGGGCGATCTCCTCTTCCCGGTAAGGGGTTCCGTAGTACATGAGAAGAACATCGGTCATGCGCCCGTCCTTTCGTGCACACGTTCCACCACAGCGGCGACGTTCGCCTCCGGGGTGCCGGGCAGGATGCCGTGGCCCAGGTTAAAAACGTGGCCGGGTCGTCCCATGTTTTCCTCCAGGATAGCGTCCACCTCGGCCAGCAGGCGATCCCTGGGGGCGAAGAGGTAAGCGGGGTCGAGATTGCCCTGGACCGGTGTCGCCCCCAGCCGCTCCCGGGCCCAGGCCAGGGGGGTTACGGCGTCGAGCCCGAGAGCTTCTGGGCCGGCCTGCTTCAATAGCTCCAGGAGGTGCATGGTGCCGGTGCCGAAGTAGATAGTGGGCCGTCCGGCACCCGCAAGCTCAACGAAGAGGCGATGGGTGGCGGGTAGCACGTGCCGGCGGTAATCCCGGCGGGTGAGCTGGCCAACCCAGGAGTCGAAGACCATCAGGGCGTCGGCGCCGGCCTCGGCCTGGGCCTTCAGGTAGCGGGCCATGCTGTCGGCGAGCAGGCCCAGCAATCGTCCGAAGCCCTCGGGGTCCCGGTACATGAACCGCTTGACCTCGAGGTACCGCCGCGAGGCGCCGCCCTCGACAAGGTACGAGGCCAACGTGAAGGGGGCGCCGGCAAAGGCGATGAGGGGCACGTCCAGTTCGCGCTTGAGAATCCGGATAGCCTCCAGAACGTAGGGAACGTCTTGTTCGGGTTCCAGGGGCCGAAGACGGGCGAGGTCCTCCTGGCTCCGAACGGGACGTTCGATCACCGGTCCCTTCCCCTCGACCAACTCCAACGAAACCCCCATGCCCGGTAGCGGGGTGGTGAGGTCGGCGAAGAGGATGGCGGCGTCGACGCCGAGCTTTCTAACCGGAAGCAGGGTGACCTCTACCGCCAGCTCCGGGGTGCGCACGATTTCGGGCAGGGTGTAGCGCTCCCGAAGCTTTTGGTATTCCGGCTGGTATCGCCCGGCCTGGCGCATGAACCAGACCGGGGTGTATGGGGTGGGCTGCCCGGCGAGGGCCCTGAGAAAGACGTCGTTCACGCCGCCGATTTTAGACCACGCGGTAGCCGATGCCGGTGAGGACCCGCCGGGCGGCGGCCTTTTCCTCGGCTTCCCCAAAGCCCAGCCGGATGGCACCGCCGGCGTCGCGAATCGAAAGCACCTCGATGTCCTTGATGTTGACCCCCGCTTCGCCAAGGGCGGTGGTGATACGGGCAAGTTCGCCGGGCCGGTCGGGCACCTGCACCACCAGTTCGTACCGCACCGGCAGAAGGCTGCGTTTAACCACCGGGAGGGCGTCGCGGGTGCGTTTGGCGGATTCGGCGAGCCGGAGGAAGGATTCGGGGTCGTCCAGCGCGTTTTCCAGCCGGTCGAGCTGGCGCCTGAGGTCGGCCAGTGCGGCCCGCACCGCCTGACGGTTTTCCACCACCATGTCGCGGCTCATCCGCGGGCTGCCCGAGGCCACCCGGGTGAGGTCGCGGAAACCCCCGGCGGCGAGGAACATAAGCAGATCGCTTTGCTCGTCCCCGGCGACCAGGAGGTTCAGGGCCACTGCCAGCACGTAGGGGAGGTGGCTTACCCGCGCCACCAGGTGGTCGTGGAGTTCGGGGGGCACCACCAGAGGGTAGGCGCCGAGTTCGCCCACCAGGACCTGGAGTTCCTCGAGGTCCTCGGCCTGGGTTTCGGCCGAGGGCGTGAGCACCCAAACCGCGTTTTCCAGCAGGCCGGCGTGGGCGTTTTCCACCCCGGCCCGCTCACTACCGGCCATCGGGTGGCCGCCGACGAAGCGTCCAAGCCGTCCCTGGGCGGCGGCCACCACCGGGGCTTTCACGCTACCGACGTCGGTGAAAAGGGTTTGGGGGCTAGCGACCGGGGCGATGGCGTTTACCAGTTCGGGAATCGCCCCCACCGGAGCTGCCAGAATCGCCAGGTCGAGTTCGGCTACCCAGCTTCCCAGCTCGTGGTGGACGTGGGTGGCCACCCCCAGCGCTTGAGCGGCCTCGAGGGTGGCCGGGTCGCGGTCGTAGGCGTGCACCTCTTCAGCCAAAAACCGCGAGCGCAGCCCCAGGGCCACCGAGCCCCCCAAGAGGCCGACGCCGAAGACTCCGGCCTTAGCGTAGAGCGGTCGCATCGAGCGCCTTGCCCACCGCCGGCAGGAGGGCCTTGACCCGGCTCATGAACTCGGCGAACTCTTCCTCGTCAAGCTGTTGCGCGGCGTCGGATCGGGCCTCTTCGGGTTTGGGATGGGTTTCCACGATCAACCCGTCGGCCCCGGCGGCCACGCCGGCCAGGGCCAGCGGGGTCACGTACGCGCGGGTGCCGGCGGGATGGCTGGGGTCGATCCAGACCGGCAGGTGGGTCCAGGATTTGAGCACCGGAACTGCCGAAACGTCTAGGGTAAAGCGGGTGGCCTTCTCGAAGGTGCGGATCCCTCGCTCAACCAAAATCACCTTCGGGTTCCCCTCGGAGAGGATGTACTCGGCGCTCATGAGAAATTCTTCGAGCGTCATGCTCATCCCGCGCTTCAGAAGCACCGGCTTTCCCGACTGCCCGGCTTCCTTTAGAAGGGCAAAATTCTGTGCGTTGCGGGCCCCGATCTGGAGGACATCGGCGTACTCCGCCACCAGGGCGACCTTGTCGGGGCTGGTGACCTCGGTAACCACTGGAAGGCCGGTTTCTTCCCTGGCCTCGGCCAGGATTCTGAGCCCCTCCTCGCCCAGACCCTGAAAGGAGTAGGGGCTGGTTCGGGGTTTGAAGGCGCCGCCACGAAGCATTTGGGCACCGTATTTCTTTACGTACCGGGCGGCGGTGAGGGTTTGCTCGCGCGACTCCACCCCGCAGGGGCCGGCGGCAACCATGAAGTGCCCTCCACCGGTGGCTCCGGTGGGGAAACGAAGGACGGTGGGGAGGGGGTGGACCTCGAGGCTTGCAAGCTTGTAGGGCTTCGAGATCCGGATCACCTCGGCCACGTAGGGCAGGGCCCGGAAGTGCTCCATGATCTCCGGGGTGGGGCCTTTGCCCACCGCCCCCACCAGGGTGGTTTCGACCCCCTGGGAGACGTGGGGTTTGAAGCCGAACCGGTCGAGTTCCCGGATCAGATCTTCTAGGGCGTGTTCATCGGCCTGCTTTTTTAGCACGATCAGCATGGGTGAACCTCGCTTTAAATATGGGGATTCGGTGCTAGCTAGCCGTTCCACCGGGGGAGCCGGTGGCGCGTATACCCATCCTCCACGCGCCCACCCCCCTTGCGTCCGGCGTTCATGATGAAAAGTTATGCTCCCGGCGGATCGCTGTCAAGCGGGACCACCGCCAAGGTGCACTGGGCTACCGCCACCCGCCGGCCCTTCTCGTCCTCGATCTCGATTCGCCACACCTGGATGCGCCGCCCCCGGTGCACCGGGGTGGCGGTGGCGATAAGGGTGCCGTCACGCTTTTTTCTGAGGTGGGTGGTGTGGATTTCCAGCCCGAAGGCGGCCTGGCCGGGTTTTAGGTTCAGGTTGGCGCCAAAGCTAGCCACGTGCTCGGCCAGGGCGGCGGTGGCTCCTCCGTGCAGGAAGCCGTAGGGCTGGAGGTGGCCTTTGGTGATCGGCATGGTGGCCACCACCCGGTCCGGTTCCAAGGTCTGGAGTTCGATCCCGAGGGTCGCGTCCAGACCGCTATCGATGCCTGCGTTCATGCCACGATTTTTACCCACCGCCCCGGCCTGTGCCAGGATAAGAGGGTGGAAACGGTCGTCTTTCTCCCCGGTTACCTCAGCCCCCCGGCGGGGTTTTCCGCTTACCGGGAGGTGTTCGGCGGGTACCGCCTCCTGGAGGCCGACCCCCAGCCCGACCCCGGGATGGCCGCCCGGGTTTGGCGGCGGCGCATCCCTCGGGGGGCCCATTTGGTAGCCTTCAGCGAGGCTGCGATCGCGGCGGTGGCGTTGGCCCCCGAGGTGGAGGCCAGCAGCCTGGTGCTCTTTTCGCCCTTTTTCCGGGCCGACGCCGCCCTCCGGGCGCGAGTAAGGGCTCTTTCGATCGCCCATCGCCTGGGGGGCGTGGCCGCCTTTAGCGAGGCGGCCGCGCCCTGGTTTTTCGGCTCCCTTCTGCTCGAACGCGGCGAGCCCCAGATCGAGGCTTGGGCCGAGGGGCTGGCCGGGCGCGATCTTCCCGCCTGGCTGGCCGCGATCGAGGGGTTAGGCGATCGCCGGCGGGACCTCCGCCGTCTGGTCGCGCCGGTGCTGGTGGCGGTTGGCACAGAGGACGTCTTTACCCCGATGCGGTACGGCCACGAGGTGACCGAATGGGTTCCCGAGCAGCGGGGCATGTTGGTCACGGTGGAGGGCGCCGGCCACTTCGCCCCCTGGGAAAACCTTGCCGAGGCCTCCCGGCTGGCCCACGGTTTCGTCCAGCGTTACCGGGAGTTCCTCGAGGGACCGGCGGAATGGCAAGACGAGGAGGATAGCCCCCCGCCCCCCCTCCGCTT
>WFNN01000171.1 GCA_015488545.1 Thermaceae bacterium | reverse complement strand
CATCAACGCCTTTTTGGCGTCGATACGGCTCATCTTGCCCCACTCGAATCCGCCGCGGGCTTCGATAAACCGATGGGCAAGGAGGATAAAAACGAGGCCCAGCAAGACCCCAAGAAGGGTCTTCCCCGACCCCAAGGGAAAGCCCTGGTAAACAAGGGAAAAGCTGGCCGCCAACATCAAGCCGGCGGCCACCGAGTTGGCCAGCCCCAGGATGCGCTTACCACCGTTCTTGACGAAAATAAAGGGCAGGGCCCCAAGCCCGGTGGCCAGCGCGGTCAAAAGGGCATAGAAAAAAACGGCAACCGAAGCGTCCGACATACGAATTTCAGCTTACTCCGAAAAATCTGCTTCCAGCGACGAAAGCACCTCGATGACCCGACGCCCGCTCAACGTCAGGGTGTACTCGACCCGCGGCGGGACCTCGGGGTAAGCCACCCGCTCGATCAGGCCCAATTCGGTGAGCTCCTTTAAACGTTCGGAGAGCGTGCGGGGACTGACCCGGGTATTCTTCTCTAGCTGGGTGAAGCGCACCGGCCCCTCGGCGACCGCCCGCAAAATCTCCCACCCAGCCTCCCGGGACACCGCCTTCAAAACGCTACGAAACCTCAGCTCGCGGCCCATACCGGGCAAAGTATAAGGGGGGGCATAGGTATAGAGCAACAACCGATATGTAAAGCTAAGTAAAAAAAGTAAAGCGTAGAACAGATTAGAATACGATCGTGCCGGAGCAGGATCCCCCCGACTGGAAGGACTTCGTCGCCCTGACCCTGGCCGTCTTCGAGCTCGTGCTCCCTGTCGTGGCCACCCTGTTTGTGGCGGTGCTTTTGGTTTTCCTGCTCCTGCGCCTCGTCCTGCACTAGGAGGTCACCGTGCCTGAACTCTACGAATCCCTCCCCCCAAACTACCGCGAAAAGCTTGGCCGGCCCGGTGAATACCCCTTTACCCGCGGCATCTACCCCCGGATGTACGCCGAACGCCTGTGGACCATGCGCCAGTACGCCGGGTTCGGCAGCGCCGAAGAGACCAACCGCCGTTTCCGCTACCTCCTCGCCCAGGGCCAAACCGGCCTCTCGGTGGCGTTCGACCTGCCCACCCAGCTGGGCCTTGACCCCGACCACCCGCTGGCGGTCGGCGAGGTGGGGCGGGTAGGGGTCTCGATCGCCACCGTGGAGGACATGGAGCGCCTCTTCGCCGGCATACCCCTCGACCGGGTCACCACCAGCATGACCATCAACGCCCCGGCGATGATGCTCCTGGCCCTTTACCTCCTGGTCGCCGAGCGGCAGGGGGTTTCCTGGGAAAAGGTGGGCGGCACGGTTCAAAACGATATCTTAAAGGAGTACGTCGCCCGCGGGACGTACATCTACCCCCCCAAACCTTCGATGCGGCTGGTCACCGACCTCTTCGCTTTTTGCTCCCAGCACGTGCCGCGCTGGAACACCATCTCGGTCTCCGGCTACCACATACGGGAAGCCGGGGCCACCGCGGTGCAGGAAATCGCCTTCACCCTGGCGAACGCCAAGGCCTACGTGCGGGCTGCGGTGGAACGGGGCCTCGACCTGGACCGGTTTGCCCCCCGCATCAGCTTCTTTTTCGCGGCCCACAACGACATCTTCGAGGAAGCCGCCAAGTTCCGGGCGGCCCGCCGGCTTTGGGCCCGGATCATGCGGGAGGAGTTCGGAGCCAAGAACAAAAAATCCTGGATGCTCCGCTTCCATACCCAAACGGGGGGCTCCACCCTCACCGCTCAGCAACCCCTAAACAACATTGTGCGGGTCGCTTACCAAGCACTCGCCGCCGTGCTCGGCGGTACCCAAAGCCTACACACCAACGCCTACGACGAGGCCCTTGGCCTGCCCACCGAGCAGAGCGCCCTGATCGCGCTACGCACCCAGCAAATCCTGGCCTACGAATCCGGGGTCACCCGGGCCATTGATCCGCTGGGGGGCTCCTTCTACCTGGAGCACCTGACCGACGCGCTGGAGCGCGAAGCAGAAGAACTCATCCGTCGGATCGACGAGCTCGGGGGCAGCGTAGCCGCCATTGAGGCCGGCTTCATCCAGCGAGAAATCGAGGAATCGGCCTGGCGGTTCCAGCGCGAGGTGGAGGAAAAGCAGCGGATCATCGTGGGGGTCAACGCCTACGTCCTAGAAGAGGAAACCCCGGTGCCGGTCCTGAGGATCGACCCCGAGGTCGGCCAAAGGCGGGCCGAGGAAATCCGCCGCTACCGCGCCGAGCGGGATCCGGGCCCGGTCCAGACCGCTCTCGAACGCCTGAAGGACGCCGCTCGGGGAGCGGAAAACCTCTTCCCCTACGTCCTCGATGCCTTCCGGGCCCGGGCCACTCTGGGCGAGGTCGCCGGCGCCCTCCGGGCGGTCTTCGGCGAATACCAACCGGGCGGCTAACCTACCCCCGCCGCCACCAAAAAAGCCCGAGGAACAGGGCTAAAAGGCTGTAGGCCAGCAGAAGCCACTTAAAAAAGGTCAGGTAGCCGGCCAGGGTGGCCGCTGGGGGGTTAAACGAACCAAGATTGGCGAGCAAAAGGAGGTTTTCGGCCCAATCGGCCACGGCGGCCACCAGCGGCCAACGGGCGTAGTTTGGGCGACGGTAAAGGTGGTAGAGCCACCCGGTCAGGGCCAGCCCGTAAAGCGGGGCGAACCCGAGGTCGGCGAGGAGAAACAGGCGGTAAAGCAACCGCCCCCCTTCGCCCAGCGCCGCAAGGAAGGCGGCAACCCGCGTCGGGGGGTAGCCGAAGAACCCGAGGTCGGGGGGCGGCCCGGCCAGGCGAAGGATCGGGGGCAGGAGGACCAAAGCCAACACGCCCAGGTAAACGAGCGCCAGCGCCCCGACCCCGACGCGAACCAGCGGGTGGGCCAGCCCGCGGTAAAGCCTTTCCTCCACCCCCCCAGCCTACAATGGCCCCATGGAAAACCGGATCTGGGAGACCCTGCACCGCCACCTCTCGGCGATCTACGCCGGCGATTGGGCGATCTACGACGAAACCACCGCCGACGACGTGGTGGTTTACGAGTGGTTCGTCACCCCCCACCGCCTCGAGGGCAAGAGCTTCCACGCCTTCATGCTGGAACACGACTGGGCCGGCAGCGGCGACGACTGGCGCTACGACCTTCTCGATCCCCGGCTGGATCTCTTCGGCAACGTGGCGGTGGCCAGCTACACCCTGCTCCTCACCGTGGCCGGGGAGGAGGGGATCCGGCACCGGACGGTGAACGAAACCCGGGTGCTGGCCCAGTACCCAGAAGGATGGAAAGTGGTCCACGTACACAAAAGCCCCGGCGCCTAGTCCGTCCCCGCCCCCAGGGCTGCGGCTTGCCATATACCCCGGTTTTTATACCGGCAACTATCGATTTTGTAGCAATATGTAACTTAAAACACATAGTTAATACCATTCGGTATCTATACTGTTCAGGACATATATCCCTAGCATGCCCACTCTCACGCCGTGCTAACATGCTGTTCGAAAGGAGGAAACATGAAGCGCAGGTTGATACTGGGTTTGTTAGGGCTATTGGCCGTCGCTGCGGTGGGCCTGGCCGCCGAGCACATGCGCGACATCTACAAGGGGAGCCTCGAGGAGAGGGTCAACGCCCTGGCCTCGATCCAGCCCGGGCTGGGAACCGTCATGATCGAGTACGGCGACCGGTTCACCAACACCTACTACGCAGCCAAGGGCGGCAACTGGGCGCTGGCCCAGTACGAGCTCAAGGAGGCCACCGAAATCCAGGAGGTGGGCGAGATCACCCGGCCGGGCAAGGCGGGCCTGCTTAAGGAGTTCGAGCACAGCTACCTGGACCCCTTGGAGAAAGCGATCGAAGCCCAGGACTGGAACGCCTTCGAAACCCGCTTCGAGGCCGCGGTGGCCGGCTGCAACGGTTGCCACGCCGCCACCGGTCACCCCTTCATCCACTACAAGCTGCCGCCGGCGCCGATGCAGAACTACATCGATTTCAACCTCAAGACCAAGCCCAAAGTGAACATTGAGGAGGGCGAGGAGGAAGGCAAGTAACCGGGCGACCGCACACCTCCCATCCGGTACGGGGGCCTTCGGGCCCCCTTTTCAACGGGCGGGACAAGCCTCCGCCAGCGGGGTTCTAGAATGCCGTTGGAGGTGAGCGATGGAATACCGGATCGAGCGGGACTCGCTAGGTGAGCTCAAGGTCCCCGCCGACGCCTACTACGGGGCCCAGACCCAGCGGGCGGTGGAGAACTTCCCCATAAGCGGCGTCCGTTTCCCACGGGTGTTCATCAAAGCCCTGGGGGCCATCAAGCACGCTGCTGCCGAGACCAACCTCGAGCTCGGCCTCCTCGACGAGGAGCGAGCCAAGGCCATCCTGCAAGCCGCCGAAGAGGTCATCGAGGGCAAGCTCGACGACCAGTTCGTCCTCGACGTCTTCCAAACCGGCTCCGGAACCTCGACCAACATGAACGCCAACGAGGTGATCGCCGGGCGGGCCAACGAGATCCTTACCGGCAGGCGGGGGGGCAAGGCGCCGGTGCACCCGAACGATCACGTCAACAAGGGCCAGTCGTCCAACGACACCATCCCCACCGCGATCCACGTCTCGGCGGCGGTGGAACTTCACGAGGTTTTGCTCCCCGCGCTGCGGGAGCTGCGGGACGCCCTGGTCGAGAAGGCCGAGGAGTGGGACGGAATCGTAAAGATCGGGCGCACCCACCTGATGGACGCGACCCCCATCCGCCTGGGCCAGGAGGCGAGCGGTTGGGCGCGCCAGGTCGAGCTGGCCATTGAGCGGCTGGAGTCGGTGCTGCCCCGGCTCTACGAGCTCGCTCAGGGGGGTACGGCGGTGGGGACCGGCCTCAACACGCACCCGGACTTCGGACGGCTGGTGGCCGAGAAGCTGGCCAAGCGGTTCGGGCTGCCCTTCCGGGAAGCGGCCAATCATTTCGAAGCGCAGCACGCCAAGGACGCCGCCACCGAGCTCGCCGGCCAGCTGGCCACGGTGGCCACCAGCCTCCTCAAGATCGCCAACGACATCCGCTGGTTGAACTCCGGCCCCCGCTGCGGTCTGGCCGAGATTCAACTCCCGGCGGTGCAGCCCGGCTCCTCGATCATGCCGGGCAAGGTGAATCCGGTGATGAACGAGGCCCTGATGATGGTGGCGGCCCAGGTCATCGGCAACGCCACCACCGTGCAGGTGGCCAACACCCACGGCAACCTCGACCTCAACGTGATGATGCCGGTTATCGCCAAAAACCTGCTGGAGTCGATCACCTGGCTGGGCAACGCGGTCCGGGCCTTCACCGAGCGGGCGGTAAAGGGCATGAAGGCCAACAAGGAAAAGGCCGAAAGCTACGTCGAGTGGTCGCTGGCGATGGTAACCGCGCTGGTGCCGGTAATCGGCTACGACAAGGCCGCCGAGCTGGCCAAACGGGCGATGGCGGAGAACAAGACGATCCGTCAGCTGCTCCTCGAGGAAGAAATCCTTCCCGAAAAAGAAGTCGACGCGCTGCTTAACCCCTGGCGGATGACCGAACCGGGAATCCCGTAAGCTCCGCTCGGGTTTATGCGCCGGGGCACACTCTCGGGGGGCCCCGGCGTTTACCCTTGGGGTGGAGGTGAAGCACGTATGCCGTATCCGTTCAAGCTGCCGGAACTGGGGTATGCCTACGACGCCCTGGAGCCCCACATCGACGCCCGCACCATGGAGATCCACCACACCAAGCATCACGGGGGCTACGTGAACAACCTGAACGCGGCGATCGAGAAGTACGACTACCTGCATCGCTACGATGCCGAGGAGTTGGTTAAAAACGTCGACGCGCTCCCCGAGGACATCCGGACCGCGGTGCGCAACAACGGCGGTGGGCACCTAAACCACAGCCTGTTCTGGGAAATCCTGACCCCGGGCGGCCCCCACACCCCGGTCGGCCAGCTGGCTGCAGCGATCGACGCCGCCTTCGGGTCCTTTGAAGGCTTCAAGGAACGGTTCACCAAGGCCGCCGCCACCCGGTTCGGTTCGGGGTGGGCCTGGCTCGCCCTCGACGCCTTCGGCAAGCTCCACGTCTTCTCCACCGCCAACCAGGACAACCCCGTCATGCAGAACTTCACGCCCATCCTTGGCCTGGACGTCTGGGAGCACGCCTACTACCTCAAGTACCAAAACCGCCGCCCGGAATACATCCAGGCCTTCTGGAACGTGGTTAACTTCGAGGTGGCCGAGGCCAAATACCAAAAGGCGCTGGAAAAGCTGGGCTAAAACGACCCGAACGTCCCGAGCCCCGCGCGGTAGGCTGCCTACGTGGGGCGTCGCCTTTCCCGCGAAGGGTTTTTGGGGATGGCTCTTTTGGGGCTTTTGGTCACCACACCCCTCCGCGGGGCCTGGCCACGGTTTTCCCGGGACGAGCTCGCGGTCCTCTACCTGCTCTTTCTGCTCTTTGCGGCGGTCAAGGCGATCGAGCGGGGCGGTCACTTCCGCGCGCTGGCCGGCCGCCTCGAGGCCGGGCACGCGCTGGGCCCCAAGCTGGTGCTGGGCACCTTCTTCCTCGCCGCGCTGGTGACCAACGACGTGGCCCTCCTGGCCACCCTGCCCTTGGTTTTGGCGCTACGAAGCCGCCGGGCTGAGCTGGCGGTCCTCCTGGTCCTGGCCGCCAACGCCGGGAGCGCGCTGACGCCGTTCGGCAACCCCCAAAACCTCTACCTCTATTGGTATTACCGGCCCGGGCTGGGTGCCTTCGTTACCGCCATCCTTCCCCTAGGGGCGGTCTTCTTCGCCCTCCTCGGTCTGGCGGCCTGGTGGCTCGGACCGCCGCCCGCCCCCCCCGGCGGGAAGAGCCCTACCCGGGGCCGGCTAGGCTTGCCCCTGGCCGCCCTTCTCGTGGTGATCGGGGCGGTGCTCCGGGTGCTGCCCCTACCCGCCACCCTGGTCGCGCTCGGTCTGCTCCTCCTCGCCGATCGGGGCGCGTTTGGGGCGGTAGATTACGGCCTCCTCCTAACCTTCGCGGCCTTCTTCCTGCTGGTGGATAACCTCGAGGCCTTGGTCCCCCTCGCCTTTCCCCACCGCTTCCCGGTCTTTGCCCTGGCGGTGCTCCTCTCCCAGGGCCTTAGCAACGTGCCGGCGGCGGTCTTCCTGGCCCCCTTCACCCCCCACTGGCGAACCCTTTTGTGGGGGGTCAACGTCGGGGGCTTCGGGACCCCGATCGCCTCGATCGCCAACCTCATCGCCTTCCGCCTCTTTCTGGGAACCGCGGGACGGCGCGAACGCCGGCGCTTCCTGTTCGGGTACGCCCTCGGGGAAACCCTTGCCCTGGCCCTCGGCATCGCGCTCTTTTTGCTTTTCACGCCTTGACGAACGGGCCGGGTGGGGCTAGAGTAGATGCTGGCCTTCGGGCCGTGGGCCCTTAGCTCAATTTGGTAGAGCAACCGACTCTTAATCGGTGGGTTGCAGGTTCGAGTCCTGCAGGGCCCACCATCTTTTTTCCAGGCTATGATGAACCGCGAGGTGACCGCGCGCTTTTTCCCCCTACCCCCCGGGGTGGCGGAGGCCGATCCCCGGCGGCTGGCCCTAGCCCTGGATCTCCCCCACGGCGAGCCCTGGGGGTGGGCGCTGGCCCAGGCGGTGCTCGCCGCCGAGGAGCTGGCCACCAGACTCAGCGAGGGCGCCCCGGCCGGGCTGGTCCGGCTGGTCGAGGAGGAGCTTGCCGAGCTCCGGGATCTACGGAACCGGCTTCGGGAGGCCCACCCCCTGCCCGACCTCGGCACCCGACCGGCGACCGAAGCCGAGTGGGCGGCGCTAAAGGTGCTCGAGGCCGGCGACGCCGGCGACCTCGCCGGGGTGTACCGCCGCTACGGCCGGGCCCCCTTCGTTTGCCGATCGGCCTTCGTCTGGAACCGGGAGCTAACCCCGGTGGCGCGACCCGCCCCCGCAAGCTTCGACGAACTGGTGGGGTACGAGGACGCGATCCGCCAACTACGCCGGCTGGTCGAACGGTTTCTGAAAGGTCGCCCGGTCCCTCCGGTGCTGCTCTACGGGGCCCGGGGAACCGGCAAATCGACCGCCGTCCGCGCCCTGGTGTCGGCCTACGGCGAGCAGGGGCTACGGCTTATCGAGGTAATGCCCGATGGCCTGGAAAGGCTCCCGCTTCTCTACCAGAAGCTCTGGGGGCTGCCCCAGCGGTTCGTCCTTTTCCTCGACGACCTCGCCTTCGACGCCGACGACCAGCGCTACCGGCTGCTCAAAAGCCTGCTCGAGGGCGCCCTCTTTGCCCGGCCGGCGAACACCATGATCCTGGCCACCGGCAACCGACGGAACCTGGTTCGCGAAACCTGGGCCGACCGGGAGGGCCCGGCGGCCTTCGACCAGAGGGAGGAAACGCTTTCCTTCGCTGACCGGTTCGGGGTGGTGATCACCTTCCCGCCCTTCGACAAGCGCCGCTACCTTCAAGCGGTGGAAAGGCACCTGGGCCGCCCGCTGGACCCCGAAACCGAGGCCCGGGCGGTTAAGTTCGCCCTCGAGGGCCGAGGTTTCTCCGGCCGCGCCGCCCGGCAGTTCGCCTTGCTCGCCGGCTAGGCCTCGCCGGCCAGGAGGCGGTGGCGCTTTTGGTGGAGAAGCGCGGCCTCGATGAAGGCCGCAAACGGCGGGCTCGGCCGCATGGGGCGGCTCTTGAACTCGGGGTGGGACTGGACCCCGAGGAAGAAGGGGTGACCCTTGAGCTCGATCGCCTCCACCAGCCCCTCGCCGCGCCCCTCGCGACCGGGGGTGACCCCCGAGACCACCAGCCCCTTCGCCTCCAGCCGGGCCACGTAATCGGGGTTCACCTCGTAACGGTGGCGGTGCCGCTCGTAGACGAGCTCCCTCCCCCCATAAACCCGGGCGAGCAGGGTGCCCGGCTTAATCCGCATCGGCCAATCGCCAAGCCGCATGGTACCGCCGAGCCCCTCGACCTCGAGCTGCTCGGGCATCAGGTCGATCACCGGGTGGGGGGTGTAGGGATCGAACTCGGTGGAGTTCGCCCGCTCCAGGCCGGCCACGTGGCGGGCGAACTCGATCACAGCCACCTGCATCCCCAGGCAAATGCCCAGGTAGGGGATCCTTTTTTCGCGGGCGTAGCGGGCAGCCTTGATTTTGCCCTCGATGCCACGAACCCCGAAGCCGCCGGGCACCAGGATGGCATCCACCCCCGCGAAGGCCTCGGCCAGGTCCTCCTCCTTCTCTAGCTTCTCCACGTCCACCCAGACAATCTCCACTGCCGCCCGGTTCTTGAGCCCGCCGTGCCGAAGGGCCTCCAAAAGCGAGAGGTAGGCGTCGGGCATCTTGACGTACTTCCCCGCCACCGCGATCCGCACCCGGTGCTCGGGGTTTTTCAAAACCTCGACCGCCTCCCGCCACACCCCCAGGTTGGGGATGACCGGCTCCAACCCGAGCCCCTCCTCCACCCGCTTGCCGAGGCCCTGTTCCTCGAGGATAAGCGGCACCTCGTAGATGAAGCCCACGTCGTAGCTGGTGAACACCGAACCAACGTCCACGTTGGTGAAGAGGGCGACCTTCTTCTTGACCTCCGCCGGCACGTCCTTCTCGGAACGCAGAACGATGACATCGGGCTGAATACCCACCGAACGCAGGGTGGCCACCGAGTGTTGGGTAGGCTTGGTCTTAAACTCCTCGGAGGTGCGGAGGTAGGGGACCAGGGTGAGGTGGATGTAAAGGGTGTTTTCGGGCCCTTCGTCGAAGCGCATCTGGCGAATGGCTTCCAAAAACGGCAGGCTCTCGATGTCCCCCACCGTCCCCCCCACTTCGACGATCACGATCTCGGCGTCCTGCTCCCGGCCCACCCGACGGATCCGCTCCTTAATCTCGTCGGTAACGTGGGGGATCACCTGCACCGTCTGGGAAAGGTAGTCGCCCCGGCGCTCCTTCTGAATCACCGAAAGGTAGACCTGCCCAGTGGTGACGTTGTTGATGCGGGCCAGGTCGCGGTCTAGGAAGCGCTCGTAATGGCCGATATCGAGGTCGGTCTCGGCCCCGTCGGCGGTAACGAAGACTTCGCCGTGCTCGTAGGGCCGCATGGTGCCGGCGTCGATGTTGACGTAGGGGTCGATTTTCAGGGCCGTGACCCGGTACCCCCGGCCCCGAAGAATCGCTCCCAGGGAGCTGGTCACGATGCCCTTACCCAAACTGCTCACCACGCCGCCGGTCACGAAGATGTAGCGCATTCCCCTTACCTCCGGGGCTCTAGTCTACCGTGCTATGCTACGGCCCGGCATGGAGCGCCCGCTCAAAGTCTTCTCAGGACAATCGAACCCCAACCTGGCCCGGTCCATCGCCGCCTCGCTCGGCGTCCCCCTGGGCCGCAGCCGCACCCAGAAGTTTGCCAACGACAACCTCTTCGTCCGCTACGAGGAATCGCTCCGCGAGGCGGATGTCTTCGTGGTGCAGTCGCTCACCCCTCCGGTCCAGGACCACCTCTTCGAGCTTTTGATGATGATCGACGCCGCCAAAGGGGCGAGCGCCCACCGGGTCACGGCGGTGATCCCCTACTTCTCCTACGCCCGCAGCGATAAAAAAGACGAACCCCGCATCTCCATCGCCGCGCGGTTGATCGCCGACCTCATCGAGACCGCGGGAGCCGACCGGGTACTCACCATGACCCTGCACTCGCCCCAGGTTCACGGCTTCTTCAAGATTCCCCTCGACCACCTCTCAGCCGAAACCGTCATCGCCAACCACTTCGCCACCCGAATCGAGGCCCTGGAAGAAGCGGTGATCGTGGCCACCGACGCCGGCGGCATCAAGCGGGCCAGCGCAGTGGCCAAAAGGCTCTCGCTGCCGCTGGCCTTCATCGAGAAGGAGCGAATTACCGACACCCGGGTCGAGGCCCGCAGTCTGGTCGGCGAGGTGGAAGGAAAGATCGCCCTGATCGTCGACGACGAGGTGTCCACCGCCGGCTCCCTGGTGAAAGCCGCGGAAACCGTGCTACGCTTCGGTGCCCGGGAAGTCTACGCGGCGGTGGCCCACGGGGTCTACGTGGGTCCGGCGATCGAGCGAATCCAGCGGGCCCCGATCCGAGAAGTGGCGGCCACCGATACCTGCTCCCCACCGGATCCCCTGCCAGAGAAGTTAAAGGTGCTCCCGGTGGGGCCGCTCTTCGCCGAAGCCATTTGGCGAATCCACCGGGGGGAGTCGGTCTCGGAACTTTTCCGTTAGGGGACTAGGAGAGCCGTGTTGGAGGAAAGGCGCGTCATCGAAGGGGTGCCCGTGCTCCTGGCCGGCCCCCGCAGCCCGCGCGGCCTGGTGGTCTTCTTCCACGGCGCCGGCGGCTCCAAGGAACGCACCCTTCGCCTGGCCGGACCGTTGCACGCCTTAGGGTTTGCCACCCTGCACCCGGATGCCCCCCACCACGGCGAACGTGGACCCGTGCGGGACCCGTTCGAAGCCCCCGCCCTGCTGGTCGAGGCCATCATGGGGATGGTCGAAGAGGCCCCGCGGATCGTAAGCCTCGCCCGGGAAGCGCTTTCCGTACGCCGGGTCTTCCTGCTCGGGGCCAGCATGGGAGGCTACGTGGTGCACGAGCTTTTGGCCCGAGGCTTTGAGGCCCGGGCGGCGGCGGTGCTCTTTTCCGCCGCCCGGCCCATACCCCGTCTTCTCCCCTATCTTCCCGAAGGCTTCGTACCGGCCCTGGAGCGGGCCGAGGCCTACCCCTTGATCCCCCTCCTCCACCTCCACGGCGAGGACGACCGGGTGGTGCCGGTCGCCATGATGGAGGAGACGGTGGCCCGTCTCGCCCCCCGCTACGCCGGACGGCCGGGGGCGTTGGCCAAGGCCGTCTTTCCCGGGGTCGGGCACGAGCCCAGGCCCGAGCTTCTCTGGCTCGCCGCCGGTTGGTTTGCGCGATGGGCCTGAGGGTGGGCACAATCGGCTACAAGCACCTCTTCCCCGACCTTCCACCTTCGGCGCGGTTCCGCCGCTACGCCGAACTTTTCGATACCGTCGAGCTACCCGGAACGTACCACCGGGTCCCCGACAAGGGGCAGGTGTACCGCCTTCGGAAGCGTGCGCCGGCGGGCTTTCGCTATAGCTTCCAGGCCCCCCGCTACTTGACCTACCGCCCTGGGGGCAAAGAGCGCCGGGCGCTCCGGCGGTTCCTTCGGCGCCACCGTTTGCTCGGAAGCGCCCGGGGCGGGGTGCGGTTCCAGCTGCCGCAAGACCTGGACAAGGCGGCCTTCGCCGAGTGGCTGTCCATGCTGGCCGAGCTTGACCTTCCCGGGGAGTACGCCTTCGAGGGCACCGCCGGCCTCGAGGAGCTCGCCCTCGAGGCCGGGCACGCCGCGGTCAACCTGGCAACGGGCCCGTTTTACTACCTGGTCGATCCCCCCCGGCTACCGGAAGGCAGCGGCTACGCTTACTTCAGCCGGCTGGAGGACGCGGTCCGCTACTCCACCTTGGCCCAGGGGGGGACAACCAGAAACCAGACCCGGTAGGGGGTAAGATCCACCAACCGTCCCCGGGCATCGGTCAGGACGAAGCCGCCCGTAGCAAGCTTCCAGCGAACCGGCTGGTAGCGACCCTCGAGGTAAAGCCCGCCCTTTCCATCCTTGAGCTCGATGGCCAATCGGCCGACCCGATCCCGCACCCGGGCCTTGACGTACACCAGCACCACCGCGTCCACCGCCACCCCGGTGACCCGGCCGTTGCGGATCCAGCGGTAGCCTCCCCCCCGAAAGACAAATCCGCTGGTGTAGTCCGGGGCGTAGCGCACGGCAACCGCGCTACCCGGCGGGTCTTCCGGACCCAGGGTGTAGGCGCCGCCTGTCTTTACCGTCACCCGGTCGAGCCCGAGCCGGGCGAGCTCCTTTCGGATCGCGCCCAGGTCGGCGTAGTCGTTGTGGGGCGGGCGGCGGTCCCGGCTTCGCCGAAAGTGCCGCTTATCGTAAAGGCCGTCGAAGGTGACGAAACCCTCGTCCTCGATTCGCTTCTGGGCCAGCGGGCTGCCGCCCACGTGGACCAGGAAACCCTGGAGAGCGTCGGCGAGCTGCAGGAGGTAAAGGCGGGCGCTCCGCACCGGGCCTACCCGCCCTTCCTCCCCCCCGCGGGTTTCGAAGACCAGCCGGGTAACCCCGCCCTCAACCGGGAATTCGTAGATCCGGCGGGCGAGACCGAAACCGGTTTGGGGGTAGGCGGCGTTGGCGTTGTCGACCGAAACCAGGAGCGCCGCCCGAAGACGGACCTCATAATGCCGACCGCCGGTGCCCCGGGCGGCGCTCCTGGTTTCTGTCTCTTATACACATCTGACGCT
>WFNN01000170.1 GCA_015488545.1 Thermaceae bacterium | reverse complement strand
GTGTATAAGAGACAGAGCGACCCCACCACCAGCCGTTCGTCGTACCCCCGCTTTAAGAGCTCGGGGATGGTGATCTTCCCGATGGTGGCGGCGGTGGCCGCCGAGGACCCGGAGATCGCGGCAAACAGGGTGCTGGCGGCCACGTTCACGTGCAAAAGCCCGCCCGGCAGCCGGCCCAGCCAGGGGGCCAACCCGTCGAACATCTTCTCGGAAAGGCGGGTTCTAAGCAGGATTTCCCCCATATAAATAAAGAGGGGCAGCGCCACCAGCGCCCAGGAGTCGGCGGCGTTCCAGCCGATGTTGGCGAGCACCTTGACCGGCGGCGGCGAGGCGAAGAACCAAAGGGCGAAAAGCGCGGTAAGGAACAGGGAAACCGCCACCCAGACGGAAAGCCCGAGCAATAGGAAGAGCACGCCGAGAATGGCGAGGGATGCGTAGAGCAGATCGGGTCCCACGGTCTACCTCGAGGCCTCCCCCCAGGGTCCCCGGGGGTCGAAAAGGGACCGGAGGAAAAGGGCCAGAAACTCAATCCAAAGCAGCACCGCCCCGAAGAGCACCCCCCCGTGGGGGTAGACCATCGGGGTGCGGGCCGGGGTGAAGCTCCGGGTGTGGTAGTGGAGCGAGTCGGCGAAGAGGCCGTAGAAAGCGAGCACCAGCAGGGTGCTGAAGAAGAGCCCCAAAAGCAATGCGACCCGGTCAAGCCAACGACGCCCCACCGGCGAAAGCCGCTCGTATAGAAGCCCCACCCGGATGTGCTCCCCCTTGGCCAGGGTGTACCCGGCGGCGCCGTAGATCATCGCCGCCAGGAGGTACCCCGAGTACTCCTGGGCCACCAGGGTCGAGCGGCCGGCCAAGAGCCGGAGGCTGATCTCGGCGAAGATCAGCGCGGTGGTGGCCACTAAAAGGGCCCCGGCGACCCAACCGGCCAGGGTCACCAGGGCCTCGAGTGCCCGGATCAGGGCTTTCATTCGCCGAAGTAGGCTTTGAAGATCGCCTGCCCGTCCTTGCCCGCAATCCCGAGCCACTTGTCCCAGAGCTGTTTGGCGGCTTTCTTCATGGCCGCCTTGAGCTCGGGGGTGATGTTCTTGACCACCTTCATGCCGTGGTTTTTAAGCGCCAGCTCCGAGGCGAGGTCGGCTTTCTTGGAGTTCTTCCACTGCTCGTCCTCGATCTGCTTGGCCGCCTCCAGCACCGCCTTCTGCACGTCCTCCGGGAGCCGGTCGAACATGGCCTTGTTCACGATCACCATGTTCAGGGGGTAGGCGTAGTTGATGCGGTGGAAGTAGCTCGTCACCTCCCAGAGCTTGGCGTCCACCCCGGTGACGGTGGAGGTGAGCACCGCGTTCACCAGACCGGTGGAGAGCGCGGTGTAGAGCTCGGAGAAGGGAATGGCGATCCCCTCCGCGCCTAGGAGCCGAACGAACTCGGCGGAGTTGGCGTCGTAGGTGCGCACCTTGAGGCCCTTGAAGTCGGCGGTGCTCTTCAGCTCCTTTTTGGTGTAGATCCCCGAAGGGGGCCAGGGCACCGCGTAGAGCAGCTTGGCGTTGTTCCGCTCCAGGGCCTTCTCGTAGTAGGGCTTCGCGATCTGGTAGAGCCGCCAGGCGTCGTCGTAGCTTGCGGCCAAAAGGGGTAGCGAGGTCAGGCCGAAGATGGGCTCGTCGCCCTGAACGTTCCCCATCAGCACCTCGGCGATGGGGAGGGTGCCGTCGCGGACCACCCGCAGGATCTCGGCGCCCTTGTACCCCAGCGCTCCGCCAGGGTGGACCACGATGTCCAGCTTGCCGCCGGACTTCGCCTTCACCAAGTCGGCAAACCGCACAACCCCCTTGGTGTGGAAGTTGGCCGGCGGCCAGGCCACGTGCATGTCCCAGCGCTCGGCCAGGGCTAGGCCGAGGCCCATAACGACGGCAAACGCCAGTAGCAGCGCCTTCTTCATATCAAAAACCCCCTTTCCACAGGCGATTATTCCACCCCCGAGGGGTAAGCGTCAACGGCGGCAACATATTTATGCAAAAGGCCGACCCGGGCCCACCCCCGGGCCGGCGGCGTCCGGCGGGCTACTCCCCGCCCGGCTTGACCGGGGTTACCGCCGCCTCGTCCTCCTCCCCGGTGCGGATACGGATCACCTTCTCCACCGGCAAGACAAAGATTTTTCCATCGCCCACCTCCCCGGTCCGGGCCGAGGAGAGGATCGCCTCGATGGTGGGCTTGACGAACGGCTCCGATACCCCGATCTCGAGCTTGACCTTGTCGTAGAGGCCCATTTTGACGGTGGTCCCCCGGTAGGTCTCCACCCGCTCGGTTCCGCCCCCGTGCCCCAAGACGCGGGTGATGGTCAGCCCGCGAACCTCGGCCTTAAAGAGCGCTTCCAACACGTCGTTCAACTTCTCCGGCCGGACAATGGCCACGATCAGTTTCACGCCGCACCCCCTTCCTCGGCCACCAGGATCGCGCCCTCGGTGGTGGGGTAGGCCTCCTCGCCGTGGAGGGCAGCGTCAAGGCCCACCGCCTCGTCGCGACCCGCCACCCGTAAGGGCACGAAGGCTCGGGTGACGAACAGCAGCACCAGGGTCCCCACCGCGCTGTAGGCCATGACCACCAACACCGCCAGGACCTGGTAACCAACCTGGGCCCAGTTGCCCTCGAGGCCCCCCGCGGTCCCCCCGTTCCAGGCGGCGGCGGCGAAGACCCCGGTGAGGATCGCCCCGGTGATACCCCCCAGGCCGTGGGCCCCGAAGACGTCAAGCGAATCGTCCAGCCCCAGTTTGGGCCGCACCAGCAGGAAGTAGTAGCTGGGGAAGGCGGCGAGGGCGCCGATCCAGAGCGCCCCCAAAGGACCCACCCAACCGGCCGCCGGGGTGATCGCCACCAGCCCCACCACCACCGCGGTGGCCGCGCCAACCGCGGTGGCCTTGCCGTTTTTGAGGTAGTCGAGCAGGATCCAGACCACCGCGGTCATCGCCGGGGCAAACATGGTGTTCACGAAGGCCAGCGCCGCGCTTTCGTTAGCGGCCAGGGCGCTGCCGGCGTTGAAGCCGAACCAGCCGAACCAAAGGAGGCCGGCGCCGAGCAGCACGAAGGGGATGTTGTGGGGCAGGAAGGCCACCCGCCCGAACTCCCGGCGGGCCCCCAGGACCAGCGCCCCCACCAGCCCGGCGGTGGCGGCGTTGATGTGCACCACGGTACCGCCCGCGAAGTCTAGGGCCTTGGAAAGGAGCCCACCGCCCCAGACCCAGTGGGCGATGGGGGCGTAGACGAAGAGAATCCAGAGCGTCGAAAAGACCAGCCAGGCGGAAAACCGCATCCGCCCCACCAGCGCGCCCGAGATCAACGCGGCGGTGATGATGGCGAAGGTGCCCTGAAAGCCCAGGTTCACGATCACCGGAAGCCCGCCGTCGACCAGGAGCTTGCCCTTTTCCATGAACCCGTGGGCCAGGGCGTAGGCCAGCCCACCGATGTAGGCGGTGCCGGGCGCGAAGGCCAGGCTGTAGCCGAGCAGAACCCAGGCCACCCCGCCGAAGGCCAGCACCGCGAAGCTCATCATCATGGTGTTAAGCACATTCTTCTGGCCCACCAGCCCGCCGTAGAAGAAGGCCAGCGCCGGGGTCATGAGGAGAACCAGCGCGGTGCTCGCCAGCATCCAGGCGGTGCTGCCGGTGTCGGGTCCACCGGCGGCTAGGGCCGAGCCCAAGGCCAAGGGAACCGTTGCCCAAGCGAGTCTCTTCACCCTCACCTCCATACGCCGCCAGGCTACGATGCGTATAAATATGCTGTCAAGCCCCCAGCAGACACTTGAGGCTTTTTGACGGAACACATCTACCCGTATTGCCGATAATCCTGCAAAGTGTGCATACGAAAGTGGCCAGATGACGCGTCTTTTTATGACAGTCTGAACGCCGACCGTGGAGCGCTAGAATAATTACGTGACCGAGCGCCAGAAACGGCTCCTTGGGCTTTTGGTCGAGCGCTTCATCGAGGAAAAGCGGCCGATCCCTTCGGCCGCCTTGGCCGAGGCGCTCGGCGTTAGCCCGGCGACGGTCCGCTACGATCTCGCCGAGCTCGAGGCCCTGGGGCTCATCGAAAAACCCCACGCCTCGGCGGGGCGGGTGCCCACCGAGCGGGGGCTCTCGACCTACGCCCTGGGGCTCCTTCCCCCCCGCTGCCTCCCCGAGGCCACCGCCCGGCGGCTCACCGACGCGCTGGAACGCTCGGGGCAGGACTGGCCGCGGCTGGCCGCCCAGATGGCCGCCCGGTTGGCCGGTTACCCCACGCTTCTCCGGTTGGTTCCCCTACGGTCGCAACGCATTCTGGCGGTGCACCTCTCCCCGCTGGCGGGCCAGCGGGTGCTGGCGGTGGCGGTGCTCGAGGGCGGCCGCGTCCGCCAGGGGACCTTTACCCTGCCGTTCGAACCCCGTGAGGAGCTTTTGGCCGAGGCCGAGGGCCTTTTCAAGACCCCCCTACGCCCCGAAGAGCTCGCCCGCCTACACGGCCGCTCCCCCCAGCTCGAGGCCCTGCTGCGCGCCTTGGCCGGAGCCCTTGGCGCCGGTCGTGGCGAACGGTTTTTCGAAGGGCTCTCGGAGCTCTTTTCCGAACCCGAGGCCAAGGACCCCGCCCTCCTCCGGCGGCTGGTGGCCTGGGCCGAGGAACCCCCGCCCGAGCCGCTAACCCCGCCCGGCGGGGTCAACCTCAGGGTTGCCGAGGGCGCGGCCTGGGTGCAGGTGGGGTTTGCCCGTCCGGGCTGGCGCGGCGAGGTGGCCATTATGGGGCCGGAACGGATGCGCTACCGACGGGCGCTCAGCGTAGCCTATACCCTGGGAAGGGTACTGGGGAGGGAAGATGCGCGTTAAAGTCCGATTGTTCGCCCAATACCGCGAAACCGCCGGCGCCGAGGCCCTTGACCTCGAGCTGCCCGAGGGGGCCCGCGTCGCCGACGCCCTGGCCGCCCTGGAAGAGCGCTTTCCCGGGCTGGACCTGTCGGCCGGGATGGCGGCGGTCAACGCCAACTTCGCCAAGCCGGATATGTCGCTCAGGGACGGGGACGAGCTGGCCTTTCTTCCCCCCGTCTCCGGCGGCGAGGGGGAGCGGCTCTTCCTCACCCAAGAGCCGCTTGAGCCCCTGCTGGGGTCGCTCCTGGCCTGGGCGGTGCGCCCCGAATTCGGAGCCAGCGTGGTCTTCCTGGGCACGACCCGCAGCCCCAACCGGGGCCAAACGGTGGACCACCTGGTCTACGAGGCCTACCCCGAAATGGCCCCCCGGGTCCTCGCCCAGATCGCCGGGGAGATGCGGGAACGCTGGGCGCTCGGCCGGATCGCCATCGGGCACCGGCTGGGGCGGGTCAGCCCCGGGGAAGCCTCGATCCTCATCGTGGTTTCAAGCCCCCACCGCCCCGAAGCCTTCGCCGCCGCCCGCTACGCCATCGATCGGGTTAAGCAGATCCTCCCGGTTTGGAAGAAAGAGGTCCTCGCCGACGGCTCCTACTGGGTCGAGGGCGGCGCCGACCCCGCTCTCCGGCTCGGGAACCCCGCCGAACCCCGCGTATAATGCCGCACGAAGGTGACCTATGCCGGAGGCCGAGGAGCTCATCGTGGAAGCGCTCAGCAGCTACGGGATACCACCGGCTGCCGCCCGCAACCTTATTCAGCGCGCCCAGCGCAAAAACGGTCTTGGCGACCGCCCCGAAGACTGGGTGCGGTTGATGGAGGGGCCGCTGCTAGACGAGATCCAGCGTATCATCCCGGTCTTCCGGCCGGGGGGACGCTACGCCGAGGTGCTACGAACCCTAAAAAGCCAGCGGCCGCCGCTTGAGAGCCCCCCACCCGCCGCCCC